>NZ_MJKK01000001.1:0-518583 GCF_002138755.1 Campylobacter sp. P0109
ATTCGCATGTTTGGCATGTGTTTGTCGTGAGGGTTAAAGATAGAGCGAAATTCCAAAGCTATCTAAATGATAATGGAATTCAAACCATAATCCACTATCCGATCCCGCCACACAAGCAAGAGTGTTATAAAGAGTTAAATCATCTAAGTTTCCCAATAACTGAGCAAATACACAATGAGATAATTAGCTTGCCAATTTCACCAGTGATGAGTGATGATGAAGTAAAAAAAGTTGTGGAGGTTGTAAATGAGTTTTAAAAAATTTTTGTATAAAAAAAGCATTATGATTACATAGTTTCTCTTGGGTATAATCGTGAGGTTGCATATAAGTTTTTAAAATATTATAATTTTGAAGAATCAAGTCTTTTAAATTGGACATATTCATATACAATTGATGATTTAATATGTGCACTTAAGAATTTTAATTGCATAGGTTTTGATTTTTTACAAAAGCCTAATCCTTTATGGGAATGTCCAAATTCTCATATAAGGTTTCACGGAAAAGTTGCTATGCAGAAATATATTGATAACACAGCCACAAATAAAGAACTTGAAGCTGACAAAAAAGATTTTATATCGCGGATAAGCTATTTAAAAGAAAAATTTTTAAAAATCGCACAATCGGAAAAATCAAAACTTTATATATATAAAATTAAATCCAAAGATATTAACAATACTATACATTCAAAAATTTTAAACTATTAATTGTAGCAGAAAAAGAAAACTTAAAAAAAATTCAAGAATTGTGCTGAAGAATACTTGGTTGATTTTGTAGATTTCTTTCCTCCTGACAATGATGTTGCGGGGCGAAAATACGAAAAAAATGGATGGGATAAAATTTTTGATAAATTTTCTGTTTCTAAACCTAAAAAACTATAAAAAAATAAAAAATATAAATATGAGATAATAAGCAATTATGAAAAAAAGTATGATTTAATTTTTAGTATAGGAGAAGCTCGTTATTGTGCGGAAGTTCTTAGAGAAAGTCGCCTTCGTTTTTATTCTTACCCGTTTGATTGGTTATATGGTTCTACTCTTTTAGATAGGATAAAAATGCTTGCAAACAATATGAAAGATTTTATAAATAAAGAAGATTTAGAATTTGCTCATGAGGCAAGAAGCATATCTTGTAATGCATATTGCAATAAATTAAACAATATAACTTTTAATCATGATTTTAAAAATAATATACCTTTTGATGAAGCATACATAGAAGTAAGAGAAAAATATAACAAAAGAATAAATAGATTGCTAGAACAAATTCGGAATAGTCAAAATATTCTTGTTGTTTATATTCAAACACCAAACAATAAAAGCGAGATCGCACAAGATGCTATATTAGAAGGATATGATATCTTAAAAGAAAAATTTGGGGATAAAATAAATTTATTGTACTTGTTTTGCGAACCTGAAATCGATGTAAAAAATCGCATAGAAATTGATTTGAATCAAAATGTAAAGTGTATAAAGTATGATTATAATGCCTATAATATTGATTTTCCTTATGTTGTTAATCAAGAAAAATTATTAGCTATATTTAATAAAATTAGAATTACTAATAAATTTCTAACCAATACAAATAGGTTAGAATATTTTTTATATAAAATAAAATTATTATTTAAAGGTAAGCCGTGGAAAATAATCTAGTATCTGTTATTATCCCAGCATATAATCACGAAAAATATGTTCAAGAAACGATCAACTCTATAATTGGACAAACTTATCAAAATATAGAATTAATTGTAATTGATGATGGCTCTAAAGATTCAACTTGGCAAAAAATTCAAGAAATGAAAAAAATTTGCCAAAAACGCTTCGCAAGAGTTTATTTTGAAACAAAAGAGAATGAAGGAACTTGTAAAACATTAAACAAGCTTATTTCGCTGGTTAATGGCGAATTTGTTTATCTTATTGCGTCCGATGATAAGGCAAAAGCTCAAGCCATAGAAAAAGAAGTTCAATTTTTACAAAATAATTTAGATTATGTTTTGGTTGTTGGAGATAATGAGTTTATAGATTCATCATCAAAAAAAATAGGATGGGATAAGCATCGAAATTCTATAAATTTGTCGATGGCTGAGTATAAAACATTTGGAGAATATTTGCAGAATGCAAATGCAGATGTAAATTTTAGTTCATCTAGATTTGGAATATATGAAACATTTGTAAAAAAAAATTATATCCCAAATGGTTATTTGATAAGAAAAAGTGCTTTAGATCAGATAGGAAAATTTACACCAGAAGCTCCACTTGAAGATTGGTGGCTGCATTTGCAACTATCTAAAGTTGGTAAATATAAATACATTGATGAAATTTTGTTTTCATATCGTTGGCATGATAATAATACGGCTAAAAGACAAGATTATATGCTTACTATATCTTATAAAACACAGCTTTATGAACAAGCATTGGTTGCATCTTTAGATGATAAACAATGGCAACAAATTTTTGAAAAAAATATCACTAATATAAGGATAAAATTTAATTTTATCAACATTATAAAATTTTACTCTGTAAAAAATATAGATAAAAAACAGTATATTTTAGAATTTTTTGGATGCAAAATTATATTAATGGATAAAATCTTATCTAAATAGTTGGCTTATTATGGATATAGAAATTTGATATTAAATTTTATCTTAAATTAGGTAAAATTTGAGAAATAAGATATTTTGATAAATTTAGCCGACAAGGAAAATTGTGTCAATTTAAATTTTTAATCGGCTAATTTATTATTTTTTAAAAGATGAAAAGTATATGGATTATAGTGATAGCGTCATCTCTGCTGCATCATTCCAAGAGACTACAAAAGTTCTAACAGAAGCTAGTATAGCAGCTAAATTTGATTATCTTGAAGATCTAAAAGAAAATGTAATTTTAGGTCGTATGATTCCAGTTGGTACCGGACTTTATCAAGATAAAAAGGTTAAAATTAAATATAATAATTAATTAAATTAACCTAAAATTAACTCAAACAGTTTGTTTTTACTGTTTGAGTTAAATATATCTAAATATTTTAAATCTAAATTTTCTTATAAGTTTGTTTGTTATATAATTACCAGTCCTAATATAAATAAATTTGGATTAATATGGGAAAAAAATAATCTATTAAATTCAACTACCGGTCTAACAGTAGTGGGGGGGGGTAGCAGGGCTACTTCAAAGTTATTATGCGATGGCAATAACTCTATTATTATAGATATTAGACCAAGACAAACATATTTAGCTTCTCATATTGCAAATTCAATTAATCTAACTACTAAAAGTCAAATTCTAAATTTTATATCCAATAATCATTATAATGAATATATTTTATGTTGCACCAGCTCTAATAATGCTAAAAAATTAGCTAATGAGATAAATTTATCAAATGTAAAATATTACGATGGAAATTTATTAAATGCTAAAGATAGCGGGGTTTCATTTGTTAGTAGTAGTGATAAATTTATCGTACATTTAAATCAAACTAGAGATAAAATTTTAGATATTTATTCTCGTTATAAAAGAGCATGGATTATAACATTTAGTGGCGGCAAGGATTCTACGTGTGTTTTACAACTCATATATGAGATGATGATAAAATTACCAAAAGATAGATTAAATCCCACATATGCAATATTATCTGATACAATGGTTGAAGAATATAAAGGAGTATCTATATGAAATCGTAGAAATAATTAATAAAGATGCTAAGAATCGAAATTTGCCATTTGAAATAATTATTGCTAAGCCTAAAGCTAGTGATGAGTTTTGGATTAATCTTATTGGCAAGGGTTATCCAAGTCCAACTAGAACTTTTAGATGGTGTACTGAACGCCTAAAAATCAAGCCAATGAAAGATATAGTAAGGCAAATTACTGATAAACATGGTAGTGCAATAATGACTTTGGGTGTGCGAAAAAGCGAAAGTATAAATCGAAAAAGAAGTATTGAAAAGCGAAATCTAAGCGAAGATGGCTTAAGCAAACATGATGATTATCCAAATGTTTTGATATTTTCGCCTATAGTAGAGTGGGATACTGATATGGTTTGGAATTATCTAGCTATAAATAATCCAGCTCCTTGGAATAAAAGTCATAATAGATTATTTGAGCTTTATATGCAAGCTAGCGGGGATGAGTGTCAATTTATAATCGATAAAAATCAAAATAGTTGCGGCGGTAGTCGTTTTGGATGCTGGATATGTACTTTGGTAAATAAAGATAAATCTATGCAAGGTTTTATAAAAAACGGACAGATAGCTATGCAAGGACTTAATGACTTTAGAAATTTTATCAAAGATGCAAGAGATAATCATAATTTAAGAAGTGATTTTAAAAGAGATGGTAGATATCAAAGAGGACCATTTACAAGTATGGCTAGAAAAAAGATATTAAATTTACTTTTAAAAACCGAAATGGAGTTTAAAGCACAAGGTGGAAGTGAATTAATTAGCGATGAGCAATTATTGTTAATAGCAAAAGAGTGGAATAAAGAGTTTGATTCACAAAATTCATTAATTAAAATCGCAAAGGAGTATGGTAGGATGCAGAACGTAGATATTGATTTAGAAGATAGCAAGTTGCCAGATGAGGATTTAATAGATGCTATAGATACAAATTTGGCCAATATGACAAAATCAATAATTAAAGAGGCTACTAGTTTGCAAAATATGGGTGCTAGAGATAATGATTTATTAAATATTATCAAAAAACATTTAGATAATGCAACAGAAAAGCTAAAGGAAAATAGATGATTTTTTATAAAAAGATTACAATTTGCAATATGTTTGCATATTATGGAGAACAAACTATCGAATTTCAAAAGAATGATTTAAAGCCGTTATATTTAATCTATGGTAGAAATGGTTTTGGTAAAACCAGCTTTATCTCAAGCTTAAAGTTGTTATTTTTAGGTTCAGGATTATTAAATGATTCTAGTAAAGTTCCAGCACCTATTTTAAATGGTATAGAAAAAGGAAGAGGTAAATTTCATAGTAAACAATTACTACTTGGTACATCTGTAGATAATTTGGAGACTAAATGGGGTGGAGTGTTAAATAAAACGGCGGTAGAAGAGGGTAAAAATGAATTCTATGTAGAATTGGTATTGCAAAAAGATAATAAAGAGATAACTATCAAAAGGTATTGGAAAAGATTTCCAAATTTAGAGGAGAGATTAATAGTTAAATTTGATGGCAATGAATTTGAAGATTGTGAGGCTACTGATAAGTTAGAATCTATTTTTCCTACTAAGTTTATTGAGTTTTTTATATTTAATGGTGAAATGATTGGTGAGTTAGCTGAAGATATGGAAAGAGAGCTAAAAGAAAAGATACAAGATATGCTAAATATCACGATTTTAGATAAGTTAATTAAGCAGATTAAAACCACTAAAGAACAGTTGCAAAATGGACTTAAAGAATACTCAAACGAACAAGCTGAACTTTTCGCCAGCAGAGACGCTCGATTGGCGTGCAATGAGCATATCAAATATTTAGACGATCAAATTAAAAATTTGAGTACAGATAAAGAGTGGATAGAAAATGAACTACGAAACAAGAATGATGTTAGAGATAATCATATCATAAGTAGCGGAAGAGAACAAGAGAGATATTTGAATTTAAAAAACACAGAAGAAGAGAATATTAATAGCTTTAAAGATTCTATTAAAAATTACGGTGGAGAGATTTTATTTTTAAAATTAGATGATTTTTTTTCTGATTTTTTTTCTGATTTGGAAAATTCACAGATTGGCTCAAATTTAGATCCAGAAATGTTAAAGGAGCTTTGTGCTTTTAGTGCTGAATATCTATTTAAAGAGTATCAAATTGACAGAGATACTTCATCTTTGGCGCTTAAGCTAAATGAGGCATTTAAGAAATTTACACAAAATAGCGATGAAAATAAAACTTATAGAGAAATTAGAAATTTAAATATACTAAAAACTCTTTATAATGGCCTAAATTCAGAGTTAAATTTGCTAAGCAATGCGATTGTAAAACATAAAAATTCCGAGCAAAAATTCAAAGAGTATAATGAGTTGCTTAATCAATATTTAGTAGATAATGAAGCTAAAAAAATAATTGATAAGGTTGCAGATGAGATAGAGAAACTCCAAGCCGAACTCTCTAAAAAAACTAAAGAGATTGAAGATAATAAAAATGAGCTAAGAGAAAAACAAGTATTGCAAAATAATCTTGAGATGAAAATTAAATATCTAGATGAAAAAATCGGCCAAGACCATAGAATTAGCGATCAATTTAAGATGGCACAAGAATTAGAGAGAATTATTTTACAATATAAAGATAAGAGAATTGAGAGAGTGGCAAGTTGTTTAAAAGATAAAGTTTATGAGAATTATCAAAAACTTCTTCCAGATGATAATGTTGCTAGCGTTGAAATTAAAGATTTTAATATATATCTAAAAGATATTAAAAATGAAATTATTCCAGTAGCAAATCAAAGTGCCGGCCAAAAACAAATAGCAGCAATTAGCATATTTTGGGCTTTATCAGAACTAAGCGATAGAAATTTGCCACTTATTATTGATACTCCATTAGCAAGAATCGATAATTTAAATAGAAAAAGTATTATCCAAAATTATTATTTTAATGCTTCAAATCAGGTTATAGTATTGCCTACAGATAGCGAATTTGGCGCTAATGAATATGAGATTGCCAAAGACAAAATAGCACAATTTTATAAAATAGAAAATGATACAAGTAGAAAAAGTGCAAGGATAGTAAAAAGCAGTATTGAAAATATAATAGGAGATAGTGATGGCGAGTAAATTTTTTACAAAAACAGGCGAAGAGAATTTTATCAATACTGTGATAAAAAATGGTTTAAAAATACCAAATTTACCAAAGTATTATATTTTACGTTTAGCGATTAATAAAAGCTTTAGATTGTCTTACTATCTGCTCGATCATAATATCTGGAGCAATACTATTACATATGATGGTGATGCAAGAAATGAAAAGGAGTATAATTATGAACAGATTTTAGGTAAGGGAAATAAAAATTATGAGACTATGTTAAGGGCTATGTTTGCTTTTAGACATAAGGATGAAAATATTGATTTTTCAGATGATTCAAATTTTGATATGGCTTTACATAAATATATTCATAGGGGATTATTAGAAATTTATAATACCTACAAAACTACAGATAATTTTTATCAGTACCTAATAGATGAATTTAATCTAAATAGCGCTACTAACTACGATATTTCAGCCAAGTCTGATGACCGAGTTGATGAAGAGGATATTTTAAAATATTGCAAGGAAAATAGCATCTATATTGAGATTATTGATAAAGAAGATTCTATTCGCCATATAGCCTATAAAATTCGGCTAAAAAATACTGATGATTATAAAAAGCTCTCAAAAGATATCGACTCTTTTCAAATGCGATTTGGCCTTGCTGGGCCAGCGTTATTTGATGAAGTGATTGGCGAAGCGATGACATTTTATATATATTTGCCAAAATTACAAAAAGATTGGCAAATATTAAATGGAGAGTCCTTTAAGGCTGATTTGATGAAATATAATCAAAAATTTGAGATTGGGGCATATTGCGGTAGAGATATGAAAAATGATCCGATATTTTTTGATTTGGAGCAGTGTCCGCATATTTTTATTGCTGGAACTACAGGAAGCGGTAAGTCGGTATTGATGAGAAATTTGATTATATCAATTGCAAAATTAAATTCAAATGTAGAATTTATACTAATAGACCCAAAAAATGGGGCGGAATTTGGAATTTATGAAAATAAAGTCAATATAAGCGTTATTTGCGGTAAAAAAGTTATTAAAAATAGCGATGAAGTATATGATTTAATGAAAAAGCTCGTAGATGAAATGGAGAGAAGATATAAGATATTAGATAGTAATAAAGTAGCAAAAAATAATCAACTAAAAGAGCCGTTGTCAAATGTTGTCGTAGTTATTGATGAGGTGGCAGATCTATTTGCTAGCAATAAAAATATAGAAGATTTAATAATTAGAATCGCACAAAAAGGCAGGGCTAGCGGAATTTTTTAATACTAGCAACTCAAACTCCAAATTCTGAGATATTAAGCCAAAATTTAAGAGCTAATATTCCAACTAGAATCGCTCTAAAAACGATATCATCGCCTCAATCTAAGGTTATTATGGATGAAGTTGGCGCTCAAAATTTATTAGGAAAAGACGATTTGTATATAAAAATTAATGGCGAGAAGAAAATTTTAGCATTTGCTCCATTTATAGATAATAGCGAAATACGGGATTTGGTATAAAAAAGCAGATCTATACCAAATTTCATCTTAAATTAAGTAAAATTTGAGTAAAATAGCGACTTTTTAATAAATTTAGTTGAAAGGAAAAATTGTGCCAACCATTAATCAATTGGTCAGAAAAGAACGCAAAAAAGTGATTGTAAAATCTAAATCACCAGCGTTAAAAGAGTGTCCTCAAAGAAGAGGAGTTTGCACCAGAGTTTATACAACAACTCCTAAAAAACCAAACTCAGCTTTGAGAAAAGTTGCCAAAGTAAGGCTAACAAGTGGATTTGAAGTTATCAGCTATATAGGCGGTGAAGGTCACAATCTACAAGAGCACAGCATCGTGCTAGTGCGTGGCGGTAGGGTAAAAGACTTACCAGGTGTTAAATATCATATTGTCCGTGGTGCACTTGATACAGCTGGCGTGGCTAAAAGAACTGTATCTAGATCTAAATATGGTGCTAAACGCCCAAAAGAAGCTAAAAAGTAATCTTTTAGGACGCAGACTAGCCCTTAGATATGGCTTAGTTTGAGTAAAATTTAAATTTGAAGGAAAGTTATGAGAAGAAGAAAAGCCCCTGTTAGGGAAGTAATGCCTGATCCAATTTATGGCAATAAAGTTATAACTAAATTTATTAATTCACTTATGTATGATGGCAAAAAAAGTGTAGCTACGCAGATTATGTATGGCGCTTTAAAAGCTATTGATTCTAAAGGTGGAGAGTTAAAAGGTATCGAAGTATTTAACAGTGCTATCGATAATGTAAAACCTATTATGGAGGTTAAATCTCGCCGTGTAGGTGGTGCTACATATCAAGTGCCAGTAGAAGTCCGTCCAGCTCGCCAACAAGCCCTAGCAATCCGTTGGATTATCAGTTTTGCTCGCAAAAGAAGTGAGAGAACAATGATAGAAAAATTAGCCGCTGAGTTGCTAGATGCATCAAATTCAAAAGGTGCTTCATTTAAGAAAAAAGAAGATACCTATAAAATGGCAGAAGCTAATAAAGCATTTGCTCACTATCGTTGGTAATAAGGAGTATCTATGTCAAGAAAAACTCCATTAAATATGGTTAGAAATATCGGTATCGCTGCGCATATCGATGCTGGTAAAACTACGACTAGTGAGAGAATTCTATTTTTTACAGGTATGAGCCATAAGATTGGCGAGGTTCATGATGGTGCTGCTACTATGGACTGGATGGAACAAGAAAAAGAGCGCGGTATTACTATTACCTCTGCTGCGACTACTTGTTTTTGGAAAAACCATCAAATCAACCTTATAGACACTCCAGGACACGTTGATTTTACTATTGAGGTTGAAAGATCTATGCGTGTTTTAGATGGTGCTGTAGCTGTATTTTGTGCTGTTGGTGGCGTCCAACCTCAAAGTGAAACAGTATGGAGACAAGCTAATAAATACCGTGTTCCAAGAATGGTTTATGTAAATAAAATGGATAGAATCGGTGCTAACTTCTATAATGTTGAAGAGCAGATCAAAAACCGCTTAAAAGCAAATCCAGTGCCTATCCAAATTCCAATTGGCGCTGAAGATGAGTTTAAGGGTGTTGTAGATCTAATTACTATGAAAGCACTTGTTTGGGAAGATGATACAAAACCAACTGATTTTGTAGTTAAAGATATTCCAGCTGATCTTGTAGAAAAAGCTGAAGAGTATCGCAATAAAATGATTGAAGCTGTAGCTGAGACTGATGATGCTCTAATGGAAAAATTCTTTGGTGGCGAAGAGCTAACTATTGAAGAGATTAAAAAAGGTATCAAAGCTGGTTGTCTATCTATGAGCATGATTCCTATGGTTTGTGGTACTTCATTTAAAAATAAAGGTGTTCAACCACTTCTAGATGCAGTTGTTGATTACTTACCAGCTCCAGATGAAGTTGAAGCTATTAGAGGTGAGCTTGAAGATGGTACTGAAGTAGTTGTAGATAGCACAGATGATGGCGAATTTGCTGGTCTTGCATTTAAGATTATGACTGACCCATTTGTTGGACAACTTACATTCGTAAGGGTTTATAGAGGCCAACTAGAGAGCGGTAGCTATGCTTACAACTCAACAAAAGATAAAAAAGAAAGAATCGGCCGCTTACTAAAAATGCATTCAAATAAACGTGAAGAGATTAAAGTTCTTTACGCTGGTGAAATTGGTGCTGTAGTTGGTCTTAAAGATACTTTAACAGGTGATACTTTAGCTAGTGAAAAAGATAAAGTTATCCTTGAGAGAATGGATTTTCCAGAGCCAGTTATTAGCGTTGCAGTAGAGCCAAAAACAAAAGCAGACCAAGAAAAAATGGGTATAGCTCTAGGCAAATTAGCTCAAGAAGATCCAAGCTTTAGAGTTAGCACTGATGAAGAAAGCGGCCAAACAATCATCGCTGGTATGGGTGAATTACACCTTGAAATTATTGTTGATAGGATGTTAAGAGAATTTAAGGTTGAAGCTGAAGTTGGTCAACCTCAAGTTGCTTATCGCGAAACTATCAAAAAGACAGTTGAACAAGAGTATAAATACGCTAAACAATCAGGTGGTCGTGGTCAATATGGTCATGTATTTTTACGCCTTGAGCCACTTGAACCAGGTAGCGGATTTGAATTTGTTAATGATATTAAAGGCGGGGTTGTGCCAAAAGAGTATATCCCAGCTGTTGAAAAAGGTTGTAATGAAGCACTTCAAAGCGGTGTATTAGCAGGATATCCTGTTGAGGATGTTAAGGTTACGCTATTTGATGGTAGCTACCATGAAGTTGACTCTTCTGAAATGGCGTTTAAACTTGCTGCTTCTATGGGCTTTAAAGAAGGTGCTAGAAAGGCCGGTGCTGTAATTCTAGAACCTATGATGAAAGTCGAAGTAGAGACTCCAGAAGAGTATATGGGTGATGTAATTGGTGACTTAAATAGACGCCGTGGTCAAATTAGCTCAATGGATGAAAGAGGTGGTAATAAAATCGTTACTGCATTCTGTCCACTTGCTGAGATGTTTGGCTACTCTACAGATTTAAGAAGTCAAACTCAAGGTCGTGCCTCATACTCAATGGAATTTGATCACTATGAAGAAGTTCCTAAAAATGTATCTGATGAAATTATCAAAAAGAGAAATGGTTAATACATTTTGATTTTCTCCGCTTCGGCGGAGTTTGCTCCTCATAGCTCAGCAGGATAGAGCGCAGAATTCCTAATTCTGAGGCCATAGGTTCAAATCCTATTGGGGAGACCATTTTGTAATTAAATAGGATTAATACTCTTTATTTACTTTTATCCAAGTTTTTTTCTTAGATTTTAAAAAATCATAGCTGTTAGAAACCAAATTTAACCTTTTAAGCTTAATTAGTAAAATTATCCTTTTGTAAAAATTAAATAAATTTTTCTTTTAATTATATTTTATTTATAATACCTAAATTGTAGTATTACAAAATATTCTATTATACGCCAGATAACACAACAAATACAATTATTATAGGAATAAAATTTAAGCTGTTCTAGACAATAATAGATTAATTTTATTTAATAAATATTGTTAAATATTTTTAGTTTAAAATCTTATTTATATTAGTATTAAGCTATCTTGTAGTTGTGCATATGTATTAGTAATTCAAAAATTTAATTCTGCAACACAACCACTATTTTTAATAAAACTTTAATGTATATTTCACTATAATTGATAATAAATTTCATTATTGGAGATTTTAATGACTTTGGATCTTTTAGAAAATGGTCAAATGGCTAAAATTTTAAATTTTAATGTAACTGAGAGATTGCTTGAGAGGTTTTTTAGTTTAGGGCTATCTAAATTCAAAATTATTAAAAAGATAGAGAGTTCATTGGGGAGTTCGACTATCTTGATTGAGTGTAATAGAATGTGCTTGATGCTAAGATATGATGAGGCAAAGAGTATTGAGGTGGAGAGAATTTAGATGAAAAAGATTATTAAAATCGCACTTGTAGGTCAACCAAATGTAGGTAAAACTCTACTTATAAATTCACTTAGTGGATCGCATTTGAAGGTTGGGAATTTCCCCGGTGTGACAGTTGAAAAATCTGAAGCAAATTTTAAGTATAAAGATTATGATATTAAGATTATAGATCTTCCTGGAACTTACTCTATTAATGATTACTCGCTTGAAGAGAGGATAACTAAAGATTTTATCAATAAAAATGATTATGATATCATCATAAATGTGGTAGATTCTACAAATTTAGAGCGCAATTTGATCTTGACTACCCAAATTATGGAGAGAAATAAAAAGATGATTTTAGCTCTCAATATGAGCGATGAAGCATCAAAAGAGGGGATAAATATAGATGCTAAGAAATTTGAAAATCTCCTTGGAGTGCCTTGCGTATCAGTATCTGCTAGTTTAAAATCAAATTTAAATGAGTTGATAGAACGGATAATAGAAATTTACAAATCACCATATATCCCAAATAAGCGAATTTATAGTGATGCGATTGAAAAAGAGATAGATGATATTTCGCAATTTTTAGAATCTAAAAATGATACAAATATAAAAGAGTTAAAATTAAGCAATAAAGATATAGCGATAGCTTTGTTAAAGCAAGATAATCAAATTTATAAGTATTTACATGATAAGCCCATTTGGATAGAGCTATCAAAGGTGATCCAGACAGCTCACAATAATCTATATATCCACTACAAAACTCAATCTGTAAGTGAGATATTTATGCAAGAGTGTAGTAATTTTGTCAATGGTGCGATCGCTGAGAGCGTGAAATATCATAAGCCTAAAGAGATTAATTATACTAGGATGATTGATAAAATTTTGATAAACAAATATATTGGGATTCCGATATTTTTGTTTTTTATGTGGTTGATATTTCAGCTTACATTTACTCTTGGTGCGGTGCCTATGGACTATATTGAGGCTGGATATGTGGCGTTGGGTGATATGGTTAAAGAGAGTGTGAGTAGTGAGCTTTTGGCATCGCTATTGGCTGATGGTATCATAGGTGGGGTTGGGTCTGTGATACTATTTTTGCCAAATATTATGATACTATTTTTTGGAATTGCACTTTTGGAGACTACTGGATATATGTCTAGGGTTTCATTTTTGTTAGATGGATTTTTTCATAAATTTGGCTTGCATGGTAAAAGCTTTATCCCATTGGTGACTGGATTTGGGTGTTCTGTCCCGGCATTTATGGCTACAAGAACTCTCAAAAACGAAAAAGACCGCTTGCTTACTCTTTTCATAATTAATTTTATGAGTTGTGGTGCTAGGTTGCCTGTGTATGTGCTATTTATAGGTGCTTTTGCCCCAAAAGCTCAAGCTGGAAATTGGCTATTTGGTATATATATTTTTGGTGCTATTTTAGGGCTTATAGCGGCTAAGGTTTTGCGTATGACGGCATTTAAAGGCCCTGATGAGCCTTTTGTTGTTGAGATGCCAAAATATAGAATGCCAAATTGGAAGCTCATTTGGTTTATGGTCTATAACAAAGCTAAAATGTATATCAAAAAGGCCGGTACCTTCATTCTAGCTGCAGCTGTGCTTATATGGTTTGCTAGTAGTTTTCCGTTTCAAGACTCTACTAAAGAGATTTATGAACAAAAAATAGAGATAGCCGCAACTGATGAAGACAAAGAGAGATTATCTAATGAATTAGAAAATATCTTAATAGAAAATAGCTATTTAGGAAAGGTGGGCAAATTTATTGAGCCATTTTTTGCTCCGTTGGAGTTTGATTGGAGATTGAGTGTTTCTATTGTTAGTGGTTTAGCAGCTAAGGAGGTTGCGATATCTACAATGGGTGTATTGTATTCGTTAGGTGGCGAAGTAGATGAAAATAACGATGGATTAATACAAAAAATTCAAGAAGCTATACCGATTGAGGTGGCTGTGGCGTATGTGCTATTTGTGATGTTATATAATCCTTGTTTGGCTGCTACAATTGTCTTTGGCAAAGAGGCTGGCGGATATAAATATATAGCTTATCTATTCATTTTTACTACATTTGTTGCTTATTTGGTTTCGTTTATAGGGTTACATATAGCAAAGCTCTTTTGAGAGTTTTGCCCCTTTAAATGGACTTTTGATTAAATTTAAACCTTAATAATATATTTAGATTTTATTTTTTTGGTTTTGCTAAAATTGTCTAAATTTAGACTTCAAGGTTGTATAATGATAAAATACATAACTACAATAATTCTTGCCATTACTGCTTTAATGGCTAATCCAAAAGGCAATAGTATGGAAAATTTAACAGAGATATATCTAGGTGGTGGGTGCTTTTGGGGGACTCAGGGATATTTTGATCTTATTAATGGAGTGGTATATAGCGAAGTAGGTTATGCTAATGGCATAAGTGTCCAAACTAGCTATAATCAGATTGCTCGTACAGATCACGCAGAAGTTGTTAGGCTTAAATTTGATGCTAATAGGGTTGATATTAATGAAATTTTAGAGCATTATTTTCGTATTATTGATCCATTTTCTATCAATAAACAAGGCAATGATATAGGCAGACAGTATCGCACTGGTATATATTATAGTGATGATAAGCTAAAGAGTGTTATAGAGAATTTTATCAGTCGCAAACAGGCTAAATTTACTAAACCAATTGCAGTTGAGATAGAGCCACTTAAGAATTATATAAAAGCAGAAGAATATCACCAAAAATATTTAGATAAAAATCCAAATGGTTATTGCCATATTGATTTAAATTTGGCTAGCAAACCACTATATGATGAAAGCAAATTTACAATTCCAAGCCTATCTGAATTAAAAGAAAAGTTAAGTGATTTAGCATTTAAAGTAACACAAGAAAAGGCCACTGAGCGACCATATAGTAGTCAGTATGATAAATTTGATGAGCGTGGTATATATGTAGATATTGTAAGTAAAAAACCGCTTTTTAGCTCTAGCGATAAATATGATGCTGGATGTGGGTGGCCTAGCTTTACAAAGCCAATTACAACTGATGCGGCTAGTTATCATAGGGATTTAAGTCATGGAATGGAACGAATAGAGGTCACATCAAGACAGAGCGGCAGCCATTTAGGTCATGTATTTGATGATGGGCCAATTGATAAAGGAGGGCTTAGATATTGTATTAATGGTGCTTCATTAGAGTTTATCCCATATGATCAGATGGATATTAGAGGATATTCTGAATATAAAGTCTATGTAAAATAATTGTTATTTTGAAAGTATGTTTTATTAAATGTCTATCTAGGTTTTAAACTTAGCAAGAGATATAATTATTAATTATTTTTTGCTTGGCGGTAACTGTTAAAGAACCGCTAAGTTTATAAAGTAGTCTATAATGAAGTGCTTTTAAAAAATTAATTTAATATTTTATAGCCAATTTTATGCTTTACATATTTGTTTTAGTAGTAGTTTGCATCTATGTATTACATAAAATATCTGTTATAAAGGTATAAGTATAGTTAAGCAATTAAAGAAAGTTAAAGAAATTTAGTGTATAATTAGCAATTTTAATCAAATTAAAAGGTATATAGTGTTTGAACTTATTGGCGAATCGCTAAAATCAGCTGTAAATAAACTTAAATTTGTCGATGATGAAAAGGCATTAAAAAATGCGCTTGAGACGCTGAAAAAGTCGCTGTTAAAGGCTGACGTTTATCACAAGGTGACAAAAGAACTTGTAAGTCTTGTAGAAGCTGATATGAAAAAGGGCACTATAGGCCAAAAGCAGTTTTTAGATAGTATAAAAACTAATTTAACAAATATTTTAACCGCTCCAAATGATGGTAATAAAGGTAGCGGATTTGTGTTTGCTTCAAACCCTCCAACAGTTGTGTTAATGGCCGGCTTACAAGGTGGTGGTAAAACCACAACAACTATAAAATTAGCAAGCTACCTAAAAGCACGTAAAAAACGTGTTTTAGTAGCTGCAGCCGACTTGCAGCGTTTAGCAGCAGTAGAACAGCTTAGACAGCTTTGTAGCGCAAATGAGATCGAGCTTTTTAGTATCGATGGTGAAAATAATCCAGTAAATGTAGCTAAGGAAGCATTAAAAAAAGCAAAAGATGGTCTTTATGATGTACTTTTAGTTGATACTGCTGGTCGCTTGGCAATAGATGAAGCATTAATGAGTGAATTAAAAGAGGTAAAATCTGTATTAAATCCAGATGAAATTTTTTATGTTGCGGATGCGATGAGTGGGCAAGATGGCGTACGCACTGCTACTAGTTTTAATGAGGCTCTTGGCATTACTGGGGTTATTTTAAGTAAATTTGATGCCGATACAAAAGGCGGTGTAGCTATAGGTATAGCACATCAAGTAGGAATTCCGCTGAGATTTGTCGGTGTGGGTGAAAAAGTGGCCGATCTCGAGAGTTTTATCCCTGATAGAATTGTTGGCAGAATTTTAGGCGAGGGCGATTTGGCGACTTTAGCTGAGAAAGCTTCTACAATCATAGATGAAAAAGAGGCCAAAAAGCTCAATAAAAAGATTAAAAAAGGTGAGTTTAATTTTAATGATTTTATAGCTCAGCTTGAGAGTGTTAAAAAGCTTGGAAGCATGAAAGGAATCTTAGGAATGATTCCTGGTATGAGTTCTATGGCAAATCAGTTAAAAGATATTGATTTAGATAATTCAGAGCAGATTAAACATATAAAAGCGATGATAAGCTCAATGACTCCAAAAGAAAGAGAGAATCCAGATCTATTAAATAATGCTAGAAAGCGTAGAATTGCTGCTGGTGCTGGACTTGACCAAATGACTGTAAATAGATTTTTAAAGCAGTTTAGTAGTGCTGCAAAGTTGGCTAAAAAATTCTCTAATAAAGATAGTATGAAAGGCTTTGCAAATATGTTGGCAAACGCTAACCGCCCTAAATAAGTTAGGGTTTATTTATGGCTATGAATTTAGCTATAACTAAGCCTTATAAAAAATATTTTAGGAGAAAAAGATGGCAACAGTAGTTAGATTAACAAGAATGGGACGTAAAAAAAGACCATTTTATCGTATCGTAGTAACTGATAGTAGAAAAAGACGTGATAGTGGTTGGATTGAAAGTATTGGTTATTACAATCCAATGGTAGAGCCAGAAGTAATTAAATTTGATGCCCAGAGACTTGCATATTGGAAAAGTGTTGGCGCTAAACTAAGCGATAGAGTCGCTCAAATTACAAAATAATGGTTGAAGATTTTTTAAAAGAGTATGCTAAACTTATAAGTGATTCACCTGATATTATCCGCACAGAGCGGATAAATTTAGGTGAGAACTTCGATGAGATTATTATCTATGCTAGTAGGGTCGATACTGGAAAATTAATCGGTAAAGATGGCAAAATGATAAATGCTATCAAAACCGTAGTTATAGGCTATAAAGCCAAAGATCCAACTTCATATAGAATTACGGTAAAAGCTATTGAAGAGTGATTTAGTAGAGGTTTGCATACTTGGTAAAACCGTAGGATTAAAGGGAGCTTTAAAGCTTCATAACCGTAGTGATTTCATAGAGCAGTATAAAAAAGGCGCTAAATTTTATGATAAGTTTGGTAATCTTTTATCCATTAAGAGCTATGAACCTTCTAATTCGCTTGTAATATTTGATGGATTTGAGAGTATTGAAGCAGCAAAAGAGCTTGTAAATCGAGTTTTATACCGTACTGTAGAAGATACTAAAAAGAGTTGTAAGCTTAAAAAAGATGAGTATTTTTATTTTGATATCATAGATTCTATGGTTTATGAGGGCGAGATTTTGCTTGGTAAAATTGACGATATTTTAGAAGTTGGGGCTGGATTTTTATTTGATATTAAGACTAGCACAGAACTTATTAACAAAGGACTTGCAAAGCAGTTTTATATACCATATCAAGATAATTTTATTATTAAGATTGATATTAACAGCAAAAGAGTAGATGTAAAAAACTCTATGGATATATTGCTTAATTCTTAGTTTATGAAATTTAACTTTATAACCTTATTTCCAAATTTAGTTACGCCATATTTTAGCGATTCTATACTTGGCAGAGCTCAGACAAGTGGACTAATAGAGATCAATTGTATAAACCCACGAGATTTTACTCAAAATAAACATAAAAAAGTTGATGAGTATATGGTTGGTGGTGGGGCTGGGCTTTTGATGAGTGCGCAACCACTTTGTGATGCGATTGATAGTATAGGGCAGACGCATGTAATTTATCTCACTCCAGCCGGTAAAAAATTTAATCAAAATGACGCTAAGAGACTTGCGAAGCTAGAAAATATTAGTTTTATTTGTGGTAGATACGAGGGTATAGATGAACGTGTTATCGAGAGTAGAGTAAATGAGGTTTTTTGCATAGGGGATTTTATTTTAACTGGTGGTGAGATTGCCGCTATGAGTCTTTGTGATGCTATTAGCCGCAATATTGCCGGGGTTTTAGGTAATGCAAATTCATTAGATATTGAGAGTTTTGAAGATGGAATTTTAGAGGCTCCAAGCTTTACAAAGCCAAATATTTTTAATGGTTCACCTGTGCCTTCAGCTTTTTTAAAGGGTAATCATAGTATAATCAACGCTTTAAAAAATCATATGGCGCTTTGCAAAACTCGGTTTTTTCGCCCTGATTTGTATCAAACTCTTAAATCGCCAAACTTTAAGGAAAAAAGATGAGAAATAAATATGTTGAAGCATTTGAAAATGCTCAAATCGCGACTAAGTCTGTGCCTGACTTTCGTGCTGGTGATACTTTGAGAATTGCTATCCACATCAAAGAAGGCGACAAAAGCAGAATTCAAAACTTTGAAGGTGTTTGTATAGCTCGCCGTGGTAGTGGTACTGGTGAGACTTTCATCATTCGCAAAATCGGTGCTAATAGCGTTGGTGTAGAGAGAATTTTCCCTATTTATAGCGATAGCTTAGAGAGTATTACAGTACTACGTAGAGGTCGTGTAAGACGTTCTAAACTATTCTATCTACGTGATAGACGTGGTAAAGCTGCTAGAATTAAAGAGCTTAAAAAGTAATTTCTATTGCAATTTCGCCCCTTTTTTTGGGGCTTCTTCTTTATCTCGATTTTTAATCATTATTTTGGACTTACTGTGGAAAAAATTATTTTTAATTTTAATATTTTTGATGGTGTTAAGACTGCTATGCTTTGTGAGAGTGAATTTAGCAAGGAAATTCGCATAACTATGGCTAAAGATGCGGTTATGAAAGAACATATGGCTCCAAATGCAATTATAGTTCAAGTGCTTCGTGGTGGTATTGAATTTGAAATGAGTGGCAAGATTTTAGTTATGAATGAATTTGATATGATTACATTGCCTGCATTTATACCTCATTCGTTAAAGGCATTAGAAAATTCTATAATAAGACTAAGTTTATCAAAATCAGATAGTCATACAAGAGTATTTAAAGTAGCAAATAGTAAAAAGTAATTTTTAAATTTGCCTTAATATACTACTATCATTTAAATTTTTATAAAAATTAGCTTTAATTATTTATGCTATAAATAATTAGAGTATAAATTTGAAGTTATCAAATTTATACTCTAAAAAACTAAAAAATTATCCCTTCTTTATCTTGTTTTTCTAGGATATTATTTTGTTCTTTTGGTAGCGGAGAAGTAGTTGTATATAGTGCATCTACTCCGTTATAAACTCTACGATACACACCAGGAGGCATATCAAATTTGCGTTTAGTTTGTGGATATTCAGCGATAAAGTCTTGCATAAACTGCTTAAATACTGGTGCGGCTGTTCTAGAGCCACCCTCTACATAGCGCATCGGAGTGTTATTGTCATTTCCATACCATATTAATACTTGAATCTCAGGGCCAAAACCGCAAAACCATGCATCTACGCTCTCATTTGTAGTTCCGGTTTTTCCTGCTAGTTCAATTCCATCAACTTTTGCTGAGCGACCAGTTCCATTATTTACAACATCTTGAAGCATTTTAATCATTAGATATGCTTGTTCTGGTTTAATAATCTCGCTGCTTTTTGGCTCAAATTTAAATATCTCACCATTTTTGTTCTCTACAAAATTAATTAGTCTGGTCTCATGTCTAGTACCAAGTCCTGGGAATATCGAGTATTGTTCGCTATAATCCATAAGACTAACTCCAAAGCTTCCAAGTGCAATTGATAGATTATTAGGAATATCTTTAAAACCAAAATCCTCTAAATCTCTTTGAACTACATCAAGGCCAATAGAATTTAAAAGATTTATTGTAGCAAGATTACGCGATTGTTTTAATGCATCATTTAAAGTGATTAAGCCTTTAAAATTGCCACTAAAGTTTTTAGGCTTCCAGTCTTGATCTTCTTTATTATTTTTATTTACCCCTTCATAAATTCTAGATATATCAGCTATTTTGCTTTGTGGGGATAATCCTTGGTTTAAAGCAATTTGATATATAAATGGTTTAAAACTAGAACCAGGCTGGCGAGAGCTTTGTGTAGCACGGTTAAAGTTGCTTTTGGCATAATCTACACCGCCTACTAAAGCTAGTATATCTCCATTAGTAGGATTGGTGACGATCATTGCGCCATTTAATACTGTGGTATTTGCGTCTTTATTGCGTTTTAGGATTTCGTTATAGCCAAATTTAAGTGCATTTTGTGCTATCTCTTGTACTTTCAAATCAGCATTTAAAGTGATTTTATATCCACCATATCGTATATCAGGATATAGAGGGGCTAATTGCTTTATAGTCTCATCTACTAGATATGGAGCTTTGTTTTGGGTTAGGGTTTGATCATAGATTTTTGGCGTCTCTTTTATAGCGTCTTGATATTCTTTGGTGGTTATCCAGCCGATATTGTGCATTCTTAGCAGTACATTATTTGCTCTTGAGAGAGATAGATCTAAATGTCTTGTAGGATCATAGCTGCTAGGTGCTTTTGGTAGGCCCACTAGCATAGATATCTCTTTTAAGCTTAGTTCATCAAGATTTTTTTTAAAATATCCAAGCGCAGCAGTCTTAATCCCATAATATCCGTGACCAAAATATACCTGGTTTAAATATCGCTCAATTATCTGTTCTTTAGTTAGAGTGTACTCAACTTCGTAAGAGATTATTAGCTCTTTTAGTTTACGAGTAAATTTTTTCTCACGTGTTAAGAGCATATTTTTGACTAGTTGTTGAGTTAGGGTTGAGGCTCCTTCAACTAAAGACATTGCTTGAATATCTTTAATTGCTGCTCTAAAAATCGCTTCATAATTTATCCCGCCATGTTCAAAAAATGCTGTATCTTCTATAGCAATGAGTGCTTCTATAATGCGTGGCGAAATTTCGCTAAATTTAGCGTATTGTCTATTTTCTTCATCAAAAATATAGGCTACTAAATCACCATTTTTATCATAAATATGAGTAGTTAATTTTGGATTGTAATCTACAATTTTAGATATATCAATCTTAATTTGAGAGTAAAAATATATAATTCCAGCCACGCTAGCTAATGCTAAAATTATAATTAGGTTGAAAATATATTTCATAAAAATGCCTTTAAATTTATAATATCTAGCCCCATGGCTGTGGGTTTGTTGCCGCTTTCTTGTTCTATATATATTTTATTAAATCCTTCTATCATCATCGCTCCAGCTTTATCTTTCCATAATCCGCTAGCTATGTATTCATCTAAATGAGATGAATTAAATTTAGCAAATTTATAGCTTGCAATACTTAGCATATCAATAGAGATATTTGGGCTAATAAACTTCATAGCAGTATAGACGCTAGTCAAATTTCCGCTTTGCAACTCTAGCATATATCTAGCGTGTGCTTCATCTGTTGCCTTACCAAGAATTTTTCCGCAAGCTGCTACGCTACTATCAGCAAATAGAACACGCTCATACCGGTTTTTAAATTTATCAAAAAATTGCTTGGCTTTGTTATTTACGATACTCATAGCATATTTTGCTGGTGGTAAATTTGTGTCAAATTCTTCATTATAATCTAGGCTAACTTGAATAAACTCAACACCATATTCACGCAAAATCATCGCTCTACTGGCTGAGCTAGATGCTAAAACTATCATAAAAATCCTCTAAAAGTAACACCAAGATAGATATTAATAAATGATAAAACGATATTTAAAGGGGTAAAATAATATATTATCAAAACTAAATTTTCATGACTCATAAGCATATCATCTTTTAAAAACGCCTCTTTGGCTTGACGAAATTTATACCAAATATACGCTAAATTTGCCCCAATAAATGCTAAAATTGCTAGCTTAGTTTTAACAATTGCTTCGACCATTGGATCGCCAATTGGAAATCGCTCTCCATAAGACATAAACATTCCGCCAAAGCCTAAAAATGCCACTATCGCTAAGGCGCTAAAAAGAAATTTATTAAATTCCTTTAAAATTAGCTTATAGCGATGTGGATTTTGCTCAATATCCTTAAAGCAGTAATGACCGCAAACTACTACCGTAATTTGTAAAGCAATAAAAAGCGCTGCAACACTAATATGCATAAATGGCGCAATCTGGTCAAGTCTAGCAAATGAACTATTTAAAGCGTTCAAAGTTTACTCTTAATTAATTTGTTAGCTTCTTCTAAGGCATTTGATATTTTGTTTATATCTTTGCCTCCAGCAGTGGCAAAGTCATCTCTTCCACCTCCACCTCCACCTACAATTGGGGCAATTGCTTTTACTAATTCTCCAGCTTTTATATTGCAATTTTTAGATCCAGCTGCTAGCATTACCTTGCCATCTTTGGCACTAGCTAAAAATATTACAACACTATCAAATTTATTTTTTATTTCATCAATTTTTGCCTTGATATCACCATTAAATTCATCAACAACTACATTAATGCCATTTATAAGCTTAGAGCTTAGCTCTACTGATGAAGTGGCATTTTTTATCTCATTTTGAAGAGATTTTATCTCATCTTTTAACTTAGCAATAGCAGCAATTGGACTAGCGCCTTTTAAACTAGCTTTAATCTCTTCAAGCTCGTTTCTTAGCTCATTTGCGTAGTTTAGTGCAGCACGAGAACAAACCGCCTCAATACGCCTAACTCCAGCACTTACACCGCTCTCTTTGGTAATAAAAAAACTACCTATTTCATTGATATTTTCAACATGAGTGCCACCACATAGCTCCTTAGAACAGCCCAAAGTTAAAACACGCACTTCATCGCTATATTTTTCACCAAAGAGTGCTATAGCTCCACTATTTTTAGCTGAGTTTATATCCATTATTTCTACTTTTGCTTTAGCGCCTGCTTGGATTTGGTCATTTACAAATTTTTCAATTTGGGCTAACTCATCACTACTTACAGGTTTTGGATGACTAAAGTCAAATCTTAATTTATCAGCCTCTACGCTACTTCCAGCTTGAGATATATGTGAGCCTAAAACACTTCTAAGTGCTGCGTGAAGTAGGTGTGTGGCTGAGTGGTGACGGCGGATTTCTAATCTATTTGGGCTTACTTTGCACTCTACTTCATCACCTACGCTAATAGTAGAACTTACTTGAATTTGGCTTAAATTTAGTTCAAAATATTTTTTAGTATCTAAAACTTTGTTATCATTTATTTTACCACTATCTCCACATTGTCCACCGCTTTGAGCATAAAATGGAGTTTTATCAAGCATTATATATCCGCTCTCGCCAGTGTTTAATTTATTGGTGATTTTAAATTCGTTATCAAGCAGAGCTAGAACACGGCTAGTTGAGCTTAAGCTGTCATATCCGATAAATTCATTTTTGCCAAATTTTTCAAGTAGTTCTTTAAAATCCCCACTCTCCTTAGCCGCATCGCCACTCCCTTTCCAGCTAGCTTTTGCTCTTGCTTTTTGTTCACTCATTAAAGTATCAAATTTGGCAGCATCTACACTTAAGCCTTTTTCTCTTAACATATCTGCAGTTAGATCTAGCGGAAAACCATAAGTATCATAAAGCTTAAACGCTACTTCGCCACTAAAAATATCTTTAGTTTTAGCAAGTTCTTCATTAAATATATCTAATCCAGCAGCAATAGTAGCTAAAAATCTCTCTTCTTCAAGCTTGATTAGCTCTTTTACATACTCTTTTTTCTCGTTTAGATATTCATAGTGACCACCCATTAATTCTACTACTTTATCTACAAGTCTATACATAAATGGCTCTTTTATGCCAAGAAGATATCCATGCCTTAGGGCTCGTCTTAGAATTCTTCTTAAGACATATCCACGACCTTCTTTATCAAAATTTACGCCTTGAGCTAGCAAAAATACAACCGATCTGATATGATCGCTAATAACTCTAAAGCTTGCACCACTTTCATATTCATAAGCTACATTTGCAATTTTGGCTACTTCGTTGATAAGTGGCATAAATAGTGAACTATCATAGTTGCTAAATTTGCCCTCTTTAATAGCTGTAACTCTCTCAAGCCCCATTCCAGTATCGATGCTAGGTTTTGGTAGTGGCGTCATAGTTCCATCGCTACTTCTTTCAAACTGCATAAATACAAGATTCCAAATTTCTAAAAATCTATCACCATCGCCACCCATATAATCTTCATCACTATTAAAGTGTTCAGCGCCTTGATCATAAAATATTTCGCTACATGGCCCACAAGGTCCCGTATCTCCCATTGCCCAGAAGTTATCCTTATCACCAAATTTATAAATTCTCTCTTTCTCTATATGTTTTTGCCAAATTTCATAAGCCTCATCATCGTTTTCATGTACAGTTACATATAATCTATCTTTTGGTAGTTTTAAAATTTCAGTTACAAACTCCCAAGCATAGGCAATTGCTTCAGTTTTAAAATATTCACCAAAGCTAAAATTTCCTAACATTTCAAAAAATGTATGATGTCTGGCTGTATAGCCTACATTATCTAAATCGTTGTGTTTGCCTCCAGCTCTAATGCATGTTTGACAACTAGTACGAATTGGCGGATTAGGGCGTGGTACATCCCCAGTAAATATACTCTTAAATGGAACCATTCCAGCGTTTGTAAAAAGCAAGGTTGCATCATCAGGAACCAAGGCTGAAGAAGCAACTACTTCGTGTCCTTTGCTTTTAAAAAACTCTAAATACTCTTTTCTAATATCCATAGATTCTATCCTATTTAAAAAAATGGCTAGATTGTATCATAAATTTACTAAATTTATTAAATTTAAGATAAATTTTATATCCAAATTTATCATTTTTAGGTTGCGAAATTTAAGCATTAACTAGCTATAATTTGTTCTTAATTCAACTAAGGGAGAGAATATGGCAAAAGATTCAAATGGTACAGAGTTAAACGCAGGCGATAGCGTTACAGTTATTAAAGATTTAAAAGTCAAAGGCGCAAGCAGTACTATTAAACGTGGCACAACAATTAAAAATATCAAGCTAACTAGCAAGGATGGTGAGGTAGAGTGCAAAATAAATGGCGTTGGGACAGTAGTTCTAAAATGCGAATTCCTTAAAAAAATCTAAATTTAATAAGAAAAGGCTTAGGTTTTTTCTTATATGGAGAATGCGATGATTGAGATTTTAAGTGGAGTGATTGCAGTAATTGCTAGCGCAAGCTTTTGGTTAGGATTTATGCTATTTAAAAAGAGCGGTCAATTAAGTGCTTTAGGTCAAAGATTGAATGATTTAAATGCAAATTTAAATATAAAAGAGCAAGAGTTAAATAGCGCAAAAGATGAAAATAAAGAGCTTCAAGAGAAAAATATACAAAATATACAAAAGATTGCAGAATTAACAACAAAATTAGAAAATGCAAATGAGACAAATGCTCAACTAAAGGCTCGTCAAGATGAGTTAGATAATAAAACTAGGGAGTATTTTGATCTAAAAACTAAACAGATGAGCGAGAATTTGCTAAATTTAAGTAGCAAAGAGATGACTGAGAGTTCAGCTAAGATTTTAGAGAGTTTAATCACTCCTTTAAAAGATGAGATAAGTAAATATCAAAAGTCAAATATAGAGATAAATAGCGCCTTCAAAGTAAATTTTGAAAATTTAAAAAGTGAAACAAAAGGGGTGATGACGCAAGCGCAAAATTTAGCCGATGCATTAAAGAGTAATAAAAAACTACTTGGTAACTGGGGAGAAATTCAGCTTGATAGTGTATTGCAAAGTAGTGGGTTAATTTTGGGTCAAAACTATGATAGGCAAGTAGCTTGCAAAGATGAAAATGGAAATCAAAAATATCTAGATGTGGTAGTGAAATTTGATGAAAGTAAGCATGCGATAATAGACGCTAAATGCTCATTGGTTAATTATAATGAATACCATAATGCTACAGATGATAGCACCAAGGAGGCTTATGCTAAAGCATTAGCAAAGGATATAAAAAATCATATTGATAATTTAAGTTCTAAAAATTACACATTTTTAGATAGTAAAAATTATGAGTATGTATTTATGTTTATTCCTAATGATAATATGCTGTTTGTAGGACTTGGTGCTGATAGTAGCTTATATGAATATGCCTATGAAAAAGGTGTATTTATAACTACTCCACTTACACTTCTTATGGCGCTAAAAACCGTCTATATATGTTGGCGCAATTTAAAAAGTGATGAAAATGCAATGAAAATCTTTGCTGAAGCTGGAAAAATATATGATAAATTTGATGTATTTATTAAAAATTATGAGAGATTAGAAAATCAAATAATTGCTATGAGTAAGGTTATTGAAGATGGTAAAATTACGCTTTATCAAGGGCGTGGAAATTTAATAAGTAAATTTGAAATGCTCAAAAAGCTTGGGGCAAAAACTTCAAAAACCTTACCATATACTCAAAGCTACGATGAGATAGATACGCAGTGAAAAAGATAGCAATCTTAGCTACTGGTGGAACAATCGCTGGTGCTAGTACTGGGCCGATAAATTCAGTATATGAGAGTGCCAAATTTGGTATTAATGAGATTTTAAGCGAATTTAATGAGTTAAAAAGTATAGCCGATATTAGTGCAGAGCAGATTTGTAATATCGGTTCTCAAGATATGAATGAAAAAATTTGGCTTAAACTCTCACATAGGGCAAATGAGTTATTGGCTAATGATAAAATAGATGCGTTAGTTATAACTCATGGAACTGATACGCTTGAAGAGAGCGGGTATTTTTTAACTTTAACCATAAAAAGCCAAAAACCAGTAGTAATAACTGCAGCTATGCGAAGTGCAAACTCCTTAAGTAGCGATGGAGCGATAAATTTATATAATGCTATAAGTGTCGCAGCTTGTAAAAATAGTGCTAATATGGGTGTGCTGGTGGTGATAAATGATGAGATTCACCTAGCTCGTGAGATTATAAAGACAAATACAACAGCATTAAATGCCTTTGCTTCACCAAATTGTGGTAAATGCGGAATTGTACATTATGGCAAGGCGGTATTTTATACCAAAAGTCTTAGACGCCATACGATGCAAAGCGAGTTTAGTGCTAAATTTTGTGAAGATCTATCAAGCTTACAAAATTTGCCATGCGTAGAGATAGTCTATGATTACGCAGGGGCTAGCGGTGAGGCTGTCTATAGCGCTTTAAATTTAGGTGCAAAGGGTATAATCTGCGCAGCTCTTGGCAATGGCAACCTAAGTCCAAATATGCTCCATGCGCTGAAATTTGCAAATTCTAAAGGAGCGATAGTAGTAATCTCAAGCCGTACAAATAGTGGCATAATTAGTGGAGATGAGTTAGATTTTAATAAGTTAAATTTTATCCTTAGTGATTCGCTTAATGCACAAAAGGCTAGGGTGCTTTTAATGCTTTGTATTGCTAGCGGATTTGATCAAGAGACAATAAAAGAAAAATTTAATATTTATTAGAGTAAATTTGTAACATATAAACTGATAAATTTATAAATATTGTAATTTACTATTTTTATTTTGTTATCTTTAAGTTTTATTAATATATACTACAGAATTCAAAAATTGTCTTAGGAGTTAAGGATGAAAGAAAAACACTACGAGGTGGTGATAGTCGGTGGTGGTATCAGTGGTGGTGCGCTACTATATGAATTAGCAAGATATACAGATGTTAAAAATATTGCATTGGTAGAAAAGTACGGCGGTCTTGCTACGTTAAATTCAAAAGGAACAGCTAATTCTCAGACTGTACATTGTGGTGATATAGAGACAAACTATACATTTGAAAAAGCTCAAAAGGTAAGCAAAACTGCTAGAATGGTAGTAAAATACGGTTTGCAGCACGGCTATCAAGGTAAATATATGTTTGATGGTCAAAAAATGGCAATTGGCGTAGGCGATGTCGAGGTAGATTATATTAAAAATAGATATGAGGAATTTAAAGAGCTTTATCCATATTTAGAGTTTTATGATAAGGCTGAATTAGCTAAAATTGAGCCAAAAATTATTTTAAATAGTGATGGTACTCATAGAGCTGAAAATGTAGTTGGTATGGGTGTAAAAAGTGGAGAATATACTACAGTTGATTATGGTGCATTTACAACTACATTTATAGAAAATGCTAAAAAAGATAAAAGCGAATGCGATGTATATTTAAATTCAAGAGTAGATGAAATTTACCGCAATGGTGATAAATACTATATCCAAACCGCAAATGGCTTATCAATTAGTGCTGATTTTGTTGTAGTAAATGCAGGTGCTCATTCATTATATTTAGCACATAAAATGGGCTACGGTCTAGACTTTGGTTGCTTGCCAGTAGCTGGTAGCTTTTATTTAACTAAGCAAAAACTTCTAAATGGTAAAGTTTATATGGTACAAAATCCAAAACTTCCATTTGCTGCACTTCATGGTGACCCTGATATCTTAGCTGATGGTTGTACAAGATTTGGACCAACAGCACTTGCATTGCCTAAACTTGAGAGATATCATGAGAATTGGGGTAGCTTCCTTGACTTTTGTAAGACTTTAAATTTTGACACAGCTATTGCCGGTATCTTGTTTGATCTATTTAAAGATAGTGAAATTCGTAACTATGTCTTACGTAATTTCTTATTTGAAGTACCATATCTTAATAAAAAACTATTTGTAAAAGATGCTAGAAAAATCGTCCCAAGCCTAACTACAAATGATATCTATTATGCTAAAGGTTTTGGCGGCGTTCGCCCACAAGTTTTAAATAAAACTGAGAAAAAGCTAATGCTAGGTGAGGCAAGTATTAATCCAAAAACTGGTATAATTTTTAATATGACACCAAGTCCAGGGGCTACTAGCTGTCTTGGCAATGCATTAAGGGATGTTCGTGAAGTTTGTGAATATCTAGGTAGGAACTTCAACGAAGCTAAGCTAAACGAAGAGCTATTTGACTAATATCAGGCGGAGAAATCCGCCTAAATTCTGCCAAAATTCTCATCATTTATCCTTAAATTTGGTATAATTACCAAAACTTAGGAGTAAATATGAAAAAAACAAAAATCGTAGCAACAATTGGCCCATCTAGTGATTCTATTGAGGTTATTAAATCTTTAATTATAGAGGGAGTAAATGTATTTAGACTAAACTTCTCACATGGAACACATGAATATCATCAATCTACAATTACTAAGATAAAAGAGGCTTCAAATGCCTTAGGAATCAGGGTTGGAATACTTCAAGATATCTGCGGACCAAAAATTAGAATTGGTACATTAAATGAACCATTTGAGTTAAAAGCAGGTGATAGATTAAATGTATTAAAAGAGAGTATAATTGGCCGCAAAAATGGAGAAATTTATGAACTTAGCATAAATCAGCCTCAAATTTTATCCTTGTTAAAAGAGGGTGAATATATATATTTATATGATGGAATGATAAAGGCTAAGGTAGTAAAATGTCTGCCAGATATGATTGAAACTGTAATAGAAAATGATGGCATACTAAGCTCAAATAAAGGGGTAAATTTCCCAAATACTAAACTAAATATCGATGTTATTACTCAAAAAGATAGAGCTGATATGTTATTTGGAGCACAAAATGGAGTAGATTTTGTTGCTATAAGTTTTGTGCAAAATGCAAATGATATTATAAATGCTAAAGCTATATTAAAAGAGTTTGGCTCAAGTGCTAAGGTATTTGCTAAAATAGAGAAATTCGATGCAGTAGAAAATATTGATAGCATAATAGAAGCTAGTGATGGAATTATGGTTGCTCGTGGAGATCTTGGTATTGAGGTGCCATACTATAAAGTTCCAACCATTCAAAAGCTAATTATTAAAAAGGCTAATGCCGCAAACCGCCCAGTAATTACTGCTACACAAATGATGCTCTCAATGGCAAAGAGTCAAAGTGCAACAAGAGCTGAAATAAGCGATGTAGCAAACGCTGTATTAGATGGGACTGATGCTGTTATGCTAAGCGAGGAGAGCGCTGTAGGAATAAATCCAGCCGCAGTAGTAAAAGCTATGAGTGCAACAATAGTCCAAAGTGAGCTTATATATCCATATGGCAAATTTGATGAGTTTAAATTTGCTGATGAAACTGATATGGTAGCAAGTGCTAGTTCGCATTTGGCTCAAAGAATAGGCGCAAATGCTATTATTTCAATTACTAGTAGTGGTTCAAGCGCTATTAAGATGGCTCGTAATCGTCCAACTATGCCAATAATTGCTGTAACTCATGATGAGAGCGTGGCTAGAAGTTTGACTATTGTTTGGGGTGTAACTCCAAGTTTAGTTGTGCCACAAAATCAGTTAAATCTGCTTTTAGCCAATACCATAAAAGGATTAAAAGATGCAAATTTAATAAGCGATGAAGCCACCTATACGCTTACAGCAGGCTATCCAGCTGGCAAAATTGGTAGTACAAATTATATAAGAATTTTAAGAAAAGAGCAAATAAAATACTATCTAAACGAGGTAAAATAGTGGAAAGATTAAATTTAAAAATTGCTAATAGTGATATTGCTCTAATCTATGAACATAGTAGCGAATTGCCACTTGTTGGAATTAAGCTTGTCTTTAAGGCGGCTGGAAGTTGCAATGAAAAAAAACATGGCATAGCTACAATGGCTGCTGAATTGCTAAGTGAAGGTAGTAAACGACTAGGTAGTAATGAGTTTAATAGGGCGCTTGATATGCGTGCGATTTTACTTAGTGCTAGCGCTGGATATGAGACTTTTGAAATTAGCTTAGAGTGTTTAAGTGAACATTTTGAATATGGTTTTGATATGCTGTTAGAATTACTAGCTCAGCCAAATTATGATAAAAATATCCTAAAAAAACTAAAAACCCAGACACTTGGCATAATTGCTTCAAATAACAGTGATTTTGATTATCAAGCAAGCAATGCATTAAAAGCAATTTTATATCCAAACTCACGCTTAGCTGCGCCTAGTATCGGCACACCTGAAAGTATCGCTCAAATTGAGCTTGGCGATATTAAAGAGTTTATAGAAAATAGTTTAAATTTAGAAAATATGTTTATAGTTTTAGGCGGTGATATAGCGCTTGAGAGAGTTAAATTTGATAGATTAGCTGATGTATTAAAAGTTGGAGAGGTTAGAGAGTTAAGTCCTGTAGAAGTTAGCATTGAACAAAGAGAAGAGATAATTTCTAGACCAAGCCAGCAGGCTTATATATATTTTGGCTCACCGCTTAAATTTGCTTTAGAAGATAGATATAAGCTGAGTGTAGCAATGTTTATTCTAGGTAGTAGTGGATTTGGATCTAGGCTTATGGAGGAGATTCGTGTAAAGCGAGGACTAGCATATAGCGTATATTGTTCGGCTAATTTAAATCTTAGCTATAATTCAATGAGTGGATATTTGCAGACTAAAAATGAGAATAAAGATAAAGCTATACATCTAATAAAAAGTCAGATTGCCAAATTTGTCAAAAAGGGTGTAACTCAAAAAGAGTTAAATGCAGCTAGAAATTTCTTGCTTGGTAGTGAGCCACTTAGAAAAGAGACGATGTTTAAGCGTCTTGCAATAGCTCAAAAAGAGTATTATCAAGGCTATGATTTGGGCGAATTTGATCTAAATTTAGAGCGTATTAAATCACTAAAGCAAAAGGAGCTAAATGAGTTTATAGCTAGCCTTGAAGAGCTTAATTGGCTTAGTATTGCGTGCTTGTATAGTTGTCTATATAGCGAGCCAAAATAGTGGAGTACAAGGAGTTAAAAGAGCTAGGTATCGCAAGTTTACTTGATCTAGCTTTGATTTTGCCTAAAAGCTTTGATGATTTGCGTGTTAAAAATGAGCCAAGTATCGGTGAAAATAGTGTAGAAATTGAGATTAAATCATCTATAACTCGTCCTACGATGCTTAGTATTTTGGCCTATTGTATCTCATGGGAGTGTGATGTTTCTATTGTGATATTTAATGCTAGGCCATGGCATTACGCCTCTTTTAAGCGTGGCAAAAGACTCTATATCCATGGTAAATCCGTATTATATAATGGGCTTTGGCAGTTTAGTAATCCTAAAATTATTACAAAAGTTGGCCAGATTATTCCACATTATAAAAGAGCATTAAAAGACAACCAAATTCAAAATTTAATCAAAAAATATATAAATTTAGAATCCTTAAAATCTCAAGGATTAAATGATGATGAGGCTAGGCAAATTTTAGCCTTACATGAACTTAGCGATGAGGCTTTAAATTCGGTTATGAATTTAAATAATAAACAGCTAGATACACTTAAATTTATTGAAATTTATAATTATCTAAAAAAGCTTAGTGCTAAAAAGGTACTTTTTAAGGCCACTGCTATTAAGCCCTATGATATCACGCATTGGCTTAGCTCATTGCCTTTTATTCCTACAAGCGATCAGATAAAAGCATTAGAAGATATTAAGGAAGATTTAGCTAAAAGTATAGCAGCAAAGCGTGTAGTAATGGGTGATGTAGGAAGCGGTAAGACTTTGGTAATCTTGGGCGCAGCACTACTTAATTATCCAAACCGCTCGATTTTGATGGCACCTACAACTATTTTAGCTACACAGCTTTATAGCGAGGCTATGAGGCTTTTGCCTGATTTTGTGAGAGTAAAATATCTACAAAAAGGGGCAAAAAATGTAAATTTAAATGACGCAGATTTGATCATTGGTACTCATGCTTTACTATATCAAGAGCTTCCAAAAAGTACTCTTATAATGATTGATGAGCAGCATAGATTTGGTTCTATTCAAAGACAAAAAATAGATGAATTAACGCGCGATGAGAGCTTAAGGGCGCATTTTTTACAGTTTAGCGCCACACCAATTCCTAGAACGCTTTCACTCATTGAGTCTGAATTAGTAAGCTTTAGCTTTTTAAAAGAGATTCCATTTGCTAAGCAAATTAGCACACATATTATTCAAAATAGTGGATTTGGCGCACTTTTAGAACATATCAAAGAGCAAATTTCACAAAATAAACAGACGATCATTGTTTATCCGCTAGTAGAAGAGAGCGAGGTAAGCAATTATCAAAGTCTAAGTGTAGCTGCGCCATTTTGGTTAAATAAATTTCAAAAAGTCTATGTAACACATGGTAAAGATAAGCAAAAAGATGATATCTTAGAACAGTTTGCAAATGATGGAAATATTTTATTAGCTACGACTATTGTTGAGGTTGGGATCTCTCTTCCACGGCTTTCAACTATCGTAATTGTAGGTCCTGAAAAGCTAGGACTTGCTTCACTTCATCAGCTGCGTGGTAGGGTTGGTAGAAATGGTGGGCGAGGTTGGTGTTATTTATATACTAAGCTCGCAAGTATTCCAAGTAGATTAAATGAATTTGCTCAGACGCTTGATGGATTTGTTGTAGCTAAAATTGATTTAAAAAACCGTCAAGCTGGTGATATTTTAGATGGAACAATGCAGCATGGAGCTACATTTGAATACTATGATATGGACGAGTTAATAACTCAACGAGCTAAAAAACGACTAGCAGATTTTAAAGCTAAAAATGTAGTATAAATTTATATTTGGTAAAAATTTAGTATAATAAGATAAAAAATCTAGGAAAAAGCCATTGAATATCGATAAAATTCGCCAAAATATCATATTAAAAGATGGGATTTATTATTTTGACTGGACAGCTAGTGGGCTTGGGTATATACCAATTGAAGATGAAATTAGGCGAATGCTTCAAACCTATGCTAATACACATAGCGAGTGCAGCGAATGTTCTAATATTACTACAAACTACTATGAAAATGCACGTACTGGAATAAAAAGATTACTAAAATTACAAAGTGATTTTTTGCTTTTACCATGCGGGCAAGGTAGTAGTGCTGCGATTAAAAAATTTCAAGAGATAATGGGAATTTATATCCCACCAGCAACTAAAATGGCTTTAAATATTGATTTTGATACTATTAAAAAATCTTTGCCACTTGTAATTGTAGGACCTTATGAACATCATAGTAATGAGATTAGTTATAGAACTGGGATGTGTGAGGTAGTTCGTATTCCATTGGCTAGAGATGGCGGGCTTCACTGGGGTGAGCTTGATAAAATTTTAAAAATCAATGCTAATAGAAAAATCATAATTAGCATAAGTGCTGCTTCAAATGTAACTGGTATAAAGACAAATTTGGTTATGCTAAATGCAGCTGCTAAGCGATATGGCGCTATAATTGCTGTAGATGCCTCAAGTCTTATTGCTTATGAAAATGTAGATAGCTCGCTTTGCGATGCGATATTTATCTCGCCACATAAGCTGCTTGGTGGTGTTGGGAGTTGTGGTATTTTAGCAATTAGAAAGTCGCTATTTAGCTCAAATTTACCGACATTTTCAGCTGGTGGAACAGTGGGCTATGTCAGTAAAAAAAGTATTCATTATCTAGAAGATATAGAGAAAATTGAAGATGCTGGAACCCCAGCGATCACTCAGTTAGTTAGAGCATATTTAGCATTTGAGCTTAGAAATAGGGTTGGTTTAGAGTTTATAAATGAGCAAAAGACTTTGCTTATGGATAAATTTGAGCTAGGGCTTTCTAATATAAAAGGTGTGATAGATTATGTGCCTAAAAATTTAGAAAGGCTAGCTATTTTTGCTTTTAATATTAAAGGTATTTCACCTTTTGATTTAGCTCAGGTTTTAAGTAAAAAATTTGGAATTCAAAGTCGTGCTGGATGTTCATGTGCTGGGCCATATGGTCATGATTTATTGGGATTAAAAGATGATGAACCTTTAAGCTTTAAGCCAGGCTGGTTGCGTGTGAGTTTGCATTGGTCTCATAGTTTAGATGATGTGGATTATTTGCTTAATGCTATTGGGCAAGCTAGAAAGGATTTGATTTAAAATTTAGTATTAATTTGAGACTTGTATTTAAGTCTCAAATTAATGATTTTAATTAAATAGATTTTGCAAGCCATTTATCAGCTCTTTAGCGCCTTGACTTTTTTCCTTATCGTTGTCAAAAAGTTTATCTATCCCTTTGCTAATTTCTTCATTTATTTTCTCTTTGATATAGTTTGAGCTGATAGAATATTTTGGTTCATCGCTTGTGCCAGTTATCTTTATATCGATATCTGTTTTTTCTATATTGGCTGTTATTGGAATATTGATAGCTTTTGTAGCAGTATCTAAACTACCATTAGCTATACTGATATTTGCCTTTTGCGAGTTAAGCTGAGTTATAAAATTTATTAAATTTAGATCAATTGTTCCTTTTAAATAGCCATCTTTAAATACTTCTTTTGTGATATCTTTTTGAATTGCTGTGCTTATTAGCGTAGTTAACCCACTTCTTGCTAATTGACCTTTGGCTATATCGGCATTAAAATCTCCTTTGGCGCTATCTAGATTATAGTTAGCATTTAGCGTAGCTTGACCCTCGTAAAATGGCATAAAATCTAAAAATTCAAGCAATTTTGCAATCTCAAATGTTGATAGATTTAAATTTGCTTTATTATCTTTGATATCAATTTTTAGTTTTGAGCCTATAAAATCGCTATTTAATGTGGCGTTTACACTCTCATTGATTGATATTTTTCCGCTTGGATTTAGTGCGCCATTTAACTTCATTCCAGTTAAAAACTCAAGTTTTGCAAGGCTTGGTATATCTGCGCTATATAGTGCTTCTAGGCTATTTTTATTAATATCATAGCTTCCATCAAATTTATTTATTGTAGCTAAATTTGAATTAATTATGGAGGCAAAATGCACGGTTGAGTTGGTAAATGTTGGTTTGATATGTGCGTTTAGTGTTATATTTTGTGGAAATTCTTTATTAGTTAGTTCTTTTAAATTAGCTGCATTTAATACACCATTTTCAAGTTTTATATCGCCTTTTCCATTTAGATTTGCTATATCAATGCTATCTAAATTTAGTTCACCATTTAGTTCACCATTTAAAAGTGGTTTTTGTCCAATCATCAAGAATATATTTTGAACTAGGATATTTTGAATTTTAGCCTTTAGTTTTCCATTATCAAGATTTGCTGTGATTATGCCATCCATTGCTTTAATATCTATATTGGCGCTTTTTAGTGGTGATTTTTGATTATTTAAATTGGTATCTATATCGGCATTTAGAGCGATTTGGCCAGATAGTTTTGCGCCTGAGATATTGCCAAACTTAGCTAAATCTGGTACTAGTGCTTGGGCATTTGCTTTGGCAGTATTTTGGGCTAGATTGTAGCTAGCATCTAGATTGTTTAGGTTTAAAATCTCAGATATTAAATTTGCTTTAAGTTCTGCATTATCACCTTTTAGTGCGGCTTGAATATCTGAATTAAAGCTTACATTTTTAGGTAGGCTTGCACCTATCATTTTATTTAATTCATTAGCATTAATTATTCCACCATTTATATTTATACTTACATTTCCAGCTCTTTTATTTGGATCATTTAGTGCGGTAATTAAAGCAGCCCCATTAATATTGCCATTTAAAATTGCCGGCATTGAAACTAGCTTTAAAAGCTCGTTTAGTTTTATTTTTTTGATATCAGCGTTTATTTTATTATCTACCATTTTAGCAGTTATAACCCCACCTAATCCGCTTATATCAGCATCTAAAAACTCTAAATTTCCATTAGATATTTTTGTATTGGCTTTGGCTGTAATTTCTCCGCTTAGTTTTTGGCCAATTATTGGTTCTAGCTTGGCTAAGTTTGGGATATTTAAATTCAGATCACTATTTAATACATTTTCATCTATATTGTATATAGAATTTAGAGCTGCTGCAACGGCAATTGGTGTGGTAATTATACTTTTAGCTTTAGCTGTGCGACCTTCTAGATTTAGATTTGAATCAGCCTTTATAGTAAAATTATTTGGTAAATTAATTCCATAATCAGTTGCAATTAACTCATTATTTGTTATAGCTTTTGGTATATTTAGGCTAGCTGTTCCACTATATAGTGTGTCCTTGCTAGTGATATCAGCTTGGATATTCATATTGCCTGTTATGTATGGTTTGCCTAGAGCAATAGCTGTGATTTGAGCTAAATTTAATGATTTAGCATCTAGCTTTATCTCAAGTGGAGCAAAGTCCTTGATTCTAGCTGCGAAACGTAAATTTGACCCAACAATCTTGCCGCTACCATCGGCGATGAAGTTGCTAAGTTTACCAATGACCTTACCTTTTAGGTTGATATCATCTTTTATAGCTATTCCAAGGTTGCTCAAATCGCTTGTAGCTGTGGTATAATTAAGGTCAAGTGCTTGACTAAATAGGCTATAATTCCCATAAACTCTAGCTTTTAAGGCGTTATTGACACTAGCAGTTATATCAAGATTGCTAATACCAAGCTTAAATTCGTCAAGTCTAATATCCATTCCACTTTTTTCAGAAGCGATTTTTTCTATATATGGCTTTATAATGCTATTTCCAACACTGCTAAAAAGCAGGGTATAAATAGTAGCTAAAACCACCACCAAAATACCTAAAATCCAATATACAACTCTCATTTAAATTCCTTATAAATTTTTTGTTTATTATACTAAAATTTAATTTAATAAAATCAAAATCACAAATCTATTTTTATGCGAAATTAATTTAAACTTTAGTGGCTTAGACTAAATGTTTTTGATAAATTCTATTTAAATTTGCTCAAAATTTATTGACATATATATAAAATTATGATATATTTTCATCACTCAAATATATAGAGTGCTAATTTTTAAATCAGATTACATGAAAGGATCAAAATGAATTTTTTACCATTAGGTAAGCGTGTGCTTATAGAAAGAGAGGAGGAGCTTAAAACTACAGCTTCAGGTATTATCATCCCAGATAATGCGTCCAAAGAAAAACCAAGCGAAGGCAAAGTTATCGCTGTCAGCAAAGAAGTAGAAGGCATTAGCGAAGGCGATAGAGTTGTATTTGCGAAATATAGCGGTAGCGAAATTACGCTTGATAACAAAAAATATTTAGTATTAAATACAGATGATATCTTAGGTATCATAAAATAATAAAAAGGATAGAAAATGGCAAAAGAGATTATATTTGCAGATGATGCTAGAAATAGATTATATAATGGTGTTAAAAAATTAAGCGATGCGGTTAAAGTGACAATGGGTCCAAGAGGTCGCAATGTGCTTTTACAAAAAAGTTTTGGTGCGCCAACAATAACAAAAGATGGCGTTAGCGTGGCTAAAGAGATTGAACTAGCTGATACTATAGAAAATATGGGCGCAGGCCTAGTAAGAGAAGTAGCTAGCAAAACCAATGATGAAGCCGGCGATGGCACTACTACAGCTACTGTTTTGGCTCACGCTATATTTAAAGAAGGTTTAAGAAATATCACAGCTGGAGCAAATCCAATCGAAGTAAAAAGAGGTATGGATAAATTCGCTACTGCGGTGATAAACGAGCTTAAAAACGCATCTAAAAAAGTAGAAGGCAAAAAAGAGATCGCCCAAGTAGCTACAATCTCAGCTAATAGCGACACAAGCGTTGGTGATCTAATAGCTGAAGCTATGGAAAAAGTAGGTAAAGATGGAGTTATCACAGTTGAAGAGGCTAAATCAATCAATGATGAGTTAAATGTAGTTGAGGGTATGCAGTTTGATAGAGGCTATCTAAGCCCATATTTCATCACAAATGCAGAGAAAATGCAAGTTGAGCTAAGCAGCCCATTTATACTATTATTTGATAAAAAAATATCAAATTTAAAAGATCTTTTACCAGTTTTAGAACAAATCCAAAAAACAGGCAAACCTCTACTAATTATCGCCGAAGATATAGAGGGCGAAGCTTTAGCAACTTTAGTTGTCAATAAACTTCGTGGCGTGCTAAATATCTCAGCAGTTAAAGCCCCTGGCTTTGGTGATAGAAGAAAAGCTATGCTAGAAGATATCGCTATTTTAACCGGTGGCGAAGTAATTAGCGAAGAGCTAGGTAGAACTTTGGAGAGTGCTAGTATAAATGATCTAGGTCAAGCTGATAGAGTAGTAATCGACAAAGATAACACTACAATCGTAAATGGCGCTGGCTCAAAAGAGGCGATAGATGCTAGAATCAGCCAAATCAAAGCTCAAATAGCTGAAACTACAAGCGACTATGACAAAGAAAAACTTCAAGAAAGATTGGCTAAATTAAGTGGTGGTGTAGCAGTTATCAAAGTCGGAGCCGCTACTGAAACTGAAATGAAAGAGAAAAAAGATAGAGTAGATGATGCTCTAAACGCTACTAAAGCAGCAGTAGAGGAGGGCATCGTGATAGGCGGCGGTGCTGCTTTGATTAAGGCTGGAAATAAAGTAGATTTGAATTTAAAAGGCGATGAGTTAATCGGTGCTGATATCGTCAAGCGTGCTTTATTTGCTCCACTTCGCCAAATAGCTGAAAATGCTGGATTTGATGCTGGTGTGGTAGCTCACGCAGTAAGCAGTGCTGATAAGGCAAATTACGGATTTAACGCTGCTAGCGGAGAGTATGTAGATATGTTTGAAGCTGGTATTATAGACCCTGTTAAAGTAGAGCGCATAGCACTTCAAAATGCTGTTAGCGTAGCTAGCTTGCTACTTACGACAGAAGCTACAGTAAGCGAAATCAAAGAGGATAAACCAGCTATGCCAGCAATGCCTGATATGGGCGGTATGGGTGGAATGGGCGGTATGATGTAAGCCCTTAAAATCTAGAATTTTATAATTCTAATCTCAAAGCTTGGGAATTTTAATTTCCAAGCTAAGGATTTTTTGGTTATAATTATTCTAATAAATTAAAGGAGGATTGGGATATGGCAGCTTTTTTCTTATTTTTTCTTATTTTTAGTATTTTGGGTATTTTGGTCTCTCCTCTTGCTATTTATTATATATATAATACATTTTTTGTTTTGGAATATGAGAGTTCTGAAACTATAAAAAATACTGATTATAATTATGGTAAATTTCTTAAAATGAAAAATAAGATTGTAGAAATTACATATTATATAGTTGTATTTTATACTCTTGTCGCTATTTATGGCTATATTTATAATTTATATCTTGTCTTTAGATAACAGATTTAGCAAAGTATTGAAATTCATAAATATGACTTTAATCTTTTGTTTTTTAATTCATATATAAAAATATATTATCTTTAATGTATTACAACTCTTATTTTTCATAAGAATTTTGTTTAAGCTTTTTTTCTTCTAAAAATTCAATTTATATATATCAATATCTTTATTTATCACAAAATTTAGTTTTAAGAGCTTTTGATTTTTTCGTGATAGATTATATTGTTTTTCTCTCTTTTTTGATTTTAGGGGGGGGGTGTTTTGTGCGTTTATAGGGGTTGTTAATATATTTTCTTGGTTATTTGTTTTTAAGGTTTTATCAAATTTAAAAAATGTTCATTAATCAATGATTATTAGATTAATAAAATCATTAATTTAATAATTTTATTCTGATTTTTAGTCTGTTTTGCTATCATTTTAGTTATAATTATGTTAATAAATTAAAGGAGTATTGGAATGGGAAATATGCACGATAGACAGAGAGAACTTGCGGAGATATTTAAACTTGGGCATCAGCGTAGCGAATTTGAAAGAGAGACTAGAAAAGAATTTTGGAAAAGTGGCTTTAAACCTAAAATATTTTGGATGATTGCTCCATTTGCGATTTTTATACTATTAACAATTCTTGTCGAATATGGAGTTGTCCATAAAAACATTATAGGTTATATATTGATAATACCTACACTTATCGTTCCACTATTTTTTCTTCTTCCGCTTTGGATATTTCATAAGATTGGCATTACTAGTAAAGTAAAGAAATGGCTTGGAGACGACCTTGTTGATTATATTTATGGATACGCAAAATTTTTGGGGTTTTTTGTTTTGTCTCTTTGGATAACTTCTATTTGTATTAGTTTAATTAAACTTGGAAAAGGTATATTTTAGAATGATTGATTTTACAAATTGCAAAGTAAAGCATACCAAATTTTATGATGGCTTGAATGGAGAAAAGTTAGCCATATATAATGTGTGCGATGGATTTATGCTAAAATACAAAAATGAATGAGCTAATTAAAAACATAGGCTTAGGCTTATTTGTTAATGGAAGTTTCGCCTTACTAAATGGCGTTTTTACGATACAATCTTTTTTAATCACAACATTAAGTGTTGGGATTATGTGGATTTGTATAAAATTAGAAAAAAAGGAGTAGCAATGGCTGGTCAAAATCTTATTTTAGCCATAACTATCGTATTATTTGCGTTTGTTAGCTATAAAGCATATAAACAAAGCAAAAAACGAAAATCACAACACTAAAAACTTACGCCCTAATGGCGAAGCGAAAGCTTATTTGCGGAAGATATATTTTAGTAAGAAATTAAAATGAAAGAGTATATATCTGGTTGGGAAGCTTTGAATATTCCAAATGAAAAAGGCTTGGTGGCAGATTGGCATCCACTTTGCTTTTTAAGCAATAAAGATGATATAAAAAAATATAAATATAATGAAATTCTAGGAAATAAAGGTATAAAAAAACACTTCATACCTATGCTTAATAGAGATGAATATGTAGCTAGTTTCGCAAGAGCTATTGCTGATTTGGTCTATATGAAAGAATTCACTGGCTTGAAAAACTGCGTTAGAGACTACTTGGATGACGAAGATGAAAAAGAGCTTTTTGGTTATTTAAAATCTATAAATTTTGATAAAGAAGTCGATTATTTTATGAAATATGAGCTTACAAAGCTTTATTTTGCTGACAAAGAACAATAATGCTAGAAGAGTATCAACAAGAAAGAATAGATTTCATTAAAAATATACTTCCATATTTTGGAGGTGAATTTATTCTAAAAAGCGGAACTGCTTTAAGCTTGTATTATGGCTTAAATAGATATTCTGAGGATTTGGATTTTGATTGTTTGACTAGCAATATGAATTGTATTAATAGGCTAAAACAATGTAAAGACTTTAATAAGTGGAACATTAGCATCAAAAAAGATACTGATATGGTTTTTAGATTTATGATTGATTATGGCTCTGTTTCGCATCTAGGCAAATATCCTTTAAAAATTGAAATTAGCAGTAGAAATAAATCACTATTAAATTCAAATAGATTAAAATATAATAAATTTGATAATGTAAATGTATATTGTATAGAAGATCTTATAGAGATGAAAGCAACTGCGTTTAGCGGTAGAGATAAGATTAGAGATTTTTTTGATTTAGGATATTTATTAAAAGAATATCCGCATTATTTTAAAGAAAATACTCTTTTTAGTATAAGAGAAAAGATTATTTACTCTGGAGAAGATGAGTTAAATTTGCTACTAAAAGATGAGATATTAAATCATAAGCTAATAAGCAAGTATAAGATTAATATCACAGATGGATACGCACAAGATATTTTAAATCAAATCGAAACTTTGATTATATCTGATAGCTCTAATAGGAAAAGAGATAAGCACAGACAACGCTAAATTTAAGATAAATTAGAAGATTGTAATGCTATAATTTTGTTATGGGGATATGCCATAGGGTTGGCTCCCCTATGGCAAATTCTGTCTCCATAGAAAGGAGAACAGTTATGTTGCATTTTGTATTTACGATAATTATACTACTTTGTATAATTGTTGTCAAGGCTCATTAGCCTTGCCCCACGAAAGTGGGGATGCAATCCCCCCTATGGCTTTATACAAAACTTCGTCTTTTTAGATTTTTGGATATATGGATAAATATCATAAGATTTTTAATCAAAATATATAGCATTTAGCTACTTCTAAATTTGCTTTTAATTGTGATTAAATGGTATTTAAAAGCGTAAAAATTATAATATTAATCCCACGCCATTCCCAATCATGATAAGCCAAGTTTAGCTATCAGGCTATCTCGCATTTGGTAGTAATCATCTTTGTCAAGCTCAAAATATATGCATTGATTATCTGTGTGAGTGGTTTGGAAATTTAGCAATCTTGCCATACGGATGGCTCGTTTGTTTTCTAGTTTGCAATATGCTTTTAGCTTTTTAAGACCTAAATTTTCAAAGCCCATATCATAAATAGCACAGTATGCCCCAAGCGTGATTCTAGCTTCGTCTAGGTACTGTGGTATGGAGATGATTTCGCCTGGTATAGCAGTGCGGGCTTGCCAATCAATTTGCTGAAAACAAAAATACCCAATAACTACGCCACCCACAAAAGCCATGTAATATAGCGAATTTGGCTGATTTTGGATAGAGTTAAACCATTTTAATTGCTCTTCTTTGGTTATGTGTGTGCCATTTTGGCTTAGCATAACTTTGGCTATTTTGGGGTCATTTCTCCAATTACGCAAAATCTCTATATCTTTTAGCTCTAATTTTTCGATTTTGACACCATATCTATTAAATTCACTCATTCATCAAATCCAATATATCACCAACGATTTTAAGCTCTTTTAACTCATCGTATGTAAGTGTATAACCATAATCATCAGCCAACATTACAATTGTACTAATCTTGCCCATTGAGTCCCACTCGGCTATGGAGTCTAGCGGGGTTTGCGGTGTTAGAGTCTCATCACATTCTATTACATCTTTAAATTTTGCTATTTTTGTATCCATTTTTATCCTTTTAGATCTCTATTACTGTAGCACTCCATGCAAGCCCAATGCCAAAACCAGCTATTAATACCTTAAAACCTGGTTTTATAGTGCCATTTTCTATGGCTCTTTTTAGGGCAATTGGCACACTTGATGATGATGTGTTACCTATATTTTCTATATCAAAAATTACCTTTGAGCGCTCAAGTTTAAGCGATTTAGTAATGGCTTCTAAAATTAATAAATTTGCTTGATGAAAGACAAAAAAGTCAATATCATCACTGTTTAAATTATTTGCTTTTAGAGTTTGCCTAACTAAATTTGGTACCTCTCTAATAGTGAATAAAAAAACCTCAGGGCCATTCATAGTTAGGGCTATATCTTTTGGATCTTGCCCATTAAATGGACTAGCATAACCTCCATGGTGTTTATACATACTAAAAAATCCACTCCCATCTGTACCGCTAATCACCTGAGCAATTTTATGAGCGTTACTCTCATCAATTATCGTAGCACTAGCTCCATCACCAAAGAGTATCCTTTGAGCCATATCGCTATGCTCAAACATTTTAAAACACATATCAGCTGTACATAGTAGTACTTTTTTAGCGCTATTAGATAGTATTAATGATTTAGCCACTAATAGACCATGAATGTAGCCACTACACGCTATATTTATCTCCATAGCGTTTGTTGTTTTAGGTAAATTTAGCTTATGATGAAGCAGATAGACAGTTGCTGGTTGTAGAAACTGGGGCGATTGAGTACAAAGCAGCAAGGTATCAACGCTAGTAAGTTCTATATCATATTTTTTGGCTAGATTTAACGCAGCTTTAGCAGCTAGGTCGCTAGTTAGCTCATCATCAGCAGATTTTTGGCGGCTTAAGATACCAGATTTTTTATAAATTTGTTCGCAGCTCCACTCATCGCTATTAGCTAAGGTTGCAAAATATTCATTATCTACACGCTCATTTGGTAGGTAGTATGCAATCTTCATATATTGCTTTCCATTTTAACACTCGAATTTAGAATTACCAAAGCCTAAATCCCCCCCCCCTGAGCTGATTTTAAGACACTCTCCAGTAATTCTACTAGCTTTAGAACTAAGCAAAAACAAAACCGAATCAGCCACCTCTTTAGGTTCAATCAATCCAAGTGGCATTATCTCTTTTAATCGTTCATTTTGAGTTTCTTGAAATATAAATTCACTAGTAAAGCTCTCATACATCGGTGTATTGACAAATAATGGTGCTACAGCATTTATGCGAACTCCTTTTTTAGAATACTCTTTAGCTAGACTTCGTACGGCTGAATTTAGTGCAGCCTTACTAGCACTATATACGCTTAGACCAGGCTCAGCACCAAATGCAGCCATAGAGCTAATAGCTACTATACTAGTGTCGCTCTTGGCTTATCTACCATGCTTTAGTGCAGATTTTGCAAGCGCAAAAAATGTTAATAGATTTATATTTATTAACTCATGCATTTTGGCTAAATTTAGATCACGCAGTAGCATTGGATTGAGAGCTCCAGCACTATGAATAAAGCCATTTAGTTTAAATTTGCTAGCAAATTCAGCCACGGCGCTCTCAATACTATCTAAATTATTAGAGTCAAAGACTGCTACACTATGACTGGTTTGACTTGTTAAGCTTAGTTCATTTTTGAGCGAATTTAATCTTTTAATATCCCTACCAAGCAATAAGAGTCTAGCGCCCTTTTTAGCTAGAGTACGAGCTATACATCTACCTATACCTGATGTGGCACCAGTTATGATATAGGTTTTGTCTTTAAAGCCCATCTACCCCCCCCCCTAATTTTTTTTGTATTTTGAAATTCAAATTTAACTCAAAAAGTCTATAAATGATATCTGAAATATATATCATCCCAAGGATATAAAAGCAAATTTCAAACTCACCACTAAATATCCCAAAGGCTAAAATCCACGCTAATAAACTCGCATCAATCCCAAGTAAAAACCCACGCTCTAAAAGCCACTTTTTTAACCCAAATCGGTGGATATTTTTAAGCTTTTTTAGACGAGGATGGATAAAATGCTTACAAAATTGCTGATGAAAAAGTAAAATAACACATATAAAACTCACTAAAAAAGCATTAATATCATATAAATATCCAGCCAAAACTATTAAACCAAACCACGCTATATAATCACTAGCATAGTCCATATAATGACCCAAAGTGCTACTTTGTCCCCTAAGCCTAGCAAGCATTCCATCTGTATGATCAGCTAAGCTATAAATAATATAAAAAATTCCACTAAGAACATTATATCCATTATAAAGCAAAGCAAAGCTTAGCAAAGTACAAGCCATACCAAAGATTGTAATTAAATTTGGCGTAATAGCTGTATGCAAGAGTGAAGGCAAGATAAATCTTTGGATTATCAAAACTCGCCAAATATACTCAGTTATATAGTAAGTCGGACGACTCTCTAGGCGCTCAGATTTTTTTAGTTTTTCATCTAAATTCATGGTTCAATTGGTAAAAACTCACCCCAAATTTGGGCTACGCTTTTATATGTTTTTTCTATATCAAAGGCAAATTCATGCGTATTCCACGCACGTCTAAGCACCATTGCCATCTCTACTTCATTCCAAAACTCAGCTAACTTATTAGGCGCTATATCATCAATGATATATGTGCCAAATTTAGCTTTTATATAGTTTTGCAAATGCTCTACTGCGATATTTGCTACCATAAATATAAATATATAATTTGGATCTTTTAAAAGATCTTTTAAATTGGCTTTTATCATATCTTGAGTTTCTTGTCTATTTTCTCTTATAAGAGTACAAGGATGAGATTTATCACTAAAGAATAGATCAAAAATCGTACCATTAAAAAATCCTAAAATCTCACCATTTGGGCTAACTTTAGGTAAGATCGGGTATAACTTGCAAACTAATGGACGATTGGCGTGAGGATTACAAAGCCCCTTTTTATCGCAGTGAAGCCAGTGTAGGATTATTGTTTGTCCGCCTTTTAATTTAAATTTTTCACTCTTTTTGGCTACTTCCATGCCATTTATAGCACCTGCTTTTAGATACTCTTGATACTCTATGTCAAAAAGTGGTAAAGCGATGAAATTTGAGCGAATTAGCTTAAAATTTGGATTAGTAAATCCAGCACAGCAATACCCAGCACAACTCTCATAGCACTTTGGGGCGTAAATATACTCTTTTTCATAATCCATTTTATACTCCATATGCCTCTTTTATCATCTTATCTAATGCAGCGATACTTTGGAAATTCTCTGCACTTAAAAACTTTGCATCTAAATCCTTCCCATATCGTGTCGCCATAGCAGCAACTAAGGATATGATATCAATGCTATCAATTAGCCCACAATCTAATAAATTTGAGCTATCATCATTAATATCATCTCTACCAATCTCATTTAATAAAATTTTAGCTTCACTCATTTTTTAGCGCTTCCTTATCAATTTTTCCATTTTGATTTAGTTTGAATTTATTTTTATAGATAAATTTGCGTGGAATCATATACTCTTGGAGTTTTGATTTTAAAAATTCTTTTAAATTTGTAATCACATTAGCACTCTCATAAAATGCAATGATTTGATAATCTTTAAAAATGCACGCAACTCTATAAATATCAGGATGTGTTCCAAGCACTGTCTCAATCTCGCCAAGTTCAATTCTAAAGCCGTTAAGTTTAATTTGCGAATCTTTTCTACCATAATATATCAAATCACCATGTTCATCATATGCTACGATATCGCCAGTTTTATAGATTGGCTCAGCGTAGCTACTTTGTAAAGGATTTTGGATAAAAGCCTTAGCTGTCTTAACTGGGTCGTTATAGTAGCCATAGCTTAGCCCTGAACCTCTAATGTATAGCTCACCTTTTATATTTGGTTTAGTAATAAGTTTCATATCTTCATCAAAGACTAAAAGTTCAGTATTACTAAAAGCCTTGCCGATTGGTAAAATTTCATCATCTCTAAGCTCTCTATTAACCATATAGTATGAGCTTGCTAGAGTTGTTTCAGTAGGGCCATATATATTATAAAATTTAGCATTTTTAATGGATTTTATCCAGTAATTTAGCTGTTTTGTAGGCATCATCTCGCCGCAAGATATTATCATTTTAAGGGATAAATTTGCTCCATTTAGGGCATTAGAATTAGCAAAATATATTAACACACTTGGTAGCCAAAGAATGGTAGTAACACTATTTGTGATTAGATACTCAACTACTTTAAGCGGAAAAGCAAAAATAGAGCTTGGTAAAATATGAGTAGTAGCACCAACAAATGTATTAACATAGATATCAAAAACGCTTAAATCAAAATAAAATGGCGCTTGATTGGCGATTACATGACTATCATCGATTGCTAAATCATTCACACAAGCAATGGTAAAATCTATTAGGCTTTTATGGCTGATACTAACGCCCTTTGGCTCGCCAGTGCTTCCGCTAGTAAATAGCGTATAGGCTAAATCTGTATCAATAATTTTAACACTATTTAGAATGGTTTGATCAGGTTTAAAACCTGGTAAGTCATCAATAAAAATGGTTAATAAATCCAAATTTAGCGCTAAATCCTTGCTAGTAATAAGCAAAGCAGGGCAGAGTGTGCGAATTATTTTATCAATTCTCTTAAGTGGCATATTTTCATCTATTATAGTATAAAAATTACCACTTTTTAACACTCCAAAAAAGCTAATAATAGCCTCAATTCCCTTTGGTAGAATTATTAAAATTGGTGATTTATTGATATTTAAATTTAAAATTTGTGTAGCTAGGGCGCTACTTTTCTCATCTAGGCTAATATAAGTTATAGAGTTACTAGGGGTGATAAATGCTAGTTTTTGCGGCATGGCCTTAGCGCTTTGGCTTAGTATTTTGTGAGCTGAGTTTAGCATATTTTCCCCTTAAAATTTAGAAAATAGGGGGGGGTAGAGCCTTTAAATTTAATTTTTTGGCATAGTGATTTAAATTTCAAAGCACATAACCCTTGCAAATTTACCCCTCAATATAGTTTTTTAGTTTGCGACCAACTTTTGGGTGTTTTAGCTTTTTGATTGCTGAGCTTTCAATCTGTCTGACACGCTCTCTAGTTACATTTAATTCCTTGCCAATCTCTTCAAGAGTTCTATCGCTCTCATCATCTAATAGACCAAATCTCATTCTAATTACAGCTTTTTCTCTATCATTTAACTGGTCTAAAACTTCATCAATTTGCTCTTTTAAATCAGCTTTTAATATTGCTTCCATCGGGCTTAATGCGCTTCTATCCTCTACAAAGTCACCATATTTACCATCATCTTCGCTACCTATTGGAGCTTCTAGGCTTATTGGCTCTTTGGTGATTTTGATAACTTGCTTAACCTTATCTACACTTAGGCCAACCTCTTTAGCAATAATTGAAACATCTGGTTCTTTGCCTTCTTCTTGGACATATTTTCTATTTATCTTATTAATTCGGTTAATAGTTTCAATCATATGGATTGGAATTCTAATAGTTCTAGCTTGATCAGCGATAGCTCTGCTAATAGCTTGTCTTATCCACCATGTGGCGTATGTGGAGAATTTAAATCCCTTTTTATACTCGAATTTATCCACAGCTTTCATAAGGCCTATATTGCCCTCTTGGATAAGGTCTAAAAACGGCAACCCACGATTAGTATATTTTTTGGCTATGCTGACAACTAGGCGTAAATTTGATTTTGCCATTTTGGCTTTAGCGTCATCGCTGATATTTTTGCCTTTTTTGATCTGATTTAAGATATTTTTTAAATCTTTTGGATCTAGGTTAAAGCCGGTTTTGCTCGCTTCTTTGGTTTGAAATAGCTTTTTGATCTCCATATATGTAGATACCATTGTAGCTTCTGGGACTCTAGTTATTATATCTTCTTTGCTTAGTTTAGTGATATCTTTTAAGATTTGTTGGTGATTTTTTCTTAATTCAGCGCTAAACATCGGAAGTCTATACTCAAGCCTTTTAAGCTCTTTATCAAAGTCAGTATCGCTTTTTAAAGCAGTTTCAATAGATTTTACAATCTCATTGATTAATTTGCTAGTTGGACCTAAATCCATTAATTTATCTTTTAAGACCTTTTTTTTGAATGTTAAATTTAGTTTTGCACTTAGATCAACTTCATTTTCTATAGAGATATTTTGTTTTGAAGCGATTTTTAGCCAATCTTTTTTAGCTTTTTCAAGTGCTTTAAAGCTCTCTATTACCTTTTCAGCTCTTTTATCAAGCTTTTTAGGCTGTTTTTGTGTCTCATTTGACTCATCATCTTCTATGTAATCCTCTTCGATATCATCGTCATTTTCTTCATCGGCTTCTTCCTCATCAAAGCTTCTAAATAGCTCTTTAACTCGGCGCTCTCTATTGATTAATGGCTCTTTATAGTCTAAGATAAAATCAATTAGATATGGAACAGAGCAAAATGCATCAATGATAATATCTTCGCCTAGTTCGATTTTTTTACTAATTTCAATTTCCTCTTCTTTGCTAAGAAGTGGGATCTGTCCCATCTCACGCAGATACATACGAACAGGGCTATCTGAGCGACTCCACTCAAGTAGATCGCTCTCGCTACTTAGGTCAAATTCATCCTCTAAATTAGCTTCGCTAGCTTTTTGCGGGTCGGTTATAGCGGATTTTTTTGCTTCTTGAATGGTCTTTTGCTTAGCAGCTTCTACAGCGCTTATAAGCTGAATTTTGTGTAATTCAGCTAGGGATTCTATCTTTTTGATCAGTCCTGCGGTTGGGGCTTTGTCAAATAGTCTTACTAACTGCTCAAATGTTACATAGCTTTTTGCATTTTCACGAAATAGCTCTTCAATTTGCGCAAACATCTCTTTGGCTGCACTCATCAAAATATCCTTTGTATAGGCAAAATAAAATTAAGAATTATACCCAAAAATTGATTAAATAAATTTGAAATTAATAAAATAAAATATAAATAAGATTATAGAGTGGATTTTGCGAATTTGGCTTAAATTTAGCCTAGGAGCAATCCTAGGCTTTTAGATTATCCTAGCCAAAATAGATCGCTAAATTCATTGAAATTATAGCTCTCTAAAAGCTTTTGATTATTTACTAAATCTTCTATTATTTGGCAAGTTTTTGGGCTAAATTTTGTAGCTAGATTGGCTTTAAATTTAGCTTTTAATAGTGGAATTCCCTCATCTCTTCTTCTTTTGTGTCCGATAGGGTATTCTACTTCTACTTTTTTGGATTTTGTGCCATCTTTGTAGTAGATTTCAACTGCGTTTGCGATACTTCTTTTATCGCTATCTAGATACTCTTTTGTGTATCTTGGATCTACTTCTACTACCATTTTATCTCTTAGGGCATCGATGCGTGGATCTTTGGCTACGCTATCTTCATAATCATCAGCCACTAATCTGCCAAATATCAAAGGCACAGCCACCATATATTGGATACAATGGTCACGATCGGCAGGATTAGCTAATTCGCCGGTTTTATTTATGATTCTATGGCCTGATTCTTGAGTGGTGATTACTATTTTTTCTATCTCATCTAGGCGATCTTTGACCTCATTATGAAGTGCCATAGCACACTCAACTGCTGTTTGAGCGTGGAATTCAGCTGGGAAGCTAATTTTAAATAGCACATTTTCCATTACATACGAGCCAAATTCTTGTGGAATTACTAGCTTTTGGCCTCTCATTTTGACATCTTCAAATCCCCAGAATTTCGCACTCAAAGCTGATGGATAGCCCATTTCACCTGTTTTGGCTTTTAATGCTAGATCCACCCCACGACTAGATGCATCGCCAGCAGCCCAGCTCTTGCGACTACCTGTATTTGGTGCGTGGCGATATGTTCTTAAGGCTCCACCATCTATGAAGGCATTTGATACTGCATTGCGAATTTCATCATAGTTACATCCTAAAAGCTTAGCCGCAACCGCAGTAGAGGCGATACGAACTAATAAAACATGATCTAGTCCAACTTTATTAAAGCAGTTTTCAAGTGCTAAGATACCTTGAATTTCGTGTGCTTTTATCATAGCTTCTAAGACGCTTTTGACCTTTAATGGGGCTTTGCCTTGAGATAAATTTTTGCGACTTACATAATCAGCCACCGCCCAAATAGCACCTAGATTATCGCTTGGATGTCCCCATTCAGCCGCTAGCCAAGTATCATTATAGTCGAGCCATCTTACCATAGCTCCTACATTAAAGGCCGCACGAATCGGCTCAAGTTGATATGAAGTGCCTGGAACTTTGCTACCTAATGGGCGAAATTCCGCCCCTTCAACACTTGGCCCAAGCAGTTTAGCGCAAGCTGGATATTTAAGGGCCAAAATCCCGCATCCTAAGGCATCAATCATAGTATATTTAGCCGTTTCATACGCTAACTCGCTAGTAATCTCAAAGCTATCAGCATATTTTGCGATTTTACTTAGCAACTCATCAAATTCAGGGCGTTTAGCCTCTAATATTCCCATATTACTCATTTTCTCTCCTTATCTTTGGTGTATTTGTATAAATTTCATTGGCTCAGGTCCTATGTAGTTGCTACTTGGGCGAATGAGCTTGTTATTAGCTCTTTGTTCTTTTATGTGAGCGCACCAGCCACTTACTCTACTCATTATAAATATAGGGGTGAAATACTCAGTTGGTATCCCCATAAAGTGATATGCTGACGCACTATAAAAATCCGCATTTGGCGGCAAACTAGGGCGTTTTTCTTTCATTACACCCTCAATGGCTTCACTAATAGCAAATAGCTTGTGATTATTGCTTAGGGCTTTTGACCATTTTTTGATAACGGCGTTTCTAGGATCACCGCCAACTCCATAAACCCTATGCCCAAATCCCATTAATAGCTCTTTATTAGCTAGTTTTTGATTTACTCCATTTATAGCATCTTCTACATTATCAAAGCTAGAAATTAGCCCAAATGCCGCCTCATTAGCCCCACCATGAAGTGGCCCACGAAGAGCGCCTATAGCACCAGCAACGGCCGAAAAAATATCGCTTTTTGTAGAGGCACAAATCCTAGCCGTAAATGTAGATGCGTTAAATTCATGCTCAGCATATAAAATTAGTGAGCAATGCATAGCTTTTACAAATTCAGCCGGTGGCGTTTTTTGGTGTAATTTTTCCAAGAAATACCCAGCTATGCTATCTTCTTTACTCTCAAAATCTATCTCTTTACCGCCATTTATATAGTTATGCCAAAAGCAAATAACGCTAGGAAGGACACCAAGAAGGCGGATAATCTTATCATCTTGATCGCTAAAATCATCTTTTTCAGCCTCTAAAGTTCCAAGCAAAGCAACAGCACTTTGGCATACATTCATCGGATGAACGCCTTTTGGTATGAGCTTTAGCATAGCTTTAAGCTCAACGCTAAGAGGGCGAGATGCTATAATTTTGCTTTTATAATCTTTTAACTCATTTGCGTTTGGAAGTTTAGCATATTGTAATAAATATGCAACCTCTTCAAATTCACAATGTTCTGCTAAATCCTCAATAGCATAACCATAATAATTCAACCCATTGCCAGTTCCGCAAGTACATATCGCACTCTCACCGGCTATAACTCCAGCTAATCCGCCTTGTTTTTTTGATGCTTCGCTGATACTCATTTTTTATCCTTTGCAAATAGTTGGTCTAATTTATTTTCAAATTCATAATAATCTAACATTTGATATAGCTCTTCACGAGTTTGCATGATATCTAAGACATCTTTTTGATGGCCGTTTTTGATAATGCTATTAAAGACTTCAACGGCGGCTTTATTCATCGCTCTATTAGCTGAAAGTGGATATAACACCAGTTTTATACCTACACTTGCTAGCTCACTTTGGGTAAAATATGGAGTTTTGCCAAATTCAGTTATATTAGCTAAAACAGGCACTTTAAGAGCCTTTGTATACTCTTTATACTCTTCTAAGGTATGGACAGCCTCAGCAAATATCATATCAGCCCCAGTAGCTTCATATGCTAAGGCTCTCTCTAGAGCTTTTTGCTGACCCTCCATAGCGTGTGCGTCTGTTCTAGCCATGATTACGAAATTCTCATCAGTTCTAGCATCTAGGGCAGCTTTTAATCTATCTGTCATTTCAGATATGCTTACAAGCTCTTTATTTGGTCTGTGCCCACAACGCTTTTGAGCTACTTGATCTTCTATATGGCAAGCGGCCGCTTCGGCTTTTATAAGCTCTTTTATTGTTCTAGCTATATTAAAAGCACCACCAAATCCAGTATCAACATCCACCAAAAGCGGAGTATCTACTCTTGAAGTTATGCGTCTTACATCGATTAAGACATCTTCAAGGCCTACAATCCCAAGATCAGGCAGACCATAGCTAGCACTAGCTACGCCACTACCTGATAGATATATAGCTTTTGCTCCAAGCTTTGTAGCTTGAAGGGCGCTATATGCGTTTATAACACCTAATACCGCAAGTGGGTTATTTGAATTTACAGCTTCTCTAAAGCTTTTTCCTGGACTTTTTATACTCATTTTTTCTCCTTTATTATTGGGTAACCTAATGTCGCAATCACCTCTTTACAATGATCTAAGACGCTAGGATCTTCTATTGTTGCTGGAATTTTGCATTCAACGCCATCTGCTAACTCTTTTAAGCTTTTGCGCAAAATCTTACCGCTTCTAGTTTTTGGCAAGGCATTAACCACGCAAGCTAATTTAAAACTAGCAACCGCACCGATCTCTTGGCGGATTAGAGCTATGGCTCCATCTACGATCCCTCTATGATCTCTTTCGATTCCTTGTTTTAAGACTATAAATCCCATAGGAACTTCACCCTTTAAATCATCATTTACACCAATTACGGCGCACTCTGCGATATCAGGATGCTTAGATATGATCTCCTCCATCTCGCCAGTAGATAGCCTATGACCTGCTACATTGATAATTCCATCCATCCTACCTAATACATATACATAACCATCTTTATCTATATAGCCTGTATCGCCTGTGAGATAGTAGCCTTTGAAGTGATCTAAATATCCTTTTCTATATCTCTCATCATTTTCCCAAATTCCCATTAAACAAGCCGGCGGAAGTGGTAATTTAAGGCATAAGGCTCCTTTTTTACCAGCTCCTAACTCTTTGCCATTTTCATCAAGGACTTTTAGATTAAATCCCGGCATTGGTTTTGTAGGGCTACCTGGCTTTATAGGCATCTCTTCTAATCCTAATGGATTAGCGACAATAGCCCAGCCGGTTTCGGTTTGCCACCAGTTATCTACTACTATCTTTTTGGTAACTTTCATTATCCACTTTAGCGTATCACTATCACATCTCTCACCGGCTACGAAGATTGCTTTAAGGCTATCTAAATTATATTTTTTAATAAGTTCGCCCTTAGAATCTTCTCGCCTAATAGCACGAAATGCAGTAGGCGCTGAGAACAATACATTTACCTTATACTCATCTACAATTCGCCAAAACGCAGCCGGATTAGGCGTGCGAACTGGTTTGCCCTCATATACTATAGTGGTACAACCATTCATAAGTGGCCCATAAACTATATATGAGTGGCCAACAACCCAACCCACATCACTAGCAGCGAAGAATACATCGCCAGGTTTGGCATTATAGATATTATCCATTGACCACTTCATAGCTACGCTATGACCGCCATTTGATCTTATAACTCCTTTTGGTGAGCCTGTGGTGCCTGAAGTGTATAAAATATATAGCGGATCAGTAGCTAACACTGGCACACAATCCACGCCTTTGGTTTTCTCTTCTTCGCTCTCCCAATCGATATCACGCCATGGGAGCATATTTGCTCTATATTGTGGTCTTTGCCAAATCAGACAAGTTGTAGGCTTATGCGATGATTGCTTGATGGCTTCATCTAAGATTGGTTTATATGGTATTATGTTGCTTACTTCGATACCGCAACTAGCACTTATCACAACTCTAGGCTTAGCATCTTCGATTCTAGTAGCAAGCTCATGAGCAGCAAACCCACCAAATACCACGCTATGGATAGCGCCTATCCTAGCACACGCTAGCATCGCAATTACAGCTTCAGCCATCATCGGCATATATATCACAACTCTATCGCCTTTGACAACGCCTTTATTTGTCAAGATTCCAGCGACTTTGGCGACTCTATCTCGAAGTTGTCTATATGTATATTTCTTCTTAGTATCAGTAACAGGGGAGTCATATATCAAAGCGAGTTGATCCCCTCTGTTATTGTGTATATGCAAATCTAGGGCGTTATAGCATGTATTCATACACCCGCCAACAAACCATTTATAGTGATCCCCACTATCATCTAAAACTTTATCCCATTCATTATACCAATGAACTTTTTGAGCAGCTAATGCCCAGAAATTTTCTGGCTCATTAATGGAGAGATCATAAGACTCTTGATAAGGGCTAGAACTCATAGTAATCCTTTCTTGTTTTGTTAGTGCAATTATAAGGGTTTAACAAATAAATTAAAATGTTAAATTTTGTTACAATTTGTAAATTTATGCTCATAAAATTTGAAAATTGCACAAAATTTATACAAAATTTAGTTAAAATGTTGCATAATTTAGCAAGAATTTTGAGATAAAATTTGCGTAAAATTTGATTAAATTTTTTAGTATGTTACGATTAGTAACATTTAATAAATATGGAGGTTAAAATGCTAAATGCGATGGAGAGATTTATAATAATATTTGAAAAATCTAAGCTATCAATGAGTAAATTTGCAACAATTTTAGGGAAAGATCGCCGAACTTTACTCTCATGGATAGAAAATAGCGATAAAAAATCCCCAAGCGATGAGGTAAAGTCGCTTATTTGCAGCCATTTTCGTTATAGTAAAGATATTTGGGAGTGCGATGAGAGCGAATTTTATCGCTATATTGATGGGCTTGATGATGGAGATTTACGCCTTATTGATGATGGTTATGAGAATTTACTAAAGTATATTTATGAAAATGAAAATGAAGGTTCGTTGATTTTACACCCTACATTTCCAAATCCAGCATATAGAGATTTTGTAACTAGTAGCGTTTATAAAGATTTTGATAGCGATGAAGCTGCACAATATCGCAAAAAGCGTGGCCTAAAGATGCGTGCATATAGTTTTGGGGCGGCTGAGTGGTATAGTATTAAGTCTTTGTTGGAGTTTTGCTTTGCAAATATTGGAAATTTCTATACAAAAGAGCAGAAAATTCAAATTCTAGAGTTGATGATTGTTACTTTTCGTGACAATCTTAATAAATCTATATATTTTTTTGATTCATATGATAAGAAAATTTATGGCCTTGATATGTTTTATCTATCGGTAAATCCTAAAGAAAAACGAATGTTTTTAAAGCTTCCTCTTGAGACTGCAATTGTTGAGATTAAAAATAGCGATCTTGTTACTAAAATACACACTCACTACACTCACGCTAAAAAATGCCCCACTCATATCGATCCAAAAGATGCAGTTATGATTATGGAGTTGATTTTAAATTCTTTAAAAGATGATGAGAGTTTAGAACAAACCTGCGATAAGATAGATAAATTTAGCCCTTATGGAGCGATTTTTAAAAAGGCAATTAGTAGAAAAGTTTAAAAATTAGTAGATTGTATATAGTATAATTGCGTTATGGGGATATGCTAACACCTATATTTTATAATTAGCCTACTTACTGCTTAAATCGCTATAAAAGAGTAAAATTTGGTAAATAGTCGGTAATAATTTGGCAAAAATTCAGTAAACATTAAGTAAAAAATCATTACAATTCTCAATCCAATATTTTAATAAGGAGATAAAATGAAATTAGTTAAACTAAGCTTAGCTGCTATTGTAGCTGCAGGTGCTTTAACAAGCGTAGCGAGTGCTGCATCACTTGAAGAAGCTATTAAAAATGTAGATGTATCAGGCTATGCAAGATATAGATTTGATAGCAAAAAAACTACAACTGTTGCAGGACAAAATACTGCAAACGCTCACAGATTTACATCTGATATAGATTTCAAAGCTGCACTAGATGATAACTTCTTTGGTGTTATCGGATTTAGATATGATAGCGTTGATGTGTCTGGTGAGAGAGCTAAAGCTCAAACCAATGTAGGCGTTAATGATAATGGCTTTGGTGAATATGGTCAAACATTCAATGTTCGCCAATTCTACCTAGGATATACAGCAGGTAACACAACTGTCCAAGCTGGTCGCCAAGTTCTAGGTACATTCTTCACTGATGATATGATAGGTACTGGTATCAAAGTTCTTAATAGCGATATCAGCGGTCTGACTCTAGCTGCTATAGCATTTGATAACCTACAAGGCAATGATGGTGATATGGGTACAAAAGCTGCAATTTTTGGTAAAAAAGCAGCCGTGAATCAGGTTACTGGCGTAGTTGCAGACGGAGAATATGTATATGATAGAAACCTATATGGTGTAGCTGCTATCGGCTCATATGATCCAGTAAGCTTCCAAGTATGGTATGCAGCTCTTGATAGTGTAGCTCAACTATATGCATTAGATGTAACAGTAGGAGCTAATCTAGGTGGTGTAGATCTAAGCCTACAAGCTCAAGCTGCTGGTTCAAGTGTATGGGCTCATAACTATAGAACAGTAGAAAAAGACAACAATGGAAATTACACATTTACTAATTTTAGTGATAATAACCTAGATGATGCTACATTCTTAGCTGTTGAGCTAGGTGCTAAAGCATTTGGCTTCGATGGTAGCGTAGGGTATGTAAATATCAATACTCAAGGCGATGGCGCTTCTCTAATTTCATTCGAAGACCAAGGAAGCTTTATCACAGCTGGTGAAGACCTACTAGATTATACTTTGTTCTCTGCTGATCAAAGTATCTACTTCGTAACAGCTGGCTATACATTTGCTGATAAAGTAAGAGTAGGTGCTGACTATGTAGGTTCTAGAGCTGAGGAAAGAGGTAATTATGTAGATGCATACGAAGCAGTAGCTAGAGTAGATTATAAATACAGCAAAAAACTTAACTTCAAAACTTGGTACTCATACATTGATAGAGACAACAAAGAAGATGATGCTAAACACCTAAGATTTGAAGCTAGATATAACTTCTAATATAATTAGGGTTTAAATCTCTTGGGGAGCCTAGATAGCTAGACTCCCTTTTTTATACTTTTTATCCATTAAGTTCAATCACAAATTCAAATTTCTTAAAGTCAAATTTAGATAAAATCATACCTTATAGTTGCTAATTAAAATTTTGCAATGTCTTATAATTGTAGTAATAGTAAATTGATAATAGCATATTAAAACAAAAGGAAAAAAATGAAAATAACAAAATGGGCGATACCATTACTAATAGCCTCAAATCTAATAGCTGCAAATGATAGCTATATAATAGAAGCTGATGGAGAGTTTGGCAAGGAGTTAAAAGCCCTAGTAGAAAAACACGCCAAAGATAATAATCTAAGCGTAAAAGTATATGAAAATAGCAATAAGCAATCATCTAAATTTGATGATGATGAAGATGATAGATTTATAAATATCGGTATAAATAAAAATGCTAATTATAACAGCGATAAAGGTAAAGAGCTATATGAGAAAAACTGCAAATCCTGCCACGGCGAAAAAGGCACTAAAAGGGCTATGTCAGTTTCAGAAAGATTAAGCGATATGAGCGGAGATGATATAGCTGACTCAATGGCTGGATATAGAGGTGATGCTCAGTATGGCGGTAGATTAAAGTATATAATGAGACCTATTGCAATTAGGATGAGTCTAAAAGATTTAGGCCATATAATAGCATATTTAAAAGGTGATAATGCCTTTGCCGTAGATGAGGATGAAAATGATGATATCAAAACTACCCCAACTACTCAAGGTAGTTATTTAGAGTAAATCAATACAAAGGTAATAAAATTAGTTAAACTAAGCTTAGCTGCAATCGTAGCTGCAGGTGCTTTAACAAGCGTAGCAAACGCTACATCACTTGAAGAAGCTATTAAAAATATAGATGTATCGTGTTATGCAAGATATAGATTTGATAGTCAAAATGCAAAACTAGCATCTTTTGAAGATACGGATAAACCTAATCATAAATTCAAATTTATTAAAGTCAAATTTAGATAAAATCTTGCTTTATCAATCGAAATTTTGTAGTAAAATATATAAAGGATACAAATGAAAAAGCTTTCATTAATTGCTTTGGCTGCTGCGGTGGCTATTAGCTCAGCTGCTGCTAAAGAGATTAAAATCGGTGTAGTTTTACCTATTACTGGTGCTGTAGCAGCATATGGTCAAACAGCATGGGCTGGTATTAAATTAGCTAACAAGCTAGAACCAACACTAAAAAATGGAGATACTATCACTCTAGTATTAGTAGATAATAAAGGCGATAAAGTAGAGACAGCTACAGCTACTACAAGATTAGTAAGCGAAGATAAAGTAAGCGGTCTAATCGGTGCAATGGTTACTGGTAACACTCAACAAGTATTACAAATCGCAGATGAAAAAAAGGTGCCTATGATAGCTCCAGCTGCCACAGCTGATAAGCTACTAGATCGTGCTAAATACGGTGCTAGAGTTACATTTATGGATTCATTCCAAGGGACTAGCTTTGCTTCATGGGCAGTAAGTCAAAATATGAAAACAGCTGTGTTAGTAGTAGATCAATCTACATCATATTCAATCGGTCTAGCAAGAGCCTTTAAAAAAGAGTTTGAAAAACAAGGTGGCAAGCTACTAAAAGAGCTAAAAATCAGTAGCGGCGATAAGGATTTTAAAGCGATAGTATCACAGATAAATAGCTTAAATCCTGATCTAGTGTATATGCCATTTTATCATCCAGAAGCTGCACTGCTAGTACGCCAAGCTAGACAAATAGGGGTAAAATCGCAATTTGCTAGTGGTGATGGTGTATCAAATGACACATTTATCGAGCTTGCTAGTGATGCATCAAATGGATATCTATATACAGATGCATTTGATAGCTCAAACCCACCAACAGCTAAATCAAAAGCCTTTGTAGAAGCATATGCAAAAGAAAATGGAGATAATAATGTCCCTGGATTTACAGCACTTGGTGCTGACTCATACTATTTAATGATAGATGCGATGAATAGATGTGCTGATGGGGCTGATAGAGAGTGCGTAAATAAAGAGATCAAAAATAGCAAAAACTTTGAAGGCGTATCAGGTATAATCAATATAGATAAAAAAGGCAACGCAGAACGCTCAATAGTAATCAAAGAGATTGCTGGCGGTAAAGCGATGTATAAAGATACTGTAAATCCTAAGTAATACTTTGAACTTTTACATAACAGGGGTACCCCACGCCAGTGGGGCTTTAGTGTTTGGTTCTTTAGTGGCGACTTTGTTGCCACGCTAAAAGAACATTAAAAAATGTTACCCCACGCCAGTGGGGCTTTTGGTGGGGCTAAAGCCTTTATTCTCGCAACAAAGCCAGCGATAGTTAGTATCGCTGTGCCTTTATGTTGCTCGGGTTCTTTAGTGGCGACTTTGTTGCCACGCTAAAAGAACATTAAAATAAATTTTATATAAGATAATCAACCTTATTAAATTTGGAATAAAAATTGCTTTACATACAAGAAATTATTTGAATTTACAAATAAAGTAAAGGACTTGTATGAAAGCGATTAAAATATTGCTTCTAGCATTATTTATGGCACTTAGCGCACAGGCTGCTATGATTAAAGAGTTAGCTAGTGTTGTAGGTGTTCGTGATAACCAACTAATCGGTTATGGATTGGTTGTTGGTTTAAATGGCACAGGCGATGGTAGTAGTAGCGAATTTACCATTCAATCGCTATCAAATATGCTTCAAACGGTCAATGTCAAAGTCGATCCAAATGATATCAAATCTAAAAATACAGCTGCTGTTATGGTTACAGCAAAGCTTCCTCCTTTTGCTCGTCAAGGTGATAATCTAGATGTTACAGTTAGTTCCATTGGTGATGCTAAAAATTTAATTGGCGGAACGCTTTTGCTTACAGCACTTAAGGGTGTTGATGGTGATATTTACGCTCTAGCTCAAGGCGCTTTAACGCTTGGTGGTTCAACTGCAAAAGGCGGAAATCATCCAACGGTTGCAACTATAATGGATGGTGCTTTGGTTGAAAAAGAGGTAGTATATGATATCTATAATAAACCAAATGCAAATTTAAGTCTAAAAAATTCAAGCTTTCAAACTGCAATAGATATGCAAAATACTATCATATCTAAATTTGGTGCTGGTTCGGCAATGGCGCTTGATCCTAGAACCATTACTTTAACTAAGCCATCTGGTATTAGTATGGTGGAGTTTTTAGCTAGTGTGCTAGAGACTGATATGAACTATAAGGCTGAAGATAAGATTATAATCGATGAGCGTACAGGTACGGTAATAAGCGGCATAAATATCAAGGTTGAGCCTGTTATAATCTCCCATGGCGCTATTACAATTCAGATTGATGGAAGCGGATTTGATCCGGCTGCACCTGCTGCTGGTGATGTAGATATCGGTAATGTAGCGATTAATACTAATACAAACACAATTAAAATGAATCAAGGAAATGTCACAGTAGCTAATATCACAAGGGCTTTAAATAAGCTAGGTGCAACACCAAAAGAGATTATAGCAATTATTGAGAATTTAAAACGAGCTGGAGCGATCCAAGCTGGCGTGGAGGTGATATGATGAGAGTAGATACTAGCGCAGCACTTAGTGCGTATAATGCTGCAAGTACGCAAAATATAGGCAATACAAAACCTGTTGATGATGTAGCGCTTAGAGAGCAAACTGATGCTTTTGAGGCATTTTTGGTTAAGGAGGTTTTAGATATTGCATTAAAAAATGAAAATCCGCTATTTCCAGAAGATCCAGGCGATAAGATTTATAACTCTATGTATAATGATGCAATGAGTAAGGCGCTAAGTGGTGGATTTGGATTTTCTGAGTTGTTATATAATTTTTTAAAAGAGAGAGCCTAAATAAAAGTTGAATTTTTCCGATTTAGCTTAAATAAAATAATTAGCTAAAAAGGATTTACAATGATAGGTTCTATAAAAGCAGGTGCTATCTATAATAGCATTGTAACACCAAAAAACGAAGAGAAAAAAAACGAACAATTAACACAAACTCAAAGTAGTGGTAACTCTAAGATAAAAGAGCTAACTGCGATGATACAAAAAGGCGAGTATAAAGTAGATATAGACGCCCTTTCTAAAAAAATCGCAGATTCTTTGGTCTAAATTTAACTGCTTCTTTGAGTAATCAAAGGAGCAAAATATGGTAAAACACTATCTAGACGAGGCTATATCGGAGCTTGGTGAATTAATAGCAATCACTAAGCAAGATATAGAAAATATTCAAAAAGCTGACCACTCACATGTAGATGACCACAGCAAGAAAAAAACCGAATTAGTCCGAAAATTTGAAAAAACTAAATCTCAGCTTGATAATGAATTAGTCAAACTAGCTCAAGCTAATGCTGGCACAGATTTAGCTAGTATATTATCTGATGAGATAAAAGATAGATTAGCTCAATTAAGAGACTCATTAGAAACTCTCCAAAAATTTAATAAAGAGTATGCTAAATCAGTAGTTGTGGTCAAAGAATTCTATGACTCACTACTAAAGACGATGCTAGGCGCACAAAATCCAAGCTCATATGGAGATGGGACAAAATCTAGCCTAGCAGATGCTGAAAAACTACTAAAATTAAGGATTTGATATGGGAATTTTTGATTCTTTATACACAGGCGTGAGCGGTCTAAATGCAGCTCAAATTCAAATTCAAGTAACAGGGCAAAATATCACCAATGTAAATAGTGATTACTATACTCGCCAAAGGGTGGTTCAATCAGCTGCTAATCCGCTTCATGCAACTCCTGGCGATATTGGGCTTGGAACTAGAGTTGATACGATTGTAAGGATTCATGATGAATTTACCTTTACTAAACTAAAAACTGCATCATCAAATAAAGAGTGTACATCTTATAAAGAGGATATTTTAAAAGAGATTACTCAAAGATTTCCAGATTTGCAAGATACAGGGTTACTAAATGATATCCAAAACTACTATCAAGCGTGGAATAATTTTGCTTCTCACTCATATGAATCTAGTCAAAAAGAAAATTTGCTAAATATTACAAATACGCTAACTCATAGAGTAAATGATACTGCGCTTCAGCTACAGACTATACATAAAAGTATAAATGATGATATCGTAATAGCAGTAGAGGAGATAAATCGCTTAGGTCAGCAAATAGCAGATATAAATAGGCAAATTCAATCAGTTGAGGGTAAAAGTGGCTCAGTTAATGCTAATGATCTAAGAGATAAAAGAGACCAGCTAGAATCTACAATGGCAAATTTAGTTAATATCTCAACATTTAAAAATGATATTATGTCTGATAGTAGATATGGTGGTGCAATGACTGACCAAGGCAAAGATTATACTCTAGCAATTGATGGTATAACGCTTGTTGAAGGGGTAAATTTTCACCCATTAAAGCTAGATACGCAGGCTTCTAAAGATGGATTTGCTACTATATACTATGAGTTAAATGATGAAACTAGAGTAGAAATGAGTAATAAAATCACTAATGGCAAACTAGGTGCTATGCTTGATTTGCGTGGTAGAAATGTAGATGAGCATGGTGAATTTATGGATGGAACTATTACTGATTTTAGAAATAACCTTGATACATTTGCTCAAACTATGATTGTTCATACTAATAATATCTATGCGTTATCAGCTCAAGATAAGATGCATAGTATAGATTTAAAAAATATGGATAAGGATATGACGCTACAAAACTATAGCTCATATATACAAAGTGGGAGCTTTGATGTAGTTGTCTATAATGCTTCAGGCAAAGAGGTCGCTAGAAAATCTATAAATATCGATGCATCAACTACTATGAATGATACAACACAAGGAACATCAATCGTTTCGCAGTTTAATTCAAATGTCGATGGTAATGGCAATAATAATACAAATGATGATTTAGATGATTATTTTGAGGCGATTTATACATTTGATCCAAAAATAGGAATGGGAAAACTAGGCTTTATTCCAAAAGGTGCTGAGGGCGAATATACAATCTCAATTGAAGATAATGGGACAAATTTTGCTGGTGTTTTTGGTATGAGTCAGTTCTTTGAAGGAACTAAAGCATCAAATATGCAAGTTGAACAAAGTCTAAGAGCTGATAGTTCTAAAATACAAGGTAGCAAAGCTCCAATAGATGGCGATAATACTATGGCAAATGAGATGGTATTGCTACAAACTAAACAAGTAGATTTTATCAATAAAGATGGCAGTATAAAAAATGAAACAATCAGCGGATATTATCGTTACTTAACATCAGATATCGCTGGTAGAACTGAATCAGTAATAGCACTAAACTCAACTAATCAATCTCTATATGCTAGTGTATATGCTGAGCATCAAAGCATTAGCGGGGTAAATATTGATGAAGAGTTATCAAATTTAATTCGTTTTCAAAGTAGCTATGGCGCAGCAGCAAAGATTATAACTACAGTCGATCAGATGTTAAATACGCTCCTATCTACAAAACAATAATGAATAGACTAAAACTCGCCCTAGATGATGAACTCTCTAGGGCAAATACTACAAATGGCCTTTATAGTGCTGCTGATCCACTTCAAATCGCTACTAAATTTAAAACCGATCCAGTAATAACGCTTATTTGTGCGCTTTTTGCTTATGGTAATGCTAGGGCAATTGTGAAGTTTTTAAGTGGATTGGATTTTAATATTTTAAGTTTAAGCGATAAGGATATTTTAGATATTACTTTGGAGAAAAAATATATCTATAGATTTCAAAATAGCTTAGATGTGGCGCAAATTTTTGTAACGATGGCAAGAGCTAAAAGGGAGTTAGATTTAGAAAATATAATACAAAAAGGTTCTCAAGATAGTGCTATTATTTATGGTATAAATATGCTTATTAATGAAATTTATAAGCTTAATGAGTACCGCTCAAGTGGGTATGAGTTTTTCTTTGGTAAAGAGTTTAAAACTGAACCTAAAAGCCCATATAAACGCTATAATATGTGGCTTAGATGGATGGTAAGAGATAGTGATATTGATCTTGGATTATTTAAAAATATTAGTAAATCAAATTTAATCTTACCGCTTGATACACACACTCACAAAGTAGCTCAAGCAATTGGTCTATGTAGCCGCAAAAGCTATGATTATAAAGCAGCTAAGCAGATTACTGATAATTTAACTCTATTTGATCCAAATGATCCAATTAAATATGATTTTGCTTTATATCGCATAGGTCAAAGCGGTAATTTACAAAAATTTTTAGAACGCATAAAAGGGTAAATTTAATAAAAACTTGCTAATATAATAGCTAAAAATTAAGCGAGTAAAATATGGAAAATAGACTAAAAGAGTTAAAAAAAGCTACTAAAAAATTACAAATTTTAAATCAAAACCAAAGAGCAAATTTAATACAAAAAATAGCTGATGCAATAGAGAATAATATAGCTAAAATTATAGAGGCTAACGCAATAGATTTACAAAATGCTAAGGATTTAAGTCCAGCTTTGCAAGATAGATTAAAACTAGATGAAGTGCGTATAAAGTCTCTTGCAGATGGGATTAGAGATATAGCAATGTTAAAAGATCCAATTGGTAAAATTCACGATGGCTGGAGTGCTAAAAGCGGATTAAAGATAGAAAAGATTAGCGTTCCACTTGGCGTGATTGCTATGATATACGAATCTAGACCAAATGTCACAGCCGAAGTAGCTGCTCTTGCTATTAAAAGTGCTAATGGCTGTGCATTAAAGGGTGGCAAAGAGGCTATAAACTCAAATTTAGCCCTTGCAAGTATAATCAAAAATAGCCTAGGTGAGTATGGTGGCTGTATAGAGTATTTTGATATTAGCAGAGATGAGGTACTAGAGTTTATTAGAATGGATAGATATATAGATTTAGTAGTTCCTAGAGGAGGGGAGGGGCTGGTAAAATTTGTAAGTGCTAACTCCTCTATACCTGTATTAAAGCATGATAAGGGAGTCTGTCATATCTATGTTCATAAGGCTGCAAATATTCAAAAAGCATTAGATATCTGCGTAAATGCCAAATGCTCTCGTCCAGGTGTTTGCAATGCTGCTGAGTGTGTGCTAGTTGATGAGAGTATTGCTGCTGATTTCTTGCCACTATTAAAAGCTAGACTTGATAAATTTAGTGTAAAAATTCACGGCTGTCAAAAGAGTGTTAATATAATAAATTGCTTTGAAGCTACAGACAAAAGCTATTATAATGAGTATTTAGATTTTGAGCTGAATTTAAAAATTGTAGGTAGTTTGTATGAGGCGCTAGATCATATTGATGAATATAGTAGCGGACATAGTGAAGCGATTATAAGCGATGATTATGCTGCTTGTGAGGAATTTTTAAGTCGTGTTGATAGTGCGTGCGTCTATGCAAATGCCTCAACTAGATTTAGCGATGGGGGAGAGTTTGGCTTTGGCGCAGAGGTTGGTATTAGCACTTGTAAAATGCATGCTCGTGGTCCTGTAGGCGTAGATGAACTAACGACTTACAAATATATTATTAGAGGTCAAGGCCAGATTAGATAACTACTCTAGCCTAAAGGTGAAAAATTGGCTTTGATATTTGCTATCACCTAATCCACTATACTGTGTGATGGCTGCGTCAATATTTCCAACTTCTTGATATAAAAATCCAAGTGCTAGCCTAGCCTCGCTATAGGTTGGGTTAGTAAGTTTAGCAAGTTCAAGATAAGCGATGGCACTATCAGGATGATTTGCCCCAATACTTGCAACGCTGGCTAAAAATAGCGTGTTTGCATCCTCTTCTTTTTCAGTATTTACTAGCTCATTATAGATAGTATAGGCCTCTTCATAGTGTCCTGTAAATAGACTTAAATATGCTAATGTGTGTAAAATATCCTTAGTATTATCAGATGAGATTTTTAAGTCTTTAATAATACTTTCACGCTCTATATTTAGCAATCCTGCGATTTGTAAAAGTTTAATATATTCAGTTTTGATAATGGTTGCACCGCCATAGAGAGTACCTTTATCTAGTTTGGTTGTTAGGAATTTAACCTGGATATCTTTAGCGTAGTTTTTGATATTTTTTACATCAAAACGAGTAACTGAGTAGATTATGTTAGTTAGTACATCGTTTGGTAGCTTTTGGTTTAGCTTATCAGTAGCTAAGATTACGATATCATTTCTATCTGTAATATAGGCACATATAATGTTAAATACGATATTTAACACGCTTTCATTATAGTTTTTATCTAGCCAATCATTTAGTGCGCCTTGATTTCCTTGGGTTAGCTGAATCATTGCTTTATAGATATTATCTTGGTCTAGATTTGTATCTGTATCCATTGTATCCATTACTTCTTTTGTAAGGCGCTTAGCATCTCTGCCTATCATTTTAGCAGCCATTATAGCGTATGCGCCAGCTATGTAGTTAGATGGATCTAGGTGATAGCTAGTTACAAAGTGCTTATATGCTTGGGCAAAATCACCTAACTGAGCAAATGTAAGAGCTAGGTTAAACTGAACAATTGAGTGGTTTGGATATAGTTTTGTAATCTCTAAAAAGTCGCTATTAGCTTCTCTTAGTTTATTATTTAGCGCTTTAAAAATTGCTTGAGATAGCATTACATTAGCTTTAGATACTATACCACTAGTCTCTAGATACTCATCAGCTATACTACTTTCATCAACAAATAGGCTCAGGCCACCTTTTCTTATATATTCGATTGTTTGCTTAGGATTAAAGGCCTTGTATGGAGTGAAATAAAATAGAATTTGATAAAGGCTATTTTGGTCAAAAAATTTAGTTAAATCATAGTTATTTTGGGCTAAATTTATATCAAAAAGCTCTGGATTTAAAACTGTCTTAATAGGATATGTATCACGTACAAAAGTGGAGTTAAAATCATTTAACATTTTTAAAGTTTTAGCTGCTGAGCCAAATTCTCCTGTTTTTAAATCAATTAGCGATATGGCTAGATATGTTGATGGAGCATTTTTTTCATCAACTAGCGCTTTATTTAGATACTTTTTAGCCTCTTTATACTCTCCAAGTCGTGCATGAAGAAGTCCAAGAGGCAGGCTAATATCATAATCTTCAACTGCTTTAATAGCTTGAATAGCCTCTTGATCTTCGTGAAGGTAGCTTAGGATTTTTGATCTAAGATACTCTTTTTGGCTGGTATAGTATTTTGAATTTGATAAATCTAAAGCATGTAAAGCTTCTATATAGTAGCCTCTATAGTAGTTTACAAGGGCATTATAAAACTCATATAAATTGACATCACTATCTCTATTTATAAAGGCATTAGCTAAATCAATATAGTATTCAAAAAGCCTTTCATCATTAATTTCTAGTGCGCAAACGGCTAAATTTATAGCACTTACGGCTATATTTTCATTATTAGCAATAGCATCTTTAAATGAATTAATCGCATCTTTAAATAGCCCTTGATTCATCTTTGATACGCCTAAGTTGTAGTTTGATAGAGATTCGTTATAAACAGCAATATTTTCATATATTTTTAGAGCTTCGGCTTTGTTCCCGCTCTCGTAGAGTTTGTTAGCTTTAATTAACATACTATCTATTTTTGAGCTTTGGAATTTTTGAGTTATGGTTGGCGGTGTGATAAGTTTTGGCTCTTCTAACTCTATAACTTGTGATTCTGGTTCATCTGAGCCAGAAAATGCCACAATTAAAGCAGTAATGAGTAAAATAAAAATTAAAATGCTAGCGCCAATTAGCATTAAAAGCTTTTTGGTTAGTTTAAATTTAGATTTAGCCCCCTCAGACTCTTGAGGTGTCTCCTCCTTTGTCTCTTGCTTTTGCTCCTTGACTCTCTCATCAGAAGACTCTATTGGAATTATATCTTCATTTGGGTCTTTTTCTTGGATTACTACTTCTTGTTGTTCTTTTAACTCATCTGCCATTTAAATTCCTATTAGAAATATTTTTTGAGCACTTCTGGAATTGTTATGCTACCATCGCTATTTTGATAATTCTCCATTATAGCAATTAGCGTCCTACCAACTGCTAAGCTAGAGCCATTTAGCGTATGTGCTAAGATATTTTTCTTATCATCTTTATATCTGATTTTGGCTCGTCTAGCTTGAAAATCACGAGTATTTGAAATAGAGCTAATCTCTCTATATTTACCCTGACCTGGTAGCCAAACTTCTAAATCAATTGTCTTAGCCGCACTAAAACCCAAATCCCCACTACACAACATCATATGGCGGTGTGGCAAACCAAGAGCGCTTAGCATATCACTAGCACAGCTTACCATCTCATCTAGCATAGCTTCGCTTTGATCAGCTTTGGTGATTGCTACTAGCTCTACTTTTTCAAATTGATGCTGTCTTATCATTCCCCTAGTATCACGACCTGCACTTCCGGCCTCTTGCCTAAAGCAAGATGAGTAGCAAGTCATCTTAATAGGCAATTTTTCAGCAGGGATAATCTCATCATTATAGATATTAGTTACTGGTACCTCACTAGTAGGGATAAGATATAGATCCTCTCCATCTACCTTATATAAATCATCGGCAAATTTAGGTAGTTGGCCTGTGCCATAAAGGGTATTAGAACTTACCAAAAACGGCACATTAACAAGCTCAAATCCACGGCTCATATTAAAATCAATCATGAAATTCACAAGAGCCCTTGATAACCTAGCCCCATCACCCCTAAGAATTGTAAATCTACTCCCTGATATCTTAGCCCCAGTAGCAAAATCTAGCCAACCAAGCGCTTCGCCTAGCTCATGATGCTCTTTTGGCTTAAAGTCAAATTCCCTAGGACTCAAAACGCTCAATATACAGACATTATCATCTTCATCCTTACCTAATGGGACATCATCATCAATGATATTTGGCACACTTTTGGCTATTTTTTCTAAATTTAATTCTAGCTCACCTACTATACCTAAGAGTGATTGAAGCTCTTTTTTGTTAGCATCTAGCTCTGATTTTAACTCGCTTATATCCTCTTTATTTTTAGCTTTTATGCCTAATTCCTTGCTTTTTGCATTTTGTATGGCTTGGATATTTTCTAGCTCAAGCCTTTTGGATTTAAGGTTATTGTAAGCTTCTAAAAGTTTAGCTAGCACCCCATCATCTACTTTTTTGGCTTTTAATTTGGCATTTAATTCATCATAATTTGTCTCGATTAATCTTAAATTTATCATATTTTTTCCTTAGTAAATTCCCACAGCATCTCTAACTTTTGCCATAATCTCATTAGATGTTTTTTTGGCCTTTTTAGCACCGTGATGTAGTATATCTATAATCTCATTTTGATTATTCATATAGTATTGAAATTTCTCTCTAGCAGGGGCAAAATAGTTCCATGTAAGCTCATTTAAATACATTTTAAAATGGCCATAACCTTCACCGCCTTTACTATATCTATCTTGTAAATTTGCTTGTTCTTGTTCATTTAAAAATAGTTTGGCAATTGCGTAAATATTGCAGTTTTGCCAATCTTTTGGCTCTTCTAAAGGAGTACTATCAGTTACAATTGAGCTACACTGTTTTTTTAGTGTTTTAGCATCGCTGAATATATCAATTGTATTTTTATAGCTTTTACTCATTTTAGCTCCATCTGTACCTGGTACGGTAGCTACATTTTGAGCAACTTGTGCTTCAGGTAGAGTAAAAATTTCCCCATAAGCGTTATTGAATTTAAGCGCTAAATCTCTAGCTATCTCTACATGCTGAATTTGATCTTTACCTACTGGAACTTTTTGAGCATTAAATAATAATATATCAGCAGCCATTAACACTGGATAACTAAACAGCCCGTGATGAGCCTCTAATCCTTTGGCAACCTTATCTTTATATGCGTGTGCTCTCTCTACCAATCCCATTGGAGTAAGCTGAGATAGTATCCAGTAAAGCTCTAATACATCTTTGATATCACTTTGCACCCAAAATGTAGAACGCTGCGGATCTATCCCTAAAGATAAAAAGGCAGCCGCAGCTTCTAATGTATTGGCTTTTAGGCTTTTTGCATCGCTTAGAGATGTCATTGCGTGGTAATTAGCTACAAATATAAACATCTCATCATCGCTATTATTTTGTTTTTCAATCATAGGTTTAATGCTAGCAAAGTAGTTGCCTAGATGAAGTTTGCCAGAGGGCTGAAGTCCTGTTAGAATTCTCAAATTTTATCCTTTTAGATGTTTGCGATTTAGTAGTTTAACGATTTTAGCAGCTACTTGCTGTGGAGTTTTATCCTCTACATTTATGATAAGATCAGCTTTTTTAGCATATGCTTCATCGCGCTCTTTATGCAAGGCTTTGGCTCTATTTAAGTCGCTTAGAAGTGGTCTTTTGGCTAGTTTTTTATCTGCATTTGGAGCATTTAAAATACGCTCCATTATCTTATCAAAACTTGATTTTAGGTAGATTACCGTGCCTATTTTATTTAAATTTTTAACCTTATAAAATCCACCACCAGTAGAAATTACTACTCCATTTACCGATTTTTCTAGAAATTTAGCTAAATTTTTCTCTATCTTTCTAAACTCAGCCTCACCATCTTCTTCAAAAATTTTTTTAATTTTTTTATTAGCAAAGCTCTCTATTAAATCATCTCCATCAATAGCAAAAACTCCCATTTTGCGTGCTAAAACTCTAGCTACGCTACCTTTGCCAACACCCATAAATCCTATTAATATTATATTTTTATATGTCTGTCTCACTTTTACCCTTATTTTTTGGTATTAGAACTACTGGAGTCCCATTTAGATTAAATCTCTCTCTAAGCTTATTTAACAAGTATCGCTTATAACTAAAGTGTAAAGATCTTGGTTTATTCATTACCAATGCAATTTTAGGAGGCGCAAACCCAAATTGAGCCGCATAAAAAATCTTGACAATCTTACCATGATCTCTAGGAATCGGGTGAGTTCGCACAGCCTCTTCTATTAATGCGTTTAGTTCAGAGGTTTTAATCCTTTGTGTGTAGTTTTGATATATCTCTTGGATTAAAGGGTAGAGCTTGTGGATTCTTTTGCCACCAAGGGCTGAAACGCTTATAATTGGAGCGTAGGCTAGGAATTTAAATCTATCTCTAATCTCAAAGGCTACCTTATCAAACTCATCATGATCCTTATCCCATTTATTTAGTACAATGATTACGCCAAGCTCAAATTTGCCAACTAATCCAGCTATTCTCTCATCAAGCTCAGTAAATGGCTCACTAGCATCTAAAACTAATAGCGCTATATCTGCTACTTCTAAAATCTTTTGAGTGCGATTTAGAGCGTATTTTTCTATACCTTCTATCTTGCCACGCTTTCTAACGCCAGCAGTATCGACAAACTCAAAAACTCTATCATTATACACAAAGCTCTCATTTACTGGATCAATTGTTGTGCCAGCAATACTACTAACTACTGAGCGATCATCTTTGACAAGTGCGTTTAATAGGCTTGATTTGCCTACATTTACACGACCTACGATACCGACTTTGATGTTTTTATTTTCATAATCTATGGCTTTATTATCAAGGTCTAGTTCACCTTGTTCATTAAAATCTTCTAAAAACTCATCAAAATCATCAGTATCGGATTTTAAATTTGCTTGTGGTAGCTGCTTGTAAATCCACTCGCACAGCTCATCAACTCCACTAGCGTGGCTTACAGAGATATTAAATACTACACTAGCACCAAATTCATTAAATTCCCAACTACGCTCTTCATCTTTTTTGCTATCTACTTTATTTATTACTAGCGCTATTGGCTTATTTAGCTTTAATAAACTATAAAATAATTTTTTATCTGCATCATCTGGTAGCATCTTTCCATCTACCATAAATATTATTATATCAGCACATTTTGCAGCATTTAGAGTATTGTTTTTGACATTGATAAAAAGCTCATTACTATCATCTATTCCACCGCTATCTATGAGTATACAGCTTTTATCATCGATTTGAATTTGAGTTTTATTTGTATCTCTGGTAGTGCCGCTAACATCGCTAGTTATGGCAATTCTTTGCTTTGCTAGACGATTAAAAAGCGAGCTTTTGCCGACATTTGGACGGCCTACTAGTATCACTTCCTTCATGAGTTTCCTTGAAAATTATTGGGATAGATTATATCTAAAAGCGTATTAAGCATTTATAAAATTGGAATTTGAGAATGCAATTTTTAGACATTTATGCAGAAAATTAAAATGATTTTTATAAATTTCATATAATAGATTTTAAAATATTGTACATTATAACAAATTTAGTTGTTAAAAATAGGCTTTATATAAGTATTATTAGCAACTGTAATAAGTATGGCAATTTATATTAATTTACTTTTTAAATCAACAGTAATTGCAAATTTAATACTATAAAATACTAATTAAATAAATAGAGCTTAAATTTTGTAAATTAATATTTATTAAAGATCACTATAATTGTTAAATCAATAATATTTTTGTAGTAATGATTAATTTGATAGGTTAGAGTAAAAAGATTATCATTTAAAATTTATATAACAAATAACTTATTAAAATAACCAAGACATTTTAAATTTTGAATGAAAAAGATGGCGCGGCGGACGGGGCTCGAACCCGCGACCTCCGGCGTGACAGGCCGATATTCTAACCAGCTGAACTACCGCCGCACCTAAATTTAAGAATAAATGGTGGTCGCTATAAGACTCGAACTTATGACATCCACCTTGTAAGGGTGGCGCTCTACCAACTGAGCTAAGCGACCTTGCAATGGCGACCCTTGCAAGATTTGAACTGGCGTTTTTGCACAGAGAATGCAATGTCCTGGGCCGACTAGACGAAAGGGTCTAATAAAAAGTGGTGTCCTGTGTTGGATTCGAACCAACGGCCACCTCCTTAAAAGGGAGATGCTCTACCGGCTGAGCTAACAAGACACGAATGGCGCGGCGGACGGGGCTCGAACCCGCGACCTCCGGCGTGACAGGCCGATATTCTAACCAGCTGAACTACCGCCGCACCTAAATTTAAGAATAAATGGTGGTCGCTATAAGACTCGAACTTATGACATCCACCTTGTAAGGGTGGCGCTCTACCAACTGAGCTAAGCGACCAAAGTGGTGTCCTGTGTTGGATTCGAACCAACGGCCACCTCCTTAAAAGGGAGATGCTCTACCGGCTGAGCTAACAAGACACTTAAAAAATGAAGTTGAATTATACAAAAAATATTTCTATTTGTCAAGGCATAAAAGCAAATTTTAGCTAAAATTTGTTAATTTTTTTATTTTAGCTAAAATTTGGATACAAAAGTAGTCAAAATCACTACAACTATGTTAAATTTAACTATTTTTTTGTTAAATTATTATCTTTGTTGACTTTGTTGTTGTCTTTTTTAGTTGGTTTTTTATTTTCTTTGTTTAGACTTTTTAGATTTGTTGTATCAGTTGCACCACTTGTAATTAGATCTATTTTGATATTTTCGTAAATTTTATCACCTATTCCAGAGACATTTTTAATCTCATCAATACTATTAAATTTGCTTTTTTGTCTGTATGATATAATTGCTTCGGCCTTGCTTTCGCCAATACCTGGAAGCTCCATTAGCTCATTTTTACTAGCTGTATTAATATTTATGGCTGCCCACATCATACTTGCACTAATTGCAATTATAGCTAACGCTTTCATTAACTCTCCTTAAAGTAAAATAACTTTATTATATCAAATTTTTAGTATTTTTGTGAAAAAATTAATTAAAATTATATAAAATTTAACTAATTTTTTACCATATTTATTTTTTTTTGGTTTAAGTTTATATTTTAAATTATTAAATTTTTAATAAAAAGCTTTAGTTGAAATTATAATTTAACGTCATAATATTGCAAATTAAAAGATTATTATACTACGCCCATGATGATAAAATTTGATAAAAAGATATTTTGTAGCAAAATAGGGCGTAGCAAAGTTGTTATAATTCTTGTGATTTTATAAATTTATCAATTAGCTCAAGCTGGATATCTACACTATAATCACTTGTTCCTCCAAGGCTTTTTCTAGCCTCTTTAGAACTTTCTAGCGTTAAAAGTTCTAAAACATCGGTACTAATATTAGGCTCTACACTTTGTAACTCATTTAGACTTAACTCGCTTAAATCTTTGCCAAGACTTTCAGCTAAGGCAACACATTTACCAGTTATAAAGTGTGCTTGACGGAATGGAATAAACTTTTTCTTGACCAAATAATCAGCTAAATCAGTAGCGCTTAGGTGTCCAATTTTAGTTGCTTTTAACATATTTTCTTTATTAAATTTAATTTCTTCTATCATCGCATTTAGTATAATTAGTGAGTTCTTGGCATTTTTTACGCTATCAAATACACACTCTTTATCCTCTTGCATATCTTTATTATAAGCTAGTGGTAGAGATTTCATAGTAGTTAGTAAAGATATTAAATTACCATAAATTCTACCAGTCTTACCTCTAATTAACTCAGCCACATCTGGGTTTTTTTTCTGTGGCATTATGCTTGATCCAGTGCTAAATTTATCGCTAATTGTAATATATCCAAACTCACTGCTACTCCATAAGATTAATTCTTCGCACAATCTAGAGGTGTGAGTAAATACTACGCTAAGATTAAATAATAACTCTAATGCAAAATCTCTATCACTTACACTATCCATCGCATTTGGCGTAATACCATTAAAGCCTAATTCATTAGCAACCATCTCACGGTCAATTGGGTGTGGTGTTCCAGCCATTGCACATGATCCAAGTGGGCTTAGATTGTTACGTTTGTGGCTACTAATAAGCCTATCATAATCCCTACTAAACATAAACGCATAGGCTAGTAAATGATATGCTAGACTAACGGGTTGAGCGTGTTGGAGATGCGTAAAGCCTGGCATTAGGGTAGATTTGTGTTCTTTAGCGATACTATTTATAGTTTTAATAAGATTTAAAAGTAGTTTAGCTAGATCTAAATTTGCTTCTAAAACAAAGAGTCTAAAATCAAGAGCTACTTGATCGTTTCTACTTCTTGCAGTATGTAATTTACCGCCAAATTCAGCTCCAATAATTTGGCTAAGTCTTTTTTCAACTGCCATATGTATATCTTCATCGGCTATGTTGAATTTAAATTCTCCATTTTCTATCTCAGATTTTACTTGATCTAATCCTTCTAAGATTTTATTTACAGCCTCATCTTCAATGATTTTGCATTTACCTAGCATCTTTGCGTGAGCTTTTGAACCAGCAATATCTTGAGCATATAGCTCTTTATCAAATTCAATCGATGCGTTAAAAGCTTCTAATAGCTCACTACTAGCCTCGCTAAATCTACCTTGCCACATTTTTTGCATGAAAAGAATCCTTAATAAAATAATAAAAATAGTAGAAGAATCCGCCCAAAATAGGGCGGAGTAGGTTAGTTTATAGGGCCAGCCTTAGCAAATTGTACGCCTTCAGCTACATCCTCATAACGTTTAAAGTTACTAATAAACATATTAGCTAGATTATCCCTTGCAGCGATATATTCATTTTTATCAGCCCATGTGTTGATAGGATTTAGCAGATTAGTTTCAACGCCATCAAGTGATTTTGGTATAGCTAGATTAAATTTTTCAAAGTTTTCAAATTCGCATTTTTGTATGCTGCCATCCAAAATAGCGTTGATACAAGCGCGGGTAGCTTTGATACTCATTCTTTTGCCTACGCCATACGCACCACCGCTCCAGCCGGTATTTACTAGATAGACATTTACTTGATGTTTGTCTATTTTTTCGCCCAATAGTCTTGCATAAACGGTTGGATGAAGAGGCATAAATGGTTCTCCAAAGCATGCTGAAAATGTTGCTTGAGGTTCAGTAATTCCACGCTCGGTGCCAGCAACTTTTGCTGTGTAACCACTTAAGAAATAATACATTGCTTGTTCTTTTGTAAGTTTTGATACTGGAGGAAGTATGCCAAATGCATCAGCTGTAAGGAATATAATATTTCTTGGGTGTCCAGCTTTTAGGCTTGGTTCGTGATTTGGAATGTGTTCTATTGGATAGCTTACACGAGTATTTTCTGTTTTTGAGTCATCACTATAATCTACTATACCATTTTCATCTATACATACATTTTCTAATAGTGCATTGCGTTTGATAGCGGCGTAAATTTCAGGTTCGCTTTTAGGATCTAGGTTGATACATTTTGCATAGCATCCACCTTCAAAGTTAAATACCCCTTCATCATCCCAGCCATGCTCATCATCACCGATTAGGGCTCTATTTGGGTCAGTTGATAGAGTTGTTTTACCTGTTCCGCTTAATCCAAAAAATAGAGCAGTATCGCCATCTTTGCCGACATTTGCCGAGCAGTGCATGGAGAGTTTGTTTTCTAGTGGTAGCCAGTAGTTCATCATAGAAAATATTCCTTTTTTCATCTCGCCACCATACCATGTACCGCCGATAACTGCGATATTATCTTCTATATTAAATATTACGAATACTTCTGAGTTTAATCCATCTTTTTTATACTCATCATTTACGCATTTGCAAGCGTTATATACCACAAAATCAGGAGTGAAATTAGCAAGTTCAGACTCGCTTGGGCGGATAAACATATTTTTGACAAAGTGCGCCTGCCACGCAACTTCAGTTACAAATCTTACGCTTTTGCGACTTGCTAGGCTAGAGCCACAATATGCATCTTGGATATAGATATTTTTACCACTTAGTTGGGATTTTGCTTTAGCAAGGAGTTTATCAAATGTCTCTTTTGTCATAGGTTGATTAACTTTACCCCATGCTAGATATTTATTACTTGGATCTTGATTTACAAAATACTTATCTTTAGGACTGCGACCTGTGAAAATTCCAGTATCCACACTAAAGGTTCCATTATCCGTGACATAACCTTCATTGTTTGCTTTCTCATGAGCAAAAAGCTCATCATAGCTTAGATTATGATAAATCTCTTTGATATCACTTAAGCCTAGCTTATCTAAATCCTTTATCATATTTTTACCTTTTTATAGAATTAAATTTGATGTTCAATTTTAGTATTTTTTAGCTTAATCTTTGGTTTGATTTTGTAAAAGATTTGTAAATTTTAATAATAAATTTTATAATTTAGTAAAAGTCGCCAAATTTTGGCGACTTTTGGATTATTTTAGCTTGACTAATAGCTGGCCATCTTCTACGGTTTGGCCTTGTGAAATTAGAATTTCCTCAACCTCTCCATCGCATCCAGCCTCAATTGGAATTTCCATTTTCATTGCTTCTAAAATTACAACTGTTTGACCTGCTTTTACGCTATCGCCAATATTTACTAGGATTTTAAATACTCCAGCTGACATTGTAGCTGTAATTTCATTTGATGCTCCAGTAGAGCTTACTGCTTTTGGCTCATCTTTTGGTTGATTAGATTCTTTAGCAGGAGTAATAGATTTTAAAGTAAAATTATCAAATCCATCTGCAACTTCAACATTATAATTATGGCCATTTACTGTAACACTAAATTGATTTGAACCAGATTTTGTAGCTGGTTTTATAATATCGCTATTTTTGCGTACCATTACTTTGCCTTCGCCTTTTAGATATGCGATACCTTTTTCTTTACAAGCTGCTGCAATAAAGATATTTTCTTCTGTTGCTTCAATACCTTCTTTTTCTAATATAGCTTTAGTATAGGCGATTGATTTTGTCTCATCTTGGTCTGCAATATCTATAGCTGGTGCAGTAGTAGGCTCTAAATTTAGCTGTTTAGCAGCAAGTTCTACAATATCAGCACTTGGAGTTACAGGAGTTTTGCCAAAGTAGCCTAAAACCATTTTACCATAGCCTTCAGCTATCTTTTTCCATGGGCCAAACATTACATTATTAAATGCTTGTTGGAAGTAGAATTGACTAACAGGGGTTACACTTGTTCCATATCCACCTTTTTCTACTACTTCTCTCATAGCTTTGATAACGGCTGGGAATTTATCTAAGATATTATTATCTCTCATCATTTGTGTATTAGCTGTTAATGCACCACCTGGCATTGGTGAAAATGGAATTAATGGGCTTACTTGAGTAGCTTCAGGTGGCATAAAATAGTCTTTTAAGCAATCGTGCAATACATCTTCATATTTTAAAATTTTATCAACTTCTAATCCACCTAGATCATAATCTTTACCTTTTACAGCGTGAAGCATTGTAAGAATATCTGGCTGACTAGTTCCACCACTTACTGGACTAGCAGCTAGATCTATACCGTCTGCACCAGCCTCAAGAGCCGCTAAATAACAAGCTATGCTAACACCAGCTGTTTCGTGAGTATGTAGTCTTAGATGCACATTATCACCTAGTAAGCGTCTTGCCATTTTGATTGTTTGATAGACTTTTTCTGGGCTACTTGTACCGCTTGCATCTTTAAAACAAACGCTATCAAATTCAATTCCACTATCTAGAATTTCTCTTAAACATTTTTCATAAAATTCAGCATCGTGAGCGCCAACGCAGTTTGGAGGTAAATCCATCATAGTTACTACTACTTCATGTTTTAATCCGTGATGTTTGATTCTTTGGGCGCTATATTCTAAATTTTTAACATCATTTAGGGCATCAAAGTTGCGAATTGTTGTAGTTCCATGTTTTGCAAATAACTTTGCGTGCATATCTATTAATTCTCTACTACCAGTATCTAAAGTTACAGTATTTACGCCACGAGATAGAGTTTGTAAGTTTGCATCTTTACCAGCAGCTTCTCTGAATTTATCCATCATTGTAAATGCATCTTCGTTTAAGTAGAAGTATAAGCTTTGAAATCTTGCCCCACCGCCAAATTCAAAGTGATTAATTCCAGCTTCTTTAGCTGCACTTACAGCAGGTAAAAAATCATTCATTAATACTCTTGCACCAAATACAGACTGGAAACCATCTCTAAAAGTGGTATCCATTATATCTATAAATTTCTTTGCCATATTTTTCCTTTTATTAAATTTTACTTATAATTTTATAAGCCCCAGTAGACAAAATTGCGAGCGGGGCAACATAGCGGAGTGTAAAATACCAAATTTCAAACCATCTCCTAGACATAAAACTTGAAAATATAGTGAATAATCCTTCCTTTTTAATAATATATCCAGCAAAAATGCTAAATGTCAAAGCACCAAGTGGCATTAAGATATTTGAAGTTAGCAAGTCTAATATATCAAAAAACGCTATTGGCTTTTCATTGCTTATAGCTAATGCTGGAATGCTAAAATAGCTACTTGTAACCTCATAGTGTGATAAAATACAAAATATACCTAAAATATATACAAATATTCCAATTATAAATATAGCTTTATTTCTACTTAATTTAAATTTATTTATCAAATATAAAGTAAAAGGTTCTATCATTGAAACAGCTGAGGTAATCCCCGCAAAAAGCAGTGAAGTAAAAAATGCAATTGCAAGAATATTTCCAGCTGCTCCCATTTGAGCAAATAAAGATGTAAGTGATACAAATATAAGCCCAGGCCCATCACTAACGGGTTGATTATCAATTATAGGTATAAATGAGAATACCACAAGTCCCATCATAATGCCTATTAATACATTGATAAAGACAATTGATAGTGTAGATTTAACCAAATTTGTATCATCTGATAAACTAGCAGCATAAGTAGCTACATTCCCAACACCCATTGACATAGAGAAAAATGCCAAGCCTAGGGCTTGTAATATTAGCTCAGCATTTAAAAGTTTGCTAAAATCAGGGATAAATATAAAGCTTAAAGCTTGAGTAAAGTTACCACTAGCCAAAATGGCATATACTAAAAGCCCTATAAGCAAGATAAAAAGCGATGGCATCATCCATATATTTAGTCTTTCAATTCCACTTTTAATCCCTTTAGAAACTACATAAAACACAGTTAAAAAGACTATACTAAAACAGATAAATACACTTGAAAAATCCCCTTCAACAAGACCGCCAAACATAGCTCCAGCTTCTTGTGCCGTGCTTGGCAGGGTGCCAAATGATAGGAATATATATTTTAAAATCCAACCAATAACAATCATATAAAATGAGGCTATTAAAATTGCTGTAAGCATAAAAAATCCAGCAAATCCCCAAGCGCGTTTATTTTTTGGTGCTAGATTTTTGAGTGAATTTACAATGTCAGTTCCGCCAAGCCTACCAATTGCAAGCTCTGCTAAAAAGACCACTACAGCTACTCCAAGAGTAAGTATAATATATAATAAGATAAAGGCTGAACCGCCGTTATTGCCGACCATTGTAGGAAATTTCCATGCATTGCCTAGACCTACAGCACATCCAGCCATTGCTAGAATAAATCCAATTTTTGAAAATTTTTCTACCATATTCCACCTAAATACAAAATACGCTAAGTTTATCAAATTTTTTCTTTTTCTATACTTTTATTTTATAATTTTTTTTAATAACTTAGATTTTTTTTAGTTTGTGTAACTTTTTGAAATTTAGTATTAATTTTTTTTGGTTAGAATTTTGTCAAATTTAATTAAAAAGAGGTGCAATATGAGATGTCCAGTGTGTAAAGATGTAGATTTGGTAATGAGTGAAAGAAGCGGAGTTGAGATAGATTACTGTCCAAGTTGTCGTGGTGTTTGGCTAGATCGTGGAGAGTTAGATAAGATTATAGAAAGATCAGCATCAAATTCAAGACAAAATGAGTATTTTGGTAGCAAAAGAGAGTATGAACCACGCAAAGATGATAGAAGATATGATGATAAGAGATATTATGACGATGGCTATCACAATGGATATCGCAAAAAGAAAAGAGAGAGCTTTTTATCAGAGCTTTTTGATTTTTAAATTTAGATTAAATGAGAATTTGAAATTTAGGAGAAAATAGTGAAAAATAATTGCTTGGGGGGGGGTATTACTAGATCTATCTTTTGTAGTGCCTTGCTACAATGAGAGTTTAAATTTAGATGATTTTTACTTCAAATTTTAAATCAAATTGCTATTATTAATAAGCAAAATTCCAAACAAATTAGTTGCGAATTTATATTTATCAATGATGGTAGCACCGATAATACTTTAAAAATTTTAAGAAATTTAGCTTTAAAAGATAATAGAATTAAAATTTTAAATTTTTCAAGAAATTTTGGCAAAGAGGCTGCTATTTTAGCTGGACTTCAAAATAGCAGTGCTAAGGCTACTATTTTGATCCTTTTTGCCGATACATTTTTTGCGTTTAATATAGTGTAGAATTAGAGCATAAAAGATGAGTTAGCATCAATCTAGCTATAATTCAACCAAGCTTAACTAGCAAGCATCACTAGCTATTGCCACCATAATTAAAAAAGTTTAAGAATTTCTTAGAGAATTCTAAGTAGTATGTGGAAGTTTCATTGTATTATCCTTTCTGCCGATACATTTTTTGCATTTAAAATATTTTGGTATTCGGCGTTATAGCACAAATGAAACGAAATTTTGTTAATTCCACTACTTACCAATTTTTAACTAGCTATCCTTTATGTATATTCCACGCTATACAGTGCAAAGCACCACCCAAACTAGCTATTTTTTGGCAGTTTATGCTAGATATTCTCATTCCAGCAAAAGCCCTAGTTATAAATTCCTTTGCTATTTCATCATTAGCATTATCAAAGCTGGGCATAATAATATTTGCCCCCACTTGTAAGAAGTTTATATACGCCCAGTCGTATTCATAGCAAGGCTTAGCAAAGCTCATCTGCTCCACGCTAAATCCATGGAATTCTAGAATTAGCTTTATATCTTGCGCTTCGCTAGGGTAGCTATCAGCGTGACTAGACATTAGAATTTTATTCTCTGCGCAGTATTTGACAAAACCATCACTATGTCCGTAAATATCGCCATTTTTATCGCTAGGATGCGCTCTCCAAGGCAAGAAAATCAGCTTTTTGCCAAGCTCTTTTTCTAAGCGCACCACAAAGTCCTTATCATTTTTGCTTACATGATTTTCGCTAAAAATCTTATCACAAATCAGCGCATACTCACCAGCAAGCACGATATTTCCACCATCAAAGACTATATCGCTAGGGCGGAATTCTAGATTTATACTCTTAGCGATTTTGGCTTGGTCGCTGATATACTGCTCTTTGCCCAGCAGATAATCAGGACTATATTTGTAGCCCCAAAAGCTATCTTTGCTCAGCTGAACTGGCATGAAATCACGCACCCAAATATCTCTCGTGCCATCTAAAAAATCCCACGCAATGCCAAGCTTGCCAAAAAGCCCAGTTAGCTCATCGCAAAAGGGCTTAAAATCACTTCGCAAGAGCTTTGAGATATACACAAAGTTTGTATCAAAATCTCTCATCTTAGAGCCTTTGGCAAATGCTCTTTTCTTATAGGACAACCCCTAAAAGCATCTAGCTTATATATCAAGCTATCAAGCTCCCAGTTAGATAAATCCCTATCAAAGCTTCTAGCGTTAAAAAACAACATAGTAATGTTTTCTACATTTCTTACATTCCAAGCGCCAATATCAGCATTAAAACTATGCGCTCCATTGAACAAAAACAGCATATTTTTTACATTGCTTGTATCCCAGCGTGAAATATCAGCATTAAACTCCTTGCAGTTAAAAAACATTCCGCACATGTCAGTTACCTTGCTAGTATCCCAGTCCTCAATACCGCTAAAATCCTTACGCTCCCCACCCCAAAAAAGCTCTCTCATACTAGTAACCAAGCTAGTATCAATCTCCCAAAGATAAAGTGGTGGCAAAGCCTTGCCAAAGCTATCTTTTCTGTGCATGCTAACTAGATTTACTAGCTCTTTTTGATTTGCTGGTTTGTAGTAATTCTCTATTTTTGGTCTATGCTTTTCTTTTATAGCGTAATTTTCAAGCATATTTTCTATGCTAGCACTTTTGCTTATATGCCAAGAGCTAATATCGCCATTAAAGCTACTAGCACCTTTAAACATACCCATAAAGTCATTTACGCTACTTATATCCCAGCTACCAAGTGGCTGATTAAAGCTTGTAGCAAAACTAAACATAAGACTCATATCAGCGACTTTGCTTGTATCCCACGCATCTAAGAGCTGATTAAAGCTCTTACAGCCACTAAACATGCCGCTAGCATTTCTAAGGCTACTAGTGTCCCAAGAATTAAGGCTTTGATTAAAGCTCTTACAGCCAGCAAACATTCCGCTCATATCGGTTGCTTTGCTCACATCCCAGCATCCTATGTCCTCGTTAAAGCTCTCGCAAAGCACAAACATAGAGCTCATATTTACTACCTTGCTAGTATCCCAGCTAGAAATACCAGTAAAATCTTTGCGCTCTGAGCCCTCAAAAAGATAGCTCATATCGGTAATATTGCTAGTATCAATGTTGCCAAGAGCTATGCTAAGGTCATTTACAAGAGCTTTTAGCTTAGCCTTTGAGGCTGGGGCAAAAGTAGAGTGTGAAGTGTGTGTTGTGGTATGCATTTGTTGCTCCTAAATTTTTTAGGAGATTATAACAGCGCAAAAATGTAGTAAAACTAAAAAATTTCTTAGGAATTTCTTAGGGGAAAATTCTAGAATTCTTAAAGGGAATTCCAGAATTCTAAAGCAAGCTATTTAGATTATTTTACCATGTAGCGGTAACAACTGTCAAAATATTTTTTAAAATATTTAAAAAAATCTTCCTTATTGCTTATATTTTCGTATCTATAAGACAATATATCCTTTACTTTTTTCTCTACTAACTCCGAAAAAAGCTCGGTGTCATTTATGATAGCTTCTATTTTAGTATCAGTATCGTATGAGCTTAAAAGATTTTTTCTTTTATGTTTTTCGAATTCTATACTGTCTCTTTCCAATTCACACTTTACAAGTTTTGGGAATTCTACTACTCCACTAAAAGCACAAAAATTTCTAAAAAGCTCGTAAAATACATTACTAGGTCTATCTTTTAAGTCAGTGCCATTTACACCTTTATTGCTAGAATCTTTATTTTCTATTAAGCTGATGCCACGCAATAAAATTCCACCAAAAAAACTATTATTATCAGGAATTTTTGCCTTACCGTCTTTAAAGCTTGAATTACTACCAAAACTGATATCTACACCACTATCGTGAAAAAACCAATCGCCTGCCTTACAACTTCGTGGATAAGTAATAATATCCTCGTGTCCATCACAATAAAGGTAGAATTCTATATCCGTAATATAGTATTCTCTTGTGCCTTTTACTATTTTTGTTTTTGTTAGTAGAATTTTGGCAATTTCATCAAATTTTTTTTCTATTTCTTCATGGCTCTTACCACTTAATTCACCAACACTCTCTAATGCTGTTAAAAGCTCTGTATAAACTCCACTCATTTTCTCCCCTTTTTAAGTTTTTGTAATTATAGCCAAATTTTGTAATTATAGCCAAAAGGCGATAAATCAATAGATTATCGCTCAAAAAATAGCTGATAAAAGCGATATTGTAATACCTAAAAAATTAATTTATAAATCGAAAAAATTTATAGATTTTGGCAATTTGCAAGAGGATTCAAACCACTGGATAAATCAAGCAGTAGCCAATCATCATAATATACAAAGTATATCTATAAAATGAGAGATATTATCATTTATGGTTTAGTTGGAGTGGTAAATACTTTTGTTGGACTTGGGAACGTCCTTGTCTTAACATATTTTGGTTTTGTTGCTGAGATGGCAAATTTTTTGGGTTATGTGATTGGGGTTTGCTTATCATACATTTTAAATAGCAAATTTACTTTCAAAACCAAAAATTCGCCACTTAAAGCGATTAAATTTGCCATATCTATTAGATTTGCGTATTGTTTAAATTTGCTATTTTTATATATGAGTTATAGGGTATATGGTATAGATGTCTATCTAGCTCAATGTCTAGCTGGTGCGATATATACTATTAGCGGATTTATACTTTGTAGATATTTTGTTTTTTTAAAATAGATATAATTTGCTTTTTTAAATACAATATAAGGTCAAATATGAGTTACAAAAGATTAAATGAGATATCAAAATCCTTTAAAAATGAGTTAAATCAATTGTATAAAGATATGGATAATCCTATAATTTTACAAGGATTAAAGATAGCAAATTTAGCAAATAATAGCCAAACTAAAATAGCTATAACAGATAGAATAGTCTCGCTTAGAACCACAAGTGTAGAAAATGAGTTAAAGAGATTGGGCTTAGATAAAGGCCAAATTAGAGAAGTTAATGCGAATTTATATGATTTTGTCAGCAAATTTTATATAGATAGATTTTCTAAAATGCTTAATCTTGTGAGCCAAGAAGGGCTTTTGAGCGAATTTGAAATGGAGCTTTTATGGAGTGTGCATAGAGTTGGGATCGTGATTACAAATATGCATAAAGTCTGGCAACGCCATATAATTGATGGGATAAATGATGAGTTTGAAACTAAATTTGATAATATCGCTCAAGCTATGAAATTTATCAATGATAATGGATTGTATCAGCTTAGTGATGGTCTAAAATGCGATAGAGTTTATGGCGCTGTAATAAAAGATATAGATGGATACAAAATGACCCCTTATATCCTAGCATTTCCTAGTGAGTGCGCAGCGGTGGTGAGTGAATTGCAAAACTCTATAAATTCGCTAAAATCTCTAACCAAAAGCGATCAAGATATGGCATATATAGAGTATTTTAAGGCTTTGAAACTTGCTTTTAGTGAGTGCGAAAATGATAGAGTAATATCAAAATGGCAAGATGCTGAGAGAGCCTGGATGAAAACCCGCTCGGCTATACAGATCGGCCATCCTTTGGAGTATTATGAAGATGCTTATACTCACGCTGTGGCCTTAGAGTGGGATGTGAGATTGAGCGATCAAAGCGGGATTGATGAGGGTGAATTGAAAAATCAGATAAAGGATAGCTTTGATCAAATTTACTCTCAAATAGAGCCTAAAAACTCAAATATGGCTAGTTTAGTCCATTCTAATATAGATAAAACTCAGCTTTATATCAGTATTCCTATGCTCTATTATGGGGCGGAATTTAATGGGCTTTTTTCGGCTCAAGTGGTTCCAAATGATGAGATAGTAAGTGGCGAGTGTGGTAAGAAGATTTTTGCTTTTGTGGATTTTGTCTATCAAAGCTCTAAGGCTAAGCCTTTTATGAAGTTAGCAAGTGAGATTTTTGATAAAGAATTTTTAGATTATGGTCGTGAAATTTTGTTTAATAATGAGAAAATTTGGAAGCAAGTTTATGAAATTTCCACAATTGGGCATGAGTTTGGGCATATATTATTTATGGATAGTGATAGCGAAAATTTGATGAATATTGGCGGGGAATTTAAATTTATAGAAGAGTATAAGGCTACAACTGGTGGGATAGTTAATTTCTTTTTACATGAAAAAAATGAGCTAATTTTGCCTGTTTTTGCTGAGCTTATTAAGCGAAGTGTAGGGTTAATAGCGTGGCAAAAGGTGGTTGAGACTAGGGCGTATTATTGTGAGGGTTTGATACATTTGACGCTGCTATTTAGGGCTGGGGTGCTTGGGTTTGATAAAAAGAGATTAAGATTAAGCTTTAATAAGCAAAGTTATGAAAAATTCAAAAGCTTAACTTTGGAAAATTATATCGATCTAGCTAGTTACTATACCAAAAAGATCAATGCTAGTGAATTTTTAGCTAAATTCGCATATTTTGATGGAAAAATTTACCTGCCAAATGATGCTGAAGTAGCGAATTTTGTGAAATATTATTATAATAGATATGAGATGATCGGCAATGAAATTGATGAGAGTGGCGAGTGGCAAAAGTGGCAAAATTAATGAAAAATTAAAAGAAAATTATGTATAATTTTGCGTTTTGAATTCTAAGTAGGGAATTTATCCGAACTAATTCAAACAATATTTTTTAAGGAACTATTATGAAAAAGATTCTTTTTCTTCTTGTGGCTTTAACAGGCTTAGCATTTGGTGCTGATGGCGAACAGATTAAAGCATTTTCAGTTGTAGCTGCTGGTATCGGTCTTGGTGTGGCTGCTCTTGGTGGTGCTATCGGTATGGGTCATACTGCTGCTGCTACTATCTTAGGTACAGCTAGAAACCCAGGTCTTGGCGGCAAACTACTTACTACAATGTTTATCGCTCTTGCGATGATCGAAGCACAAGTTATTTACGCACTTGTTATCGCTCTTATCGCACTTTATGCTAACCCATTTTTAGGTTAATTTTTAGCCCCGTTTTGGGGCTTTTTAAATTCTCACTTTTGCGATCATGGTGGAATGGTAGACACGCTATCTTGAGGGGGTAGTGCCGCTACGGTGTGCGAGTTCAAGTCTCGCTGATCGCACCATTTTTATTAAGTTTAGATAAATCTTAAAAAATTTTTAAATAATATTTATAAATAACGCTACTTAAATTCTCATAATTATTGAAAAGCTTAAAAATTAATTATTATAAGCTAAATTTAGTATTTTATGGATATAATTTTGGATTTTAGGATGGTTATGAGAGCTCTATTTTTACTTATATTTTTGGTAGTTTCTTTGGTGGCAGATTGCGATATATCTAGTGTTGTGAGTTTAGAGCGTGATGGGATAAGCCTTAGAGATAAGAGCATTGTAAATCAAAATATACAAGAGCACTATAAAATCAAAACTAGCAAAATCGAATCAAATAAGCAAGTTGTAATATCGATAACGGCGCAATTTGATACCTTAGTTAGCGTGAGTTTCACTAGTGCTACAATGGCGAAATTTGATTATAAAATCTCAAATTCTATCCAAAATAGCCATCTTATTTGTAATAATACTTATCAAAATGATGGCCATAAATCTCAAGATATTATATTAAAAAGTGGAGAAAATCTCTTAATAACCTTTGGTGTGGCTGATATGGGGCTAAGTGATTATTATTTTGAGTCTGAAATAGTACTAAATATGCTAAGCCCAAGTCAAAACTCAAAGAGTTATGAGAGTTTCGGTGAAATTTATACACAGATTATCGGGCGAGAATTTGAAGTGGAATTTCAGACTACTAGCGTTATTAGTGATTTTGAAATTTGGCTTAATAACAGATATAAAATTTATCAATCTAGCACTTTTAGCGGTGGTAAAATCCCACTTATGATTCCAAATTTACCAACGATAGATTATAAAAATTTATATCTCATAGCCAAATTCAAAGACCAAAAAGCCAACTCAAAGCAGATTCAATCATCTAAATTTAACGCCCGAGTGGCTAAATTTAAGCTAGAAAATATCCCACAAAATCCAAAAGGGGGAGTGAAATATAGAGATTTTAAGCTTATAGCCTTGGACTATAATGGTAATGTAGTAACTGGGTATAATGGCCATTATAGCGGTGATTTTATAGGCCATACCTTGGAAAATTGCGTGGCAAATCTCTCATCTGAGACTATCGAGTTTAGAGATGGAGTAGGGGTGATTAGCACGGATAAAGATGGATTTGTCTATCCTGATATTGGTGTGGCTAGGATTGAGTTTATAGATAGGCAAAATAGCGATAAAATTCATCAAGGTTGCTTGATAAATAGCTTTACCAATGTTCCAAATGAGCTTGGTTTAATAGGTTGCGATGCTGGAATTTCTAAGGATATCGCATATTTTGACTATGATAAAATCGTTCATACAAATACTATTTTTGGCTCCAAATTTGGATTATTTGGGGTTATGGATGAGAATTTAAGCCTTAGTCAATATAGTGATTTTATGGGTGTTAGTGCGAATTTGGAATTTCAGGTTCGCCTAAGCGATAATAGTGTAGCTAAGCTTTTTAGCGCTGGATGTTATGGCGATGATGTGAGTTTTGGTAATTCTAGTAGGCTATCTTTACACGCTTTAAGTGAGCCAAATGATGATCACATATATAAAAGTAGTGAAAATAGCTATATAGTTAGCAAAAATAGCTTTAAAAATGGTATTGCTAAAGCTTGGTTGAAGGTATCTTTGCCACGAGAAAAACCGCAAAATCCATACAAAATTATATCAAGCGATATTGATTTGAATTTAACTCAAAAGCCAAATTTATCGCAAGATTATAGCTATTTATACTATGCTAAGGCTTATGGGGATAAGCTTAGTCAAGCGGTGAATTATCCATATATTGCTAAGATATATTTCGCTATTTTTTGTGATAATGAGTGTCAAAATATAGCTAAAAATAGTAGTGAGTATAGTCCAGTTTTAGATGAAAATATGAGCGGGGTATCTGAGTTAAGGGATTATTTTGTCTTTAAAAATTTTAATATTTCAAAAGATATTGTGAAATTTAATTCTACTTTAAATTCTAGCGATGTGATTGATGGCGTGATGGAAATTGAGATTAATAGCGAGCAAAAGAGCGAATTTGAGATTAATAATACTCATTTTTATGGGAGTGATTTTGTTTGGGTGAGATTGTTTAAGGATAGCTCTTGGGTAGGCGTGGGGGATTTTGGCGAGGTGATGGGGATACAAAATGGTCAAAATATCCGCTATAATCATACTATTGAGTGGTAGAAAATATTAAGTTTTTTTAAATACAATTAGTCAAATTTAGCCAAGAGGTAAAAAATGAAAAGAGTCGTTATACTGCTAAATATGGGCGGAGTCGATAATCTAAGTCAAGTTAGGGTATTTTTAACTAATATGTTTAATGATCCATATATTTTAGGAATTAAAAATAGATATTTAAGAGCTTTTGTAGCGTGGATTATAACAATGATGAGATTAAAGCCAGCCACTCAAAACTATATTCAACTAGGAGGCAAGTCCGCTTTAGGCGATATAACACGCTCTTTGGTAGCTAAACTAAATACCAAATTTGGCTTTGATAATCTAATCTTTGATTATGCTATGAACTATACACCGCCATTTGCGTCTGATACTCTTGCAAAATATAAAGACGCTGATGAAATAATACTTTTTCCACTATATCCTCATCATTCAGTTACTACAATTACATCAAGCTTAGATTCTGCTAAAAAGGCTATAGATGAGCTCGAAATTGGCGCTAAAATAAGTATTATAGATTATTTTTATAATAATGATAAATTTAATGATATTATTATTGCTGATATTATTAAAAGCCTTGGAGATACTAATGCTAGGCAGATTGATTTGATATTTTCAGCTCACTCTCTTCCGCAAAAAGTAATTGATAAAGGCGATTTATATGAGCGTCATCTAAAAGATCATTTAGAGATTTTAAAATCCAAATTAAGTATTGCTAAATTAGAGTTTAATAGCATAAGTTTAGCCTATCAATCTCGTCTTGGGCCAGTAAAGTGGCTAGGACCAAATTTAAGCGAAGTACTTCCAAATTTACCAAGTAAAAAAGCATTAATATATCCAATTAGCTTTTGTATTGATAATTCCGAGACAGATTTTGAATTAGCAGTAGAATATAAGCATATTGCTAATGAGAGTAAATTTGAGTTTTATAAGGTTGTAAAGGCTCCAAATGATAGCGATGAATTTGCTCAATTCATCGCCAAAAGCGTCATTTAGCACTATTTGCAAAGTTCAGGATATTGGCGAAGTAGTAAAGTAAAGGCGTGTAGAACGCTTTGTGTTCTTATATAGTTGCGATCGCCACTTAAAAGCAGTCTTAGTGAGGCTACATTATTTGCAGATGCAACTGCTATAAATACTGTACCTACTGGCTTTTGCGTGCTTCCGCCATCTGGGCCAGCTATTCCGCTAATAGCTATAGCATAATCAGCCACTCCTAATCCTAGCGCTCCGCTAGCCATAGCCTCAGCACACTGTGCGCTAACAGCGCCAAAACTATCTAAAATATCTTTATCAACACCTATCCAGCTATTTTTAATCTCATTAGAGTATGTTACTAGCGAACCACTAAAGGCTACGCTCACGCCTGGTATATTGCCAAGTGCTGCAGCACACATTCCTGCGGTACAAGATTCTGCAAAGGTTATCTTTTTATCATTTTGAATGAGCTTTTTAGCTGTAAATTTGATAATATCATCAGCTGGAATTATTTTACCAATAAATAAATTAGCAACGCTATCAATGAAGCTATCGATATGTCCATATCTACTAGTGCTAACTTTGACCTTGGTTAGGCCATCAATTATTGTAGTTAGAGTAATATTTACATTATAGCTAGCAGTGAGTGGCTCAAGTAAAATTTGTGCGCTCTCTTTGTCAATATCGATAATATGAAAGATTTTAGATTGTTGGTCATCTTGAGTTAAAATCTCAGGTAGCTCTTTGATTGGTTCGGCTTTGATTAAATTTATTTGAGAGTTATTTAGGGATATTAAAAAACTATTTTTACTAAATTTAATCACTTGAGATGGCATAAGTGTTTCAAATTTAAGCTCAATCGTATCAGTTGTAAGTGTAGCTAAAATCTTACTAAGCGTATTAAATCCATTTTCATTAGCACAAATAGTAATATTATCATACTCTTTGGTAAAATTTTCTATATAAAATGGTAGTTCCTTATCATTGTTTTGAATGTAATAAACTGAAGCAAGAGCACCAAATTTTTCTTTATAAGATGTAAAAAAATAGTCTAAAAATGGGCGATTTATCTGCAAATCCTCGCCCAGGATTATGATTAAATTTTTCATATTTAAGCCTTTAGTAATTAAGTGTAAATTTAGTATAAAAACTATTTGTACTTTGAGTATTATAAAATGACAAATCTAGATATAAATTCTTATAAATTTTAGTATTTATATAGTAGTTTGTATTATACTGCTTGGTCTCATCTTGATAAAGCATAGCTCCGATTTTTGTGTTTTTAAGCAGCTTAGCACTAAGGTTTGTAGAGTGCATATAGGCTGTTGGAATATCAAGCGAGTCATCATAGGTGGTATTTAGGGAGTTTGTTAGTTTAAAAATATCTAAATTTAAATCATGTGATGCAGTATAAATACCATAAAAGTTATAATTTTTTGTATGAGTATTTACAGCTTGAAATATATTTATACTAAAATCCCTAGTTGTCCAGTGGTCAAATTTAATCGCTTCTATATTGATTAAATCAATACTATTTAAAATCTGGGTATTACCATGAAGCTCTTTATAATGTGATGTTAGTAGCTTACAAGTTTGAATATCAAATGAGCCTTTTGATAGCTTTGATGCTAGATTGACTGGAGTATTCTTCTGTGCAGCCTCAAAACCATTTAGCATCAAGCAAAGCAAAGAAACTAAAATAATTAGCCTCAAATTTGATCCTTAATTTTTGTAATTTTACCAAGTTTTAAATTTGATTTTGATTAAAAGAGTAGAGTGAGAGCCAAAGCTCTCAGGTTTATTGCATCGATTTTGCTTTAGCAAGCACCATCGAATCAAATATTTCAAACAATCTAACAGAATATTCTTCAGAAGTTTTAAATTCTTTAATGATTACTGGAGAGTTGTTTAAGAAATCTTTACTTGCAAGGTCGATTGCAGAATTGACATATTTATGCACCATACTATGCGGTTCAAGAATTTGATTAAACTCAGCAGTATCACCAAATATAGCTTTACCACTATCTTCACACCATTTACCAAGACGGCACATTGTATGGTCTGGCATCTGTTCGAAGTTTTTAGTGTAAATTTGATTATAGCCATTTGTTTTAAATAGCATATGATCGATCTTAACAAGGCTTGTAAAGATATCATAAGAGATAAGTTTTGCGTTATGTTCTATATCTTTAGTATTGTTTACTAATAGATCAAATTTAGCGATAAAGCCTTCAATATGTTTATTTGATTCAATTGAGATAGTCTCAACTTCTTCACTTTGAGCAAACATATCGCTAGCATTTTGTTTTAATAGATTGATATTCATCTCTACTTCTGCAGTTGCTTTTTGAGTTCTTTCAGCTAGTTTCCTAACCTCATCAGCAACAACGGCAAATCCTCTACCATGCTCACCAGCACGAGCCGCCTCAATAGCGGCATTTAGCGCTAGAAGGTTTGTTTGATCTGAGATATCTTTGATTAGATTTATTACATTAGTAATCTCATCAACGCTTTTGTGTAGGTTTTCAGCTGCTGTGCGAGTTTTGTTGCTTGAGCTTGTGATCTCATTTAGAGAATCTATCAATTTGTTGCTAGAATGGCTTAATTCGGCAATGTTATTTAGATTGAAATCAATTTTATCTATAGATGCACGAGATAGCTCCAGATTTTTCTCTATACCTGATTGGATATTTCTTGAATTTGTTTTTACGCCTTCAATCATATTTTGAGCTATTTCGGTTATTATTTCGCACTGTTTTAGATTGGTTTGAGAAGCCATAAGCTTTTGTAACTCAGCTCGAAGCTTGCTATTTTCAGCATTTTTTGCTTCTAGCTCTTTTTTTAGAGCGACGATTTGTTCTTCATATTGAGCGATTTTTTTTGAACCAAACATATTTTTCCTTTTAATTTTTTAACTCTTTAAACCTGTTAAAGCCACAAGCTATTTAATTATAGAGCTATTAGGGTTATAGTGTATTGTATAACAAAAACGTTTAAATTTCGATAAAATATAAAAAAGAATTATTATTATAATAAATTGATAAAGTATATTTTTTATTAATGATTGTCAATCGAAGTAAATTTGGGCAAAAAGCCCAAATTTACTTAGCTATTTGCTTTAGATTTTTTATATTCCATTAAGATATGGTAAGCTTCATCTTTTAGTCTTAATTTCTCTTTTTTAAGAGTTTCTAACTCAAATTGATCCATATGTTCACGACCTTCTTCTGCATCTAGAATTCTTTGGTCTAGTTCATTGTGTTTGTTAAATACAGCATCAAAATGTGCATTTTTGCCTTTTAATTCTGTGATTAAATCTCTATATTCGTGTAGCATTTATACTCCTTTTAAATTTAAAATCTCGACATTATACAAAAAAGATACTTAAACCAAGCCAATTATGATCTATAATCGGCATTGATTTTAACATAAGTATGCCCTAGATCGCATCCATATGCAGTAAATTTACCATTTGCAATACCTAAATCACAAATGATACGATAACTATCCTTTTTCATTACTGTGTGCGCTTTTTGCTCTCTTGCTTCATCTAGCTCAGGGTGATCTTTATCATATACTAGTACATCATCATAGTATATAGCTAATTTAGTGCTATCGCATTCTATGCCGCTAGCGCCGATTGTGGAGGCTATCCTACCCCAGTTTGGATCCTCTCCAAAAATAGCTGTTTTGACTAAAAGCGAATTTGAGAGTGCCTTAGCTGCTTTGCTAGCTTCATCATCGCTAGCAGCACCTTTTACTTCAAAGGCGACAACTTTGGTGCTTCCTTCACCATCTTTGACTAAATTTAGAGCCATTTCTAATGTGATTTTATCTAAGGCAAATTTAAACGCTTCTTTATCATATACGCCACTTTTGCCTGAACTAAGTAGCATTAGTGTATCATTAGTACTAGTATCTCCATCTACGCTTACAGCATCAAAGCTATATTTTGTCGTCTCTTTTAGCAGTTCATCCATATCGCTTTGCGGTATAGCTGCATCAGTAAGAATAAAGCAAAGCATAGTGGCAAATGCTGGATTTATCATGCCTGCACCTTTGCAAATGGCTGCAATATTAAAGCTTTTGCTATTTTCAAGCTCAACTCTAAAAGCTATCTCTTTTTTAAAGCTATCAGTAGTCATAATTGCCCTTGCTACTAAATCACTGCTTTTTTGATTAAGATCAAATTTATCAAATCCAGATCTGATTTTTTCTTGATTTAATCTATATCCAATCACTCCAGTAGAGCTCATAATTGGATTTATTAGCGGGGTTTTTTGATTTAAAATCTTAAAAAGTTCATCAATATCATCTACGCCGCTTTGCCCTGTCATTGCATTGGCATTTTTTGAATTTAGTAGTAAGAAATTTGATTTAAATCCTTTTTCATAACGTTTAAAATGGACAATAGGTGCAGCTTGAAATTTATTTGATGTAAATTTAGCTGAAAGCATAAATGGCTTATCGGCTCTGATAAATCCAAGGTCGTTATCACCATTTGGTTTAAGCCCAGTGCTAACGCCACCAAAGAAAAATCCATCTACATTTTCAAGGCCGTTTTTAAGACTGATTAGGTTAAACATATTTTAGCTCCTCTGGTTTGTATTTGCTAAAAATTAGCCGTTTTGTTGCTCTGATGCTCTCAGCAGTTCCAATTACTAATAGCTTTGAGCTAGTGCCAATTAAAGTATCGCCATTTGGCATTGGATTGAACTTACCATTTTGGTCTGTGATACCGACGATATCAGCATTTGTAAGTTTTCTTAAATGAGTCTCTTTTATTCTTTTAAATCTCATCCATGAAGCCTCTGGGACTCTAATCTCCTCCATATCTATAGGAGAATCTTTTTTGTATAAAAATTGCTCTAGGATGTTTTCCATATCAGGTCGTACGCTCATAGCTGAGATTCTTTGAGCGACTAGCTTTGATGGGCTTACTACTGAGTCTGCGCCTAGTTTTATTAGCTTTTGGGTGTCATTATCATTATCTGAGTTAGTCATAATAAAATATGGTTTAATCCTACCAAGCTCTTTTTCGTATAATCTAACTGTAGCAATAAGGGCGATATTATCGGCTATGTGCGGGCTTAGAGTGATTAGGCCTTTAGCGCTAGAGAGGTGTGATTTTAAGATAGCTGATTGGGTATGGGGTTCATCTATTATATAGTATGGATATTTATATGTTTCAGCTATTTGAGCTAAATCTTCTCTGCTATCAATAACTACAAATGGAATGTGATTTTCTCTAAATTGCCTTGAAAGCTCGATAGTATAGAGATTATGATAGCAGATTACGAAGTGATTTTTAAGTCTTGCGATCTTATATATCATGCTTCTTTCCTTTAAAATCCTAGTTAAGACACCTTTTTTAATAATCTCGATAACAAGACCCATAGAAAATGTAAACAAACAAAATCCTATAAGTATAAAAACGATGGTAAAAAGACGTCCAGTGGTAGTGATTTGTGAGACTTCGGTAAATCCAACAGTTGTAAATGTCATTCCGGCTTGATATATCGCATCTATTAGTGTAAAACCGCTAGTAATCATATATCCTAATGTACCAAATAACATCATTAGTACGACAAATATTAATGGAAGTCGGAAGGCTTTTAACTGTTGATAAAGTTCAGTATTTAGATCATATTCGGGTTTGGACTCATCGGTCCAGTGGAGGAACTTTTTAATCTTTTTAATCAAAGACATAAATTCCTCTTTTTAAATGGTTATTTTGATTGTTTTTTCATTGTTCTTAATGTAGAAGCTGCAACTCTTATTTTTCTAGTTGTTCCATCTTCTAATGTTACACGCACTGTGCGAAGGTTTGGCATAAATCTTCTTTTTGTTCTGTTGTTAGCGTGGCTTACATTGTTTCCAACCATAGGGCCTTTGCCTGTAATTGCACATCTTTTTGACATTTTATATCCTTAATTTATAAAAATTTGGGGTTAATTATATCTAAAATAACCCCAAAATTAGCTTAAAAATGAATTTAAATTAGAAAGCTGGAACTATAGAGCCTTTATATTTTTCAGTTATGAAATCCTTAAGAGCTTGAGTTTGCAATGCTTTATTAAGAGCTTTTATACTATCTTTATTTTGATTTCCATCTTTTACAACTACAATATTTACATATGGACTATCTTTAGATTCGATTACTAGAGCATCTTTTGTAGGGTTTAGGTTTGCATTCATAGCGAAATTTGTATTTATCACGGCGATATCTACATCATCTAAAGTACGTGGCAAAGTAGCTGCTTCTATCTCTTTAAATTTGAGATTTTTAGGGTTTTTAGTAATATCTAAAGGAGTGCGTAGCTTTACATTTGTATCAACTTCTATTAATTTAGCAGATACTAGCACATCAAGCGCACGGCTTTCATTTGTAGGGTCATTTGGAATGCTTACTATTGCACCATTTTTTAACTCGCTTAAAGATTTAATTTTTTTACTATAAACACCCATTGGTTCTAAATGAACGCCTATAGTTTTAACTAGGTGAGTGCCTTTATTTTTATTAAATTCGTCTAAATATGGTATATGCTGGAAAAAATTAGCATCTAAATCACCATCTTCAACTGCAATATTTGGGATTACATAGTCGTTAAATACTTTTATCTCTAAATTTATACCTGATTTTTTTAACTCTGGAGCTATAAATTCAAGTATTTCAGCGTGAGGAACCGGAGTGGCGCCAACTTTTAGTGTTTGAGCAAAAGCACAACCAACAAGGCTTGCAGCAACAAGGCTTAAAGCTAGTAGTTTTTTCATTGTTTTATCCTTAAATGTTAAATTTGACTTGCTATTATACAAAACTGATTATAAATTTCAGTTAATATAAAGGAAAAATATGAAAAAAGTACTATCTATAGCAGGTTCAGATCCATCAGGTGGGGCAGGGATTCAAGCTGATATAAAAACAATTACAGCTCATAAGCACTACGCAATGGCAGTAATAGTCTCGCTAACTGCACAAAATACTACAGCAGTTAGTGGAGTTTTAAACTGTTCGCCTGAGTTTGTAGAGGCACAAATAGATTCAGTTTTAAGTGATATAACTCCAGATGCAATAAAATTAGGAATGCTCTCAAATGCAGATATTATGCGTTCAGTTGCTAAAATGCTTAAAAAATATAACTGTACAAATATAATTTTAGACCCTGTGATGGTGGCAACAACTGGAGGAAGATTAATGGATGAGAGTGCTCTAGAAGTTTATACTAAAGAGCTTTTTAATCTTGCAAGTGTAGTAACGCCAAATTTACCTGAAGCAAGTGCATTAAGCGGTATGGAGATAAATAATATGGATGATATGAAAGCTGCAGCTATTAAAATTAGTAATTATGGCTGCAAAAGCGTATTAATAAAGGGTGGTCATTTAAGAGAAGATGCCGCAGTTGATTTGCTCTATGAAAATGGTGAATTTAGCCAATTTTGTGTTCCTAAAGTAGATACTAATAATACTCATGGTACAGGTTGCACTCTATCTTCTGCTATTGCGTGTAATATCGCTAGTGGGTTAAGTATTAATCAATCAGTAAAAAATGCTAAAGAGTATGTAACAAACGCACTCAAAAGCGGTCTGGTTATTGGTCATGGAAATGGGCCAATTAATCATTGTTGGAACTTGTAGTAAATTTAAATATAGATTTTACATCTTCTTTAAATCTTTTAGAGTTAATTTTAATAGATGGTATTTTTACTTAGGATTACTTTGTATTGATTGCTGCTTTATGAATTAAAATAAATTTAAAAGATCTGTTTGGAAGTTGCAAGCAACTTCCTTGCAATGACATATATGGTAGTAAATTCATAACTAATTTTATGTCATTGCAAAATTAAATTCACCTCTATTTCTTAGGAGCGGTCATATCCTCAGGTTTTACCCACTCATCAAACTGAGCAGCTGTCAAAAGGCCTAAATTTATAGCTTCTTCTTTTAAGGTTGTGCCATTTTTGTGAGCTGTTTTAGCTATTTTAGCAGCATTTTCATATCCGATATGTGGATTTAGAGCAGTTACAAGCATAAGGCTTTCGTGAAGAAGTTTATCGATTTTCGCTTCATTTGCGGTGATTCCAATAGCGCAATGGTCATTAAAGCTAACCATAGAATCGCTTAACAATCTGATGCTCTCTAAAATATTGTGAGCAATTACAGGCTTAAATACATTTAACTCAAAATTACCTTGAGATGCGCCCATTGCTACGCTTACATGATTGCCTGCTACTTGGACTGCTACCATGGTCACAGCCTCACATTGAGTAGGATTGACTTTACCTGGCATAATAGAGCTTCCTGGCTCGTTTTCAGGGATATTTATTTCGCCGATACCGCATCTTGGGCCACTTGCTAACCATCTGATATCATTTGCGATTTTCATTAAATTTGCCCCAAGACCATTTAAAGCACCACTTAAAAATACTTCAGCATCGTGGCTTGTAAGGCCGTGAAATTTATTTGGATGAGATTTAAATTTAAACTCAGTTTTAGTTATCTCATTTAAAACTTCACTCACCATAGGGCTAAAGTCTGGATGGCTATTTAGCCCTGTTCCCACCGCTGTTCCACCAATAGCAAGCTCTTCTAAAAATGGAATAGTAGCTAGAATTTGATCTTTACTAGCTTTTAGCATGTGAACATATCCACTAAACTCTTGACCTAAGGTTAAAGGTGTGGCATCTTGTAGGTGAGTTCTACCGATTTTAACGATATTAGCAAACTCTTTGCTCTTTGCTTCAAGTGTAGCTAAAAGCTTATCAATAGCTGGGAAAAGCTGTTTTTGAAGCTCTAAAACAAAAGCAATTCTCATAGCTGTAGGATAAGTATCATTTGAGCTTTGACCTTTATTTACATCATCATTTGGATGAATTAGCTTTTTACTTCTAAAATCCTCACCCAAAATCTCAGTAGAGCGGTTAGCGATAACTTCGTTTAAATTCATATTTGATTGAGTTCCGCTACCTGTTTGCCATACTACAAGCGGGAAATTGCCATCTAATTTACCGGCTAGTACCTCATCGCAAGCTTGAGAAATAGCCTTTGTTTTAGCATCATCTAAGCGGCCAAGTTTGTTATTTACGATAGCGCAAGCCTTTTTAAGATAAGCAAAACCCTCTATAACCTCACTTGGCATTGTGCCTTTGCCAATTTTGAAATTTTCTAAACTTCTCTCAGTTTGAGCTCCCCAATACTTGTCATTAGGCACCTTGATCTCACCCATTGTGTCTTTTTCAATGCGAAAATCCATATTAATCCTTTCATAATTTAAAATTTCAAAGTTGCTATTATCCATTAAAATGGCTTATAGCTTCATAAATTTTATTATTTATTTATATAAATTTAGCTAAAATCGCATATTTTTATCTTTCACTAAAGGCAAAAAATGGCTGAATTTTATGATCCAAAAACAATAGAAGAGAAATTTTATAAAATCTGCGAAGAGCGTGGGTATTTCGAGATTAATGGGAATAAAAATATTCAAGAAGATAATAAAACTTTTTGTATCATGATGCCACCGCCAAATGTCACAGGAGTCCTACATATAGGGCATGCGCTTACCTTTACTTTACAAGATATAATTACAAGATACAAAAGGATGGATGGCTATAAAACCCTTTGGCAGCCAGGACTTGACCACGCTGGGATAGCTACTCAAAATGTAGTTGAAAAACAACTTCTAGCTAGTGGGATTACAAAAGAGCAAATCGGTAGAGAAGAATTCCTTAAAAAAACCTGGGAATGGAAAGAAAAAAGTGGCGGTCAAATCGTCTATCAAATGCGTCGCCTTGGGATAACGCCTGCTTGGAGTAGAGAGAGATTCACTATGGATGAAGGGCTTAAAAATGCTGTGAGAAAAGCCTTTGTAAGCTTGTATAATAAAGGGCTTATAATCCGTGGAAATTATATGGTAAATTGGTGTACGCACGATGGCGCTTTAAGCGATGTAGAGGTCGAGCATAAAGCAAATAAGGGCAAATTATACTATCTTAAATATTTCTTAGCTGATGATCCATCTAAATTTGTAGTGGTGGCTACTACTAGACCTGAGACATACTTTGGTGATACTGCTGTAATGGTAAATCCAAATGATGAAAGATATAGAAATTTAATAGGCAAAGAGCTGATTTTACCACTAATTGAGCGTAAAATCAAAATTATAGCCGATAATCATGTAGATATGAGCTTTGGTACTGGCGTAGTCAAAGTAACTCCGGCGCACGATACAAACGACTATGAAGTAGGAAATAGGCATAATTTAGAGTTTATCACAATTTTTGATGAAAAGGGAATTTTAAATGAACATTGTGCTAAATTCAAAGGCTTAGAAAGACTTGAAGCTAGAGATATGGTAGTAGCCGAGCTAGAGAGCAAGGGCTTTGTAGAAAAAATCGAAGACTATGAAAATCAAGTAGGCTACTGCTACCGCTGTAAAAATGTAGTTGAGCCTTATATCAGCAAGCAATGGTTTGTAAAATCTGAAATCGCCGATGAAGCTATCAAAAGTGTAAATGAAGGCGGAGCAAAATTCTACCCATCACATTGGATAAATAGCTTTAATGCTTGGATGAGAGAGTTAAAAGATTGGTGTATAAGCCGTCAATTATGGTGGGGGCATCGAATTCCGGTATTTTACTGCGAATGTGGCCATGAGTGGGCTGATGAGAATGAAAAACCACTCAAATGCCCAAAATGTGGTGGAGATAAATTCACCCAAGACCCTGATGTGCTTGATACTTGGTTTTCTAGTGGGCTTTGGCCTTTTAGCACACTTGGCTGGGGAAATGGTAATGCGCTGAAAAATGAGAAGTGGCTTGAGAGTGATTTAAGCGAATTTTATCCAAATTCCATGCTAATTACCGGATTTGATATACTATTTTTCTGGGTAGCTAGAATGATGTTTCAAAGCAACAACGCCTTAGGAGAGCTACCTTTTAAAGATATATATCTACACGCTCTTGTCAAAGACAAAGATGGTAAAAAAATGAGCAAGTCAAGTGGAAATATAATAGACCCACTAGATATGATCGATGAGTATTCAGCCGATATACTTCGTTTTACGCTAACTATCTTATGCGCTCAAGGTCGTGATGTCAGAATGAGCGATGAGCAGATGGTTTTAAGCCGAAATTTCACCAACAAATTATATAACGCTACTAAATTCTTGCGTATGAATGTAGATAAATTCAGCGATCTTGATGAAAATGCCGTGCATACAGAACTTGGCAAATATATACTAAATCGCTTTAAAATCGCTATAAACGAAACAAGAAAAGCACTTGATAGCTATAGATTTAATGACGCAGCAGATAGGGTGTATAAATTCCTATGGGATGAATTTTGTGATTGGGGGATTGAGCTATCAAAAGCCGATAAGAGCGCAATTAGCGAGCTTGGCTCTATTTTCAAAGAGAGTATGAAATTACTAAGCCCATTTATGCCTTTTATCAGCGAGTATCTATATCATGAATTAAGTGGCACAAATTTAGAAAATTCTACCTCCATAATGATCTCTAAATACCCAAAAGCTAGCAAAATAGATGAAGCTATCATATCTAAATTTGAGCTAATAATCGAAGCCATAATAAGCATTCGCCGTGCTAAAGCAACGATAGACCAAGGCAACGCCAAAATCTCAAAAGCCTTTATAAAGTTAAATAGCAATCTTGATATCGCTAGCTACCTAAACTTTATCAAACTACTTGCTAAATGTGAAAATGTAGAGATAACAAAAGATATTATCCCTAATTCCGCTAGAGATGTGAGCGAGAATTTAGAGAGCTTTATACCGCTTGCTGGCGTGGATACAACGGCCATTATAGCACGACTAAACTCACAAAAATCAAAGCTTGAAAAAGAGATAGCTAAGCTTGAAAATATGCTAAATAATGAAAAATTCGTAGCCAACGCCCCACAAAGTGTGCTTAAAACCAATAAAGAAGGCCTAGCCACAGCAAAAGCTAAATTTGAAAAAGTGTGTAGTGAGCTGAGAAATTTAGGAGAAATATAAGGATAAATAATGAATTTTAAGGTTAAAAATCTAGGACTTTTAAATCAAGCGGAGATAGAAATTGGCGACTTAACTATTCTTTGCGGTGAAAATAATAGTGGTAAAACCTATGCTGTTTATGCTTTTTATGGTTTTTGGAGATTATTGCCTGAAAATATTAATGAGCTTATTTTAAGGCATAAAGATAGTTTTATACAAAAAGAAAAAAATATTATCGCTATTGAAGAAACAAAATTTATCCAAATTCACGCAAATCTAAAAAACGAAATGAATAAGCTATACAAAAATAAACTTGTAAAAGTTTTAGGAGGTAATGCAGATATTTACAAAGATGCTAAATTTGAATTAAGTTTTGAAATTTTAAATTACGAAAAGATTTTTAAACAGCAAAATTCTTTCTTTAATGTTTATAAAGCAGATGAAAATATAATATTTGAATTTTTTGATAGAGATGATTTATCATCTCAAAATATACATTTATTTTTAGTTTATCTTATAATAAGCAGATTATTTTATAGACATCAAATAAATATTATTAGTGTAGAACGCACAGGTATTGCTATGTTTTATAGTGAGTTAAATATAAGCAGAAATAACATCCTAGCAGGTCTAACCCAAAATAATCAAGGAGATATCATCGATAATATAAATAACTATATACAAAAAGCTACTTCTCGCTATCCTTTGCCAATTACTGACAATATATCTCTTATAAATGATATATCAAATGTTACTAATCAAAAAAGCTTTATCGCTGAAAGTAAAAATAATGAAATTTTAGATTTGCTTTGGCAGATAGTTGGCGGAAAATATATAATAAATGATTATGGATTACAATTTGCGACTGGTGCAAAACAAAAAATACTCCAAAAACACAAAACTATAAATATCCAGCAAACTTCTAGCTCTGTTAAATCTTTATTTTTATTAGATTTATATATTAGATTTCAAGCACAAAAAAATGATATTTTAATTATAGATGAACCAGAATTAAACCTGCATCCAAAAAATCAAATTCTACTAGCTAGGCTTTTAGTTATGTTGGTAAATATCGGCATAAAGGTGTTTATCAGCACTCATAGTGATTATATTTTGCGTGAGTTTAGTTCATGTATTTGCCTAAAAAATATTAGCGATGAAAATTTGAAAAATTTAGAAGAGTATTCAAAACAAATGCAATTAGACGCTAATAAAGTAAGAGCTTATCAAACTATAAAAATTAAAGATGAAATAACTACTGAAAGTGTTAAAATAACTCAAGAAGATGGCATTTTTATGGATACTTTCAACGACATTATAAGGGAACAAAATAGAAATCAAGATAAAATTTACGAACAAATCTTAAAGAGTCAATTATGAGAAAAGATTTACAAGATTTTTATAGTTTCTTAAGCGAAGAATTAAAATGTGAAAATAACGGCTTTTATGTAATTAAAGAAAAAAAAGATAGTACAATTAGACATATAACCATAAAAAAATATGGCAATTTTTTTGTTTTAAAACAAGAAGATGGATTTAAAACTGGATTATTTAAAGAAGCTATTTCCTCTTGCGATTTTATAGTAGTTAGTTATGATAAAGTATATTTTGTAGAGCTAAAATTCGTCTCCGACAATACAAAATATAATAATGATACAAATCCACTTGATAAAGCTTTAGAACAATGCAAAAGTAGCCAACTTCTATTCGATTATTTATGTAGCGCTTATAATTTACAAAAATCAGTAAATTTAAATTTCGAAAATAAACAATTCATTTATCTATATCCAGGAAAAGCAATCGAAGAAAAAAAATCAACGAATATGAATAAAAATTTTCCATTAATACCAAAAGCTGTAGAATGTAATAACAATGGCTATATTGAGTTGGATCTCGATTTTTTTCAAAAAATAGGTTAAAATATGATAAAAATCTCAAACTTAAAAAAATATTATGGCAAAAATCTCATCATAAATGATGTTAGTTGCGAGATAAATAAAGGTGAAATCTTCGCTATCGTCGGTCATAGCGGTGCTGGCAAAAGCACACTTTTGCGCTGTATAAATGGGCTTGAGAGTTATCAAAGTGGTAGCTTGAAGGTGCTAGGGCGTGAGATAAATTCATTAAATGAAAACGCTCTTAGAGAGCTTAGAAAAGATATCGGTATGATATTTCAACACTTTGCTTTAATGAGTAGAAAAACGGTTTTTGACAATATCGCTATGCCGCTGCGTGTGTGGGGCTATGATGAAAAAGCTATAAAAATCCGTGTTGATGAGCTTTTGGAGCTAATAGGATTAAAAGATAAGTCTAGAAGCTATCCAAGTCAGCTAAGTGGCGGCCAAAAGCAAAGAGTTGCTATAGCTAGGGCTTTAGCACTTAGCCCAAAAATATTATTAAGCGATGAAGCCACAAGTGCGCTAGACCCAAATACTACAAAGCAAATTCTATCTTTGCTTGCTAAAATCAATCAAACTTTAGGTATTACTATAGTTATTGTTACTCACGAAATGGAGGTTGTAAAAAGCATAGCCAATAGAGCTATTTTACTCGAACAAGGCATAATCACAAATTCAGGCTCAATTGTAGAGCTATTTTTAAATCCTAATAAAAATATGAAAAACTTCCTAGGCGAAGAGGAGATTTTGCCAGATACAGGCGTAAATATTAAGATATTTTTCCCGCCAAATGTAGCGATGCATAGTATTATAACCAATATGGCTAGAGAGCTTGATATTGATTTTAACATAGTTTGGGGAAAATTAGAAAAGCTAGGTGGTAGCGTTCTTGGTAGTTTAGTTATAAATGTAGAACCAAAATATGAGCTTAAAGTAGAAGAATTCATCAAAAATTCAGGCGCTCTATATGAGATTATAAAGGGGGAGTAAATGATATCAAAATTGCTTTTTGAAGCCACGATTGATACCTTATATATGGCTTTTGTATCTACGCTTTTAGCTTTTATTATAGGGCTTGGACTGGCTATAATCTTAGTTATAACCTCTAAAAACGGCTTAAAACCAAATAGAGCTATTTATAATACTCTAGATATCGCAGTCAATACACTTAGAAGCTTTCCATTTATAATTCTTATAATTGTCTTGTTTCCATTAACTAAATTTATAGTTGGCACCAGTATTGGCACGACAGCAGCCATAGTCCCGCTCACTATCGGCTCGGCGCCATTTATCGCTAGATTAATCGAAAATGCGATGAATGAAGTAGATAATAGCATTATAGAAGCAGCATTAAGCTATGGAGCCACCAAAACGCAGATAATATTTAAGGTTATATTTATAGAGGCCTTACCAAGCATTATAAATGCCATAACTCTTACATTAATAGTAGTAATTGGCTTTACAGCCATGGCTGGTGCTGTAGGCGGTGGCGGCCTTGGCGATGTAGCTATGAGATATGGATTTCAAAGATTTCGCCCAGATATTATGGCATATACGGTAATTATCTTGATAGTAATGGTTCAAATAATCCAAAGTAGCGGAAATTTTTTATATAAAATCACCAAAAAATAATAAAATTTATATTTTAGTCGATTATACTTATGACTAAATTTTAAGGAGTTAAAAATGTTAGCAGGTATGAGTGGAAGTGCAGAGGCTAGTTTAGTAGCTAGCACAATGGTGCTAAAAAAGTCAATCGATGTCGAACAAAATATGATGGCAAAATTGTTTGGTCAAACAGCAGATAATATGCAAACTCCAAACATAGAAGCATCTGCAAGAATAACTAATCCTACACAATTTATTCAAAATGAGGCTTTAAAGCTTGGCAAGCTAGATATTTATGCTTAAATTTATCCAAATTAAAGAGGGTTATGCTCTCTTTAATTTTTAAATAACTTTCTTTTATATTATTTTTTAGATTTATGTGTGCTAATTATAATAATAATTTTGATGACCTATGTTTAGTAAGTATGAAATTAATAATATTTGGCTTTAGATATTTACAGTGATTTATTTTTTGTTTTATGCAGTCTTACAAATGTGATGAAAAATAGCCTAATAATTATAACAGTGTTAATAATCTTATGCATATGTATTGTTAATTTTATTAATATATAAAATTTAAATAGTGAATTTAATACTTTAATTTAACTGGGATAAAGTTTGTATTATTAACTTTTTGTTTTTTAAATTTGCAATAAAAACTGCCTATTTAGTCCTAAATTTGTAGCAAAATAGCCGATTTTAGCCCATTTGTATTAATTTAACTTTAAAATTAAAATTTAATTTTGATTTATCAAATTTATTAAGTTAAATGATAGTAAAATAACAGGTAAAGAATTTATTTTTAAGATAAATTTAATCTCAATTAAAGGGGAAATTTATGGTAGATAATCATAATATAACCACCATACAAAATAGGCTATCAGAGTTAGCCAAACTTCCAAAAATGAAAGCAAATAGCTCTATTATGGATGTTTTAAACGAACACGGCTTTACTCGTAGAGATTTTATGAAATGGGCTGGAGCGATGACTGCTCTTATGGCCTTGCCGGCTAGTTTTGCACCTATGGTAGCTCAAGCAGCTGAGCTTAGCGATAGATTGCCTGTGATTTGGCTCCATATGGCTGAATGTACCGGCTGTAGCGAGAGTCTTTTAAGAAGTGATGCTCCAACCATTGATAGTTTAATTTTTGATTATATTAGCTTAGAGTATCATGAAACAGTTATGGCAGCTTCTGGTTGGCAAGCTGAAGAGAATTTAGAACAAGCTATACAAAAGTATAAAGGTAAATATGTCTTAATGGTAGAAGGCGGAATTCCAGATGGTGATAGCGCCTTTTATTTAACAGTAGGCCCAAAAGGAACAACAGGTAGAGAACACGCTATCCACGCTAGTGATAATGCTCTTGCTATCTTTGCTATCGGGACTTGCTCTAGCTTTGGTGGTATTCAAGCTGCAGCCCCAAACCCTACAAACGCAAAACCACTTCACAAAATCACCAATAAACCAGTAATCAATGTCCCAGGCTGTCCGCCAAGTGAGAAAAATATCGTTGGTAATGTCTTAAATTTCTTACTATTTGGTACACTTCCAGCACTTGATGTCTATAATAGACCAAAATGGGCTTATGGTCTTAGAATTCACGATCTATGCGAAAGACGCGGTAGATTTGATGCTGGTGAATTTGTACAAGAATTTGGTGATCAAGGTGCAAAAAATGGATATTGTCTATATAAAGTAGGTTGTAAAGGTCCATATACATTTAATAACTGCTCTCGTGAGAGATTTAACCAACACACAAGCTGGCCAATCCAAGCAGGTCACGGCTGTATCGGCTGTTCTGAGCCAGATTTTTGGGATCAGATGGGGCCATTTGAGGTGCCACTAGGCGATAGATTATATCATACTGTATTTGATGGGCTTGGTGCTGATGCAATAAGTGATAAAATTGGTATAGGTGTATTAGCAATCACAGGTGTAGCTGTCGCAGCTCACGCACTTATCGCTACTGCAACAAAAGAGAAGGAGTAAAATATGAGCGAACAAAGAATAGTAGTAGATCCTATTACAAGAATTGAAGGCCATCTTCGTGTAGAAGTAATCGTAGATGAAAATAATGTAGTTAAAGAGGCTTATAGTGGCTCAACTCTTTGGCGTGGTATTGAGGTAATTGTAAAAGGTAGAGATCCTAGAGATGCTGGATTTATGACACAAAGAATTTGTGGTGTTTGTACATTTTCACACTATAGAGCAGGTATAGAGGCTGTAGAAGATGCTCTAGGAATAGTCCCTCCGCTAAATGCAAAACTAACTAGAACACTTATGAATGCGGCTCTATTTTTACATGATCATCCGGTGCATTTTTATCAACTTCATGCGCTTGATTTTGTTGATGTGGTAAGTGCATTAAGTGCAGATCCACTAAAAGCTAGCCAAGAAGCATTTAAATATTGCGATACTCCATATGCATGTGGCGCAGATCAGTTAAAATTAGTTCAAGATAAGGTTAAAAAATTTGTAGAAAAAGGCAATCTTGGGCCATTTGCTAATGCTTATTGGGGTCACTCTACATATAAGTTTACTCCAGAGCAAAACCTAATTGCTCTAAGTCACTATCTTGAGTGCTTAAGACTTCAAAGAACAATAGCTCAAGCTATGGCTGTATTTGGTGCTAAACAGCCTCATCCACAAAGTCTAACTGTAGGCGGCGTAACATGCGTTATGGATCTTCAAAGCCCAGCAAGATTAGGTGAGTATATGGTTAAATTCCAAGAGATGGCTGACTTTATTAATCGTGCTTATTGGCCAGATCTTGTAATGGCGGCTAAGGCTTATGCTAATGAACCAAGTGTGGTAAATGATGTAGGAACTCCAAATTTATTAACATATCAAGATTTCCAAATTGGTGCTAATGAGTATCTATTTGATGGTGGTTATATCTTAAATGGTGATATATCTAAGGTATTTGAAGTAGATGAGAGCAAAATCACCGAAGAAGCGACTCGCTCATGGTATAAAAATGATGCACCACTTCACCCTTATGATGGTGATACTACGCCAAATTACACAGGATTTAAAGATGCTAAAACTCTAAATGCTAAGGGCGAAATGGAAGATTCTAAAGTCTTTGATTTAGATGGTAAATATAGCTGGATTAAAGCCCCAAGATATGATAGTTTGCCTATGCAAGTTGGCCCACTAGCGAATATAGTTGTAAATTATGTAAAAGGCAATAAAAATGTAGTGCCAGTGGTGGATAAATTCCTAGCTGAAACTGGCTTGCCAGTAAGTGCTGTTTTATCTACTTTAGGTAGAACTGCATGCAGAATGATTGAGGCAAAAATCATTGCTGATAATGCTTTAAAAGCACTAAATAATCTAATTGAGAATTTAAAAATCGATGATAGCACTTGCGCTAAATATCAAATAGATAGCAAAAAAGAGTATAAAGGTAGATTTATAGGTAATGTGCCTCGTGGTATGTTAAGCCACTGGTGTAGGATTAAAAATGGAGTGATTGAGAATTGGCAAGCTGTCGTTCCATCTACTTGGAATGCTAGCCCAAAAGATGCTAAAGGTCAAATGGGTAGCTATGAGGCTTGTTTGATTGGGCTTAAAATCGCTGATTTAAAACAGCCTTTAGAGATAATACGCAAAATTCACTCTTATGATCCTTGTATAGCGTGTGCTGTCCATGTGATGGATACAAAAGGCAATGAATTAAGTAGCTATAAAGTTAATCCGAATTTAATCTAAGGAGCAGATATGAAAAATAGTAAAAAACATATCGCTGATTATGAATTTAGCATAGGATTACGCCTTACGCACTGGATTAGAGCTATATCTATTGTAGTTTTGAGTGTGAGCGGATTTTATCTTGCTTATGTCTTTGTAAGTCCTGCTATAACAGGTGAGCCTATAAATTTTATGAATGCTAAATGGCGTGCTGTTCATCAAATAGCTGGATTTATACTAATAGGTTGTTTTATCTTTAAGATATATCTATTTTTCTTTGATAAACAAAGCCATATTGAAAGAGTGAGTGTAAAGAATTTTTTAGATATTAAAGTTTGGATTGCCCAAATTAAATATTATCTATTCTTAGGCAAGCATCCTCATATTCAAGGAACCTATAATCCACTACAATTTGCCTCTTATATACTTTTTTATATTGTGCTTTTTGTGATCTGCTTGACTGGCTTGATTTTATATGTCAATGTATATCATGAAGGACTTGGCGGGTTGCTTTATACGCCTATGAAAGTTATTGAGGCTTGGATGGGAGGACTTGCTAATGTACGCCAAATTCACCATATTGCTATGTGGATTATCTTTATTTTTATGGTAGTTCATATCTATATGGCTGTATTTAACGCTATAAAAGGCAAAGATGGCGCTATGGATGCGATAATCAGCGGCTACAAATTCCCAAAAGAGAAGTAGATGCGTGTTTTAATCCTAGGAGTAGGAAATGTAATGTTCGCCGATGAAGGAGTCGGCGTTCATTTTGTTAAGATGATTGAGAATAACTTTAAATTTAACTCCAAAGAACATAATTTAAAATTTGTAGATGGCGGTACTTTAGCAAATCATTTAACTCCGATAATGGCTGATAGCGATTATTTAATAGTCGTTGATTGTATCGATGCTGATGGTGGGCAGATAGGAGATGTATATTTCTTTGATTTTGAAGATATGCCAAAGAGCATTAATTGGTCTGGTTCAGCACACGAAGTAGAGATGCTTCAAACTATTGAAATGATGGATTTAGTAGGCGATAGACCGCAAACTAAAATAATAGGTGTAATACCTAGAAGAATTGTTCCAATGAGTTTTGAGCTTAGCGATGAGATTAAAAAATCTACGAATTTAATGGAAAAAATAATCTTAAAAGAGCTTTCGAATTTAGGTTTTAGCTATGAAAGGATAGATGATAAAGGTGTGCAAGATATGGCTGATGAGTGGAAAAAGGAGCAATTTTGATACTTTGCTTTGAATTTAGTTGTGCAAATGATGGTTCGGTTTTAGCGTTTTTTTTAGATTTTTGGGCTAAAAAAAGTGCTTTAAAATACTCCATTACAGCTCAAAATAGATCTATAAAATTATATGTAGAAGGCAATGAAAACGAGCTAGCTAAATTTAGCGATGAGTATATAAATTTAGTTCCGCACTCAGTTTTTATTGAAGAGTCCAAGGTTAGTTTAGCTGATGAATTACCAAAAAATAGCAAATTCGAGTTTGATTTTAGTTTTAAAAATATTACTCCAAATGCTTTAAAATCAGATGAAAATGAATTTGGCTTTAAAAGTGATAATATATTTATAGCTAATGCTATAAAAGATATAATGGCTGGTAAAACTGTAAATTATGATGGTTATGAGATATCTAAATTTAGTAGTTTTGATTGTGATTATATACTACCAACAAATCTTAAAAATATAGCTAAAATTTTTGTATGCGATGAAAAATCTCTAATCGCTCTTGCTAGTTTTGAAAAGCCGGTTATAAATTTGCGTACTAATGCGATATATCGCAGTAATCACAAAGATGCACCGCTATATTTTGATGTTAGAAGCGCTTGGGATATCAATGTTTATAAGATTACTCAAGCCCTAAGTGAAAATGGGATACATTTTTTATCTATTAAAAGTTTAAAAAATGATATGAAAGTATCAATCTTAGACGAGAGAATTTTAATTATTAGAGCTGGAGAGTTTATAAAAACTAAAGAGATGGAGTTTATAAACTCATTTGATGATAAAAATTATGCTCTTTTTGGTCTTTGTGTAAGTGAGTTAGGTGTAGCAAATTCTACAATCGCTAGAGTATTTTTAAGTCAAAAATATAGCGATTTTATCAAAGTTTATAAGGGTGAAGATGTATTTGATATGCTTAGAATTAATTTGCCAAAGAGCTTTGAAGAAATTTGGCAAAAAATTTCTGAATTCGATGGTGGCGATAGGTTGCTTGCAAACTATCAAAAAGAGTACAAGCTACCAAATGGTACTATAGATTTACCTAATAATTTTTATTCGCTATTTATGATAATTGATCAAATTCTAGGATACAATGGCCAAATTTTAAACTACGCTAGGGATTATAGCGGTTTAAAAGGGGTAAGAATTGATTATAAGATGAGTAGCAAGAGCGAATTTGATTGGGTAAGAGCTATTAGAAGCACGATGAGTTTTAGGCTAGCTGGGGCTGATGCGAAGAATATTAGCTTTGGCTGTTTGGAGAGTTTGGCATTTTTTTTAAGTGATTTTGGTGATATTTTAAAAGATGAGCTAGAGTGCGAAGGTATGATATTTAGCGGAAATCTCTTTGCTAATCCTGTAATTGCAAATTTGGCTTTAAAGTTTTGTAATTCAAATTATAAAAGTAAATTTAGCGGACACTATCCACTTGAGATCAATTAAGATTGAAGTTTTTGGGCTGGTTCAAGGTGTTGGATTTCGCCCTTTTGTCTATTCATTAGCTAAAAATCTTGAGCTAAATGGAACTGTATTAAATGATTCTAGCGGTGTGAAAATTGAGCTTTGTGGCGATGGGAAAAATATTGATGAGTTTATATCTAAGCTTAAAATAAATTTGCCTCCACTAGCTAGAATAGATAATATTATTATTAGCAATAGCGATAAAAAATATGATGATTTTAATATAATTAGCTCGCAAGAAAGTTATAAATTTGCACCTATTTTACCTGATTTTGCTATATGTAATGAGTGTAAATCTGAATTAAAAGATCCTACAAATAGACGATATAATCATCCATTTATTAACTGTACAAACTGCGGCCCTAGATTTTCTTTAATTAAAAGCTTGCCATATGATAGAATAAATACTACAATGGGCAAATTTAATATGTGCAAACAGTGCCAAGATGAGTATAAAGACCCAACTAATCGCCGTTATCATGCTCAACCAGTAGCATGTAAAAACTGCGGTCCAAAGTTAAGCTATAAGAGTTTAAATGGCAAAATTCTTGCAAATGATCAAGAGGCTCTTAAAAGATGTATAGATGATTTAAAAGATGGTAAAATCATAGCTATTAAAGGAGTTGGTGGATTTCATCTTGTTTGCGATGCTCTAAATAGTGAGGCTGTATCATCTCTAAAAGAGCGTAAAAGGCGTCCGCATAAACCTTTAGCCATAATGTGTAAAGATCTTGATATGGCTTGTGATTATGCTTATATTAATGATAGTGAAGCTAAGATTTTAAACTCGAATTTAAAACCTATTGTTTTATTAAAATCCAAAAATAATCTACCTAAGTCAATATCTAGTGGCATAGGAAGTGTTGGTATATTTTTACCGCCAACTCCACTACATATAATGCTATTAGATAGATTAAATTCTCCAATTATAGCCACTAGCGCAAACCCAAGCAAAGAGCCTATTTTAACAAACTTTGATGAGCTTGCTAGCAGACTTGGTAGTGTGTGTGATTATGCTCTTGATAATGATAGAGATATTGTAAATCCAAGCGATGATAGCATCTGTTTTGAGCTATTTTCAAAGCCAATTTATCTTCGAACTTCTCGTGGATTAAAGCCTAATATTATACCTTTAAATTTAGGATTAAAAGATGTGCCAAAAGGGTGTTTTTTAGCGCTTGGGAGTTTGATGAAAAATCAATTTGCTATCTATAAAGATGGCCTTATCTTTAGCTCTCCATATATTGGCGATATGGGCTCTTTAGCAGTGATTAAAAGATTTGATGAGCTGCTAGAGAGTTTTAAGAGTATTTATGGGTTTGAGTTTGATTTTGTCATTGGTGATGCTCATCCGCATTTTGGATTTGTAAATAATTTTAAAGATAAAGAGATTTATAAGGTCTATCATCATCATGCTCATGCTCTTAGTGTAATGTTAGAAAACGGCTTAGATTGTGAAGTTTTAGCTCTTAGCTTTGATGGAACTGGATATGGCCAGGACGCTACTATATGGGGTGGCGAAGTGCTAAGATGCAAAGATAATGAGTTTAAAAGAGTTATGCATTTTGATAATTTTGAGCTTATTGGAGCAGATAAAGGGATAAAAAATATCTACTATCTAGCTTACGCAATAGCAAAAAAATACAATCTAAACTCACCAAAAATAGATACCATAGTACCTCAAATTCAAAGATCTAATCTAGATAAAATCTTACAAAATAGATTAAATATAGTAGATACTAGTTCGCTTGGTAGAATTTTTGATGCATTTGCTGCAATTGTGCTAAATTTGCCAGTTATTACCTATGATGCGCAAGCCCCTATGATGCTTGAGGCTTTATATGATGAAAATATAAATGCGGCCTATGAATTTAAAATAGATGGAGATATAATTAATTATAAAAATGCATTTATAGGCGCTTTAAATGATCCTATGAAAGTAGCAGCTACTGCTTTTATAAATGGAATTTCAAATTTAGCTCTAAAGATTGCTAAAATGCATAGCCTTCCAGTTGTTTTATGCGGTGGAGTATGGCAAAATAGAGCTTTGTTAAAAAGAACTATATCTGAGTTTAGACGCCATGATATTAAATATTATTTGCCAATTAATGAGCCTATGAATGATTCTGGTATTGCTATGGGGCAGATTTACTTTGGCTTAAATCTGCTTAGATATAATACTAAGATTTAATATATAAGATTATTAATTGTTTTAAAATTAAGGAGATATTATGTGTAAAGATTGTGGTTGCAGTATGGGTGGATCGCATCATCATAGTCACGATGATCATCATAATCATCACCATCACGGTCATCATGACCATCCGGTGTTAAATGAAAAAAAGACTATTGAAGTAGTAGAGAAAATATTAAAAGATAACGATCACGAAGCTGCTCACAATAGAACGCATTTAGACGAATATGGGCTATTGTGTGTGAATTTGATGAGTAGTCCGGGAGCTGGGAAAACCACGCTTTTAGAAGCTACTATAAAATCAAGTGGCCTAAGAGTTGGGGTAGTTGAGGGGGATTTAGAGACTAACTTGGATGCTAATCGCATTATAAACGCAGGCGGCAAGGCTCATCAGATTAGCACCGGCCAAACTTGCCATTTAGATGCTTTTATGGTGCATAATGGCTTACACCACTTGCCGCTTAAAGAGCTTGATTTGGTATTTATAGAAAATGTTGGAAATTTAGTTTGCCCAGCTAGTTATGATGTGGGTGCTCACCTTAATGCTGTCTTAATCAGTGTGCCAGAAGGGAGCGATAAGGTGGCTAAATATCCTGTTATGTTTAGGGCGGCTGATATAGTGGTGATAACGAAAACTTCGCTATTAGAGCATTTTGATTTTGATATCAATGAGGTAAAAAAAGAGGCCAAAAAGCTAAATCCAAAAGTTGATATAATAGAAGTCGATAGCAAAACAGGCCTTGGCATAGATAAGTGGATAAATTATCTAAAAATGAAAAAGGAATTAAAATAATGTGCCTTAGCATACCTTCAAAAGTAATATCAATAGATGAGAATAATTTTGCCATTGTTGAAACTCTCGGTGTTAAGCGTGGATAGAGTTTATCGCTGGAGCAAAAAGCCTTGCTAAAAAAGTAAATTTCTAGGGAATTCTAGAATTCCCTAGTATCTTTTTTTCTTGGGGGTGCGGGGGGTTTTCTTTTTTATATTTTTTAGGAATTCTAGAATTTAAGGAATTCTAGTTTGGAATTCCAAAAATCTTTTATTTATCACTTTTACGCCTATTACACTCTTTACACAGCATTTGGCAGTTTTCATCATTTGTTTTACCGCCTTGGCTCCACGGCGTTATATGGTCAGCCTCCATTTGTTCTATTTCAAAATGTTCTTTACACATAGGACAAATTCCTTTTTGTTTTTCATAGGTTTTGCGTTTTTGGCTATCGCTAAAAGCTCTTAAATTTAAATGCCTTTCATCATGGCTTAAAACATAAGGATAAACGCCTTTTTTATTTGTTACTTCATCATCCATCATTAGTTTTTCTAGCTCAGCTTCAAGCTTTTTAGCATCAAGGCTTTTATCTTTATATTTATTATATAGTTCGCCCCACGCTATACCTTTCATCTCTTTGCGGTATTTTGGAAATTTCAGCTCCACCCACTCTATCACAGCTCTAAAATACTGCCACAGCTCATCAGCATTATCATCTTGCTGATGTATGCTCATATATTCTTCTATTTTGCCATTATTTATCCAGCTTATAGCAGTTTCTAGGTATTCTTGTCTTATAGGCGAGCCACTCATATATTTTTCGCCTATTTTATACGCCACGCAGCCAGTTTTGCTAAATTTTTGCTTTGCCGAGCTTAGCCAAGGTCCAGTATAAACAGCATTTCTTAGCTCTTGATTGCTTAGCTTTTCACCAGCTATATTTATGGTTTTAAACCACTCTAATTTCTCGCTATCTGCCCCATCGCAAATATAAATAAATAATTTATAATCTAAAATTTGCTCTTTTTGGTCGTTTGTGAGATTGTGAAAATACATTTCATCTACGCTGAAATTCCCCACCACATACTCACAAAAGCTAATAGTCCTTTGCTGACCATCTAGCACTTCGTAATTATCGCCGTTTTTTACCCAGTACATTACATTTAGTGGAAAGCCTTTGCGAATAGTCCTTATTACATCATCTCTTTGTTTGTCTTTATAGACAAACTCCCTTTGATACTTTGGGCGGATATCTAGTCTGCCACCAAAGGCTACCACGCCTTCTTCATCACTATTTTCATAGCCATTTACTATATCTCTAATTGTAAATTCTTTTAACTCAATTTTCATTTTTTATCCTTTTTATTATGATACGAGCATACTTTGGCTTACCATTAACTTCTGTTAGATATGTCCCTCTTGTTTCATCTGTTGGTCCAGTAAGCATACTATATCTACCTATGCCATCTAAAATTTCAAATTGCTCAGGGCTATATTTATCCAAAAAAGTAATAGGCACACCCATAGGCTCGTAGTAATCACACGGAATATCAGCGGTTTTATCTACATTTATAGCATCGTAATTATCGTATTTTGGGAATTCTTGCGGATTGTATTTTTTATATAAATCTAAAAATTCGTGGCGTTTTTTGATATCAAGGTTTGTAAACCAAGCGCAATTTCTAAATTTTACTAAGCCAGTATTTTCATTATATACACCACTAGCAAATTCTCTTAAATTAACACTTTTAAAATAAGCATTGCCACCTTTAAATCCGTGACCCAACCACAATTTATTATCTTTTATAAGTGGAAAAATTTCTTTATAAGAAATAGCATTTAAACTACCGATAATTAAAAAATTTTTATCATACTCTATAAGCTGAGCTACATACTCTCTAAATAGTGAAAAAGGCGGATTTGTTACTACGATATCGGCTTGTTTTAGTAGCTCCACGCATTCAGCAGAGCGAAAATCACCAGCTTCATATTTTTTATCGCCAAAAAGTTTTTTAGCACGCTTTTTTACAATTTTATTTATAAGCTCATTTGTGATTAAATCATAGTCATTTATATCTTCAAGCTTATTTATAGAGACTTTATATACTACATTTCTTTCGCCAAAAAGGTCCTCAGTGTTAGCAATTGGCGAGTTTATATAAGTAGTAGTAATTAGCTTTTTAAGTCCTAAACGATTAAAATTTCTTATAAAATATTTAAAAAAGTTACTTTCTCTTGGGTCATCGCAGTTACAATAAACCACTTTATCTTTAAAATGTTCTTTGTAATTTTTAAGCTCGTTTTCTATATCGCTAAGCTGAGTATAAAACTCATCATTTTTATTTTTCTTTGCATCATCTAAGCTACCACCGGCCATTTTTTTTGCCTTTGTTATGAAGTTTTGAGAGATCAATTCTAGCATAATTTTAAAAATATTATATAAGTTTTTGTTTATTTTGGAATTCTAAAATTTAAGGAATTCTAGTTTGGAATTCCAAATTTACTATTTTTGCGTAGTTTTTGTCAAATAAAGCGTATTGAAAATTAAAAAAATATTTGCTAGAATTAGTGCTTTTAATGCGTAAAAATAAGGATAAAAATGTGTCTTTCAATACCTTCAAAAGTGATATCAATAGATGAGAATAATTTTGCCATTGTTGAAACTCTCGGTGTTAAGCGTGGGGTGAGCTTGGATTTGATAGCTGAGCCTGTATCGGTGGGGGATTATGTGCTGATACATGTGGGATTTGCGATGGAGAAGATAGATACCAAATACGCTTTAGAGAGCTTAGAGATTTATAAGCAGATCGCAGATGATATGAATAGTGGCAAAATATCAGCCGATGAAGGCGATATGGGCTTAGCAGCGTTGAAGTAGAGATTGATGTTTAAAAGTATTGAGTTATTTGCTGGTGGCGGAGGTATGGCTCTTGGATTAGAAAGAGCCGGTTTTGCCCATATAGGTTTGATAGAAATAGATAAATCATCTGTTAAAACTTTATTGGCAAATAGACCCAATTGGAATGTTATTTGTGATGATATTGCTGAAATTTCATCTTGTGATTTAAAGAGCAAATTTAATATAAAAATCAAAGAGTTAGATCTATTATCTGGTGGATCGCCTTGTCAGAGCTTTAGTTATGCAGGCAAGAGGCTTGGGCTTGAAGATACTAGGGGGACTCTATTTTATCATTATGCTTTGTTTTTAAAAAAATTACAACCTAAGATGTTTTTATTTGAAAATGTCAAGGGACTTTTAACGCATGATAAAGGCAATACTTTTAAAATAATTTGTGATATTTTTTGCGAGCAAGGCTATAATATAGAATATAAAGTGCTAAATGCGCTTGATTATGGTGTGGCGCAAAAAAGAGAGCGATTGATTGTAGTTGGAATTAGAAAAGATTTGCAAGATAAGGTGTTTTTTGCTTTTCCTAAAAAGCACGATAAAAAGCTGGTTTTGAGAGATATTTTACAAAATGTCCCAAAAAGTCAGTGCGCTAAATACTCAGAGCAAAAAGCTAGTGTTTTTGCTCTCGTGCCTGCTGGTGGGTATTGGCGTGATATAGATCCAAATATTGCTAAAGCTTATATGAAAACTTGCTGGAATATGGCTGGTGGTAGAACTGGAATTTTAAGGCGACTTAGCTTTGATGAGCCAAGCCTAACTGTGCTTACAACACCGCAAATGAAGCAAACTGATAGGTGCCACCCAAGTGAGATTAGGCCATTTAGCGTAAGAGAAAATGCTAGAATTCAATCCTTTCCAGATGAATGGAAGTTTTGTGGCTCTATGGCAGAACAATACAAGCAAATAGGTAATGCTGTGCCTGTGAATTTGGCTTATGAAATTGGTAAAGAGATAATTAAATCATTAAATGGAGAAACGAAGTGGGGCGAGAGTTTATTTTAGACTTTATATCAAAAACAGACTTTGAAAAACATGTTTTGCAGACTTTAAACGAGTATCAAGAAGTGTTAAAAAGTATTGATTTAAGCAAATTTAACTCAAATATAATCGACCCTATAAAATTGCTTTTTGATAAACATATTTATGTTAAAAGTTATGAAGAAATTATAGCCTTGGAGCTACAAAGACAAAGAGATAAATCAAATAATAACTCTATTGGATATTTTCATCAAAATATTTTTCAGTATATTAAAGGTTGCGAAGTTCCAAAAAGTGGCTGGGATATAGTATTTAAAGGCGAAAAAAACTCATATTTTGTCGAGCTGAAAAATAAACACAATACCATGAATAGCTCATCAAGTCAAAAGACATTTATGAAAATGCAAAATCATCTTTTAAATTCTAAAAATTCCAAAGATATTTGCGCTCTTGTAGAAGTAATAGCTAAAAAATCAGCAAATGAGCCTTGGGTTATCAGTCTTGATGGGAAAAGGCAAACTAGCAATGAAAGACTGCGCAGAATTTCTATTGATAAATTTTACGAAATTATAACAGGTGATAAATTGGCTTTCAAAAAACTTTGCGAACAACTGCCAAAAACTATAGAAAAACTACTAAAGCAAAACCTACATTTGCAACTACAAAAAGATAGCGTTTATGAAGAACTTAAAAAGATTGATAAAGATATTTTAACAGCTCTTTATAAGTTAGCATTTTTAACATACGAAGGATTTTAATGGATTTGATAAATAGTTTTAGGGATAAGGACAAGATTTTAGCCTTAAGCCAGATAATCAAGCAAAGAAGCAAAAAGCCATTAAATATTATGGAGATTTGCGGCGGTCATACTCATAGTATAATGAAATTTGGCTTACCACAATTAGTAGGAGAGAATATCAATTTCATCCACGGCCCAGGCTGTCCTGTGTGCATAATGCCTAGAAGTCGCATTGATGAGGCTATAGCGATTGCTAGTATAGATGGGGTGATATTTTGTACCTTAGCTGATATGTTAAGGGTGCCAGGGAGTAAAGGCTCTTTGGCTATGCTTAGGGCTGATGGGGCTGATATTAGGGCTTTATACTCGCCACTTGATACAATCACAATAGCCAAAGAAAATCCAGATAAAAAGGTTGTATTTTTCGCTATTGGATTTGAGACCACCACGCCTATGAGCGCAGTGGTGGTAAAACAAGCTGTTGAGTTGAATTTACAAAATCTATTTATACATATAAATCATGTCACAGTCCCAGCACCTGTAAGGGCTATAATGAGTGATAAAGATGTGAAAATAGATGCGTTTTTGGGTCCATCGCATGTGAGTGTGATTACTGGTAGTAAAATTTATGAAGAGCTAGCAAATGAGTTTAAAACGCCTATTGCGGTGAGCGGATTTGAGCCTTTGGATCTTATGGATAGTATATTAAATTTAGTCAATCAGCATGAAAACGGCACCCATAAGGTATATAATGAGTATGCTAGAGTGGTTAGCAAAGATGGTAATTTAAAGGCCAAAGAGCTAATAGATAGATATTTTCAGCCGTGTGATTTTGAGTGGAGAGGGCTAGGCGTTATCAAAGATAGCGGATTAAGACTAAGAGATGAGTTTAGCTACTTGGATGCTAAAAAATATTTTAATGTAGAAGTTGGCGAATCTAAGGAGTCTAAGGCCTGTATCTGCGGTGAGATTTTGCGTGGTAAGGCTAAGCCGTATGATTGTAAAGTCTTTGGCAAGGTGTGTAATCCGCAAAATCCTATTGGTAGCTGTATGGTAAGTGGCGAGGGTGCTTGTGCGGCGTATTATAAATATAGCAAAAGAGGATAGATGAAAAAGATATTATTAGCTCATGGTGGTGGTGGGCAAGAGATGAATGAACTCATAAATGGGTTGATTTTTAGGATTTTTGATAATGAAATTTTAGCCCAAAGCAATGATAGTGCGATTTTAAATTTAAGTGGAAAACTCGCATTTAGCACCGATAGCTTCGTAGTAAGCCCTACTAAATTTCCAGGTGGTGATATCGGTAAAATCGCAGTTTGTGGGACGATAAATGACCTAGCAATGGTAGGGGCAAAGCCTAGGTATATTAGTTGCGCTTTGATTATAGAAGAGGGGCTTGGTATTGATGAGCTTAAAGAAATCTTAAATAGCATGAAAAGCACGGCTGATGAGGCTGGAGTTAGCATAGTTTGCGGTGATACTAAGGTGGTTAGTAAGGGGAGTTGTGATAAGATTTTTATCAATACTTCAGGTATTGGAGAGATTATCAAAGAGTCTAGAGTGGGGAATTTAAAAAGTGGTGCGAAAATCCTTTTAAGCGGTGATGTAGGTAGGCATGGTGCTGTGATTTTAGCAAATAGAAATGAGCTAAATTTGGATTTGCAAAGCGATTGTAAGCCTTTAAATAATGTAGTTGAAGCGCTTTTAAATGCTAATATCGCTCCTCTTGCTATGAGAGATGCGACTCGTGGTGGACTCTCAGCTGTGTTAAATGAGTGGGCAAAAGCTTGTGGATATGATATTAAAATCAATGAGGAAAATATCGCTGTAAGTGATGAGGTTATAGGAATTTGCGAGATGCTTGGGTTTGAGCCATATGAGCTTGCTAATGAGGGAACTTTTGTTTTAGCTATTGATCCTAAAGATGAGATTAAAGCGCTTGAGATTTTAAGAGAATTTGACTCAAGTGCAAATACTATTGGCGAGATTTTAGATAGTAATAAAGGTAATGTAATTATACAAAATAGCTATGGTGCTTCTAGATTTATGGAGCCACCAAAGGGCGAGTTGCTACCTAGAATTTGCTAAAAGGAGAATCAATGCATGAACTAGCTATAGTCCAAGATCTATTTAAATTGTGCGAGACAAATGCTATGAAGCATAATGCTACAAAGATAAATAAAGTAGAGATTGAGATAGGAAGATTAAGCGGAGTAGAAGCGCACTATTTACAAAGTGCTTTTGATGCTTTTAAAGCAGATACAATCTGTTCAGATGCTAAGCTTATAATTCATCCAAAAGATATTACGATTAAATGTAACGAGTGCGGTGCTCAAAGTGTGCTTTTAGAAAATGAGTTTCTTTGTCCAAAATGTGGTTCAAATTCGCTAGATGTTATTAGCGGTGAAGATATGTATCTAATGCGTCTAGAGATGGAATAGCTAGCAAATTACGCTAGCTAACTCATCTATAGTATATGGTTGGTATAGTTTTGTATCACCAAAGCTGCTTGCGACATCATCAAAATGAGAATTATCACTTATTATAATAATCTTAAAACCCTTAATCTTTTGCCACTCTTTGATTAAATTCAACTCATTATATGGAAGTTTTTTAACAATTTTTGCTTGAATAAATAAAAAATCAGGTTTATATAGCATATCTGTTATATGGTTTTTAACACTCTCCCAGCTTGATTCTGGTTGGATATATATCCCAAAAATACTAAGTCCAGCCACAAGAGCAAAAAATCCAGTCTGACTCTCATAGGCTACTAAGGCACTTTTTTGCTCATTTGGTTCGCTGATTTGTGGCTCTTTTAGCTGATGCATTGTAGCGTTAAATGAAAAGATTGAGCTATTGGATTTTACGCTAAATTCAATCTTTGAACCGATTTGTTCAGCATAGCTTGAAGCGATAGAGAGAAATTTATAATTTATATTTCTATTTTTATATTCTAATGCGCTTATAATCTCACTAGTATTCATTTGAGCTGAAGTTTTAATTGAAATTTGATATTCATCTGGATTTTTGGTTGGTTTTATAGTAAATAAAATTGAGCTATTTTTTATGCTTTTATTTACAAAGCAAAGAATATTATGAGTTGCATTTGTGATAGCTTTAAAATTTGCACTAAAATACCTAGCTTGTCTTGGAGGGTAGTTAAAGATTATGATATTTTGGTTTTGCGCAGCTTTATCATGAAGTACTCTAAAAAATAACCCCAAGCGCTCGATAATATCACCATTTTCAAGCCTATTATGGAAAAATCTTAAATTTAGTTTAGCTAATCTTTTATCTGATGTACGGATTAGTTTTTGATTTCTATTTTGTACTGGTTTCCTGCTAATTACGATTAGTAGCATTACAAAGAAAAATAGTACGCTAAAAGCGACATATTCCTTAATATCTACACTATTTGCCATTGCAAATTCAGCCATTAAAAGTAAAAATAAAATTCTCATCATATCACCAACATCGCATCACCATAGGAGTAAAATTTATACTCTTTTTCTATAGCTTGTTTGTAAATTTGTTTGACATTTTCTAAGCCCACAAAGCTTGCTACTAACATAATTAATGTAGATTTTGGTAAGTGGAAATTAGTTAATAGATAGTTTTGTCTTTGTGGTGGATTAGCTGGATGTAAAAATAGATCACATAGTCCATCTTTTACTCCAGTTCTATAAAAGTATTCAATACATCTTGTAACTGTCGTTCCTACGCCAAGAATAGGCTTATTGCTATTTATAGTATTTATTGCCTCATCGCTTATAGTATAGATCTCGCTATGCATTTTATGCTCTCTAATATCGCTAACTTCAACACCTTTAAATGTTCCAGCTCCTACGTGTAGAGTAATATATGAGATGTTGTGTTTGTTTTTTATATCTTGTATCATTTGTTGGCTAAAATGCAAACTAGCAGTTGGCGCAGCTACTGCTCCATCATTTTTAGCAAATATACTTTGATACCATATCTCATCGCTTTTTTGATCAGCTCTTTTGATATATGGAGGGAGTGGGATATGTCCTATTTGATTTAGAATTTGGTATAAATTTTCTGTTTTAATTTCATTACCATTTTGATTAAATTTAACAATTCGATACTCATCTAAAAGCTCTATAACTTCACAACTTAGCCCATTATCAAATTCTAAAATTGTCCCAGCTTTTACTCGACCTTTAATTAAAGTGCTAAATTTACCTTGGCCTAAAGGTTGATTTAATAATAACTCTACAGCTCCGCCACTTGATTTTTTGCCATAGATTCTAGCTTTGATAACTTTAGTATCATTAAAAATAATATCACAATCTGGTAAAAATTCCATCAAATTACCAAATTTTGTATGCGTTATTTTATTATTAGAGCGTTGATATACTAATAGATTAGCACTCTCTTTTGGATTAGCTGGAGATGATGCAATTAAACTAGAGGGAAGCTCATAATCATAACTATCTAGATCAAATATATTATTTTTCATCATCAATTTCTTCTTCTTCATCTTTTGGTGCTGGATTTACCATTTTAGCTATTAAAATTGATAAAGAATATAATCCAATTAATGGAATAGCTAGCATAAATTGACTAAGCACATCTGGTGGAGTCATAATCGCTGCAAAAATAAATATCCCAACAATCGCATATCTAAAAAATCCCTTTAAACTCTCATCAGTAATCATACCAATCTTAGCTAAAAAAAATGTAACAACTGGTAGCTCAAAGCTAATTCCAAAAGCTACTACAATCTTAGTAAAAAACCCTACATAATCCCCAATGCTAGGGAGCGCTTGAAATAGTGTCCCACCAAAATTTATAAGAAAAGCAAAGCCAACAGGCACTACAAAATAGTAACAAAACGCAGCCCCTACAATAAACATAATTGTAGCGCTTAACACAAATGGAATTACATATTTTTTCTCATTTTCATATAGTCCTGGAGCTACAAATAGCCAAAATTGCCAAAAGATTATAGGCAATGCAAGCAAAAGTCCAGCAAAAAATGCTACTTTCATCGCTGTAAAAAATGGTTCAGCTACTTGAGTAAATATGATGTTGCTATTATCTGGCAATACAGCCTTAAGTGGCGCAGTCATAAAATCAAGCAAAGGCGCCCAAAAATTAAAACATATAATAAAACATACTATAACCGATAATGCACTAATTAACAAACGCTTTCTAAGCTCGATTAAATGCGGTCTTAAATCTTCAAACATTATGCCTCTTTTGTGTTTTGAATTTCATTTTTTAGCTCTTTTTGGTTGGAATTTAGGTTGCTATTTATGCTATTTAATGAGCTTAAATTTGGTTTTGGAGGATTGCTTATATTTGCTGGATTATCAGTTATTGTATTTTTAGGTTGTTGTGATTGATCTTCTTCATCATTAAAGTCAAAACCAGCATTTAATTTATTTATAGGATTTAAATTTGATATCTCATTTTGGATATCAGCTAGTGATTTTTGTGTTGAACCTGCTATATTAGTTACATTGCTTTTTAACTCATCAAGCTCTTCAAATGTTAGCTTTTTTCTTACTCCATCTATGCCGCTAGTTAAGCTATCTTTATACTTTTTAGCATCCTCTTTTAATTCGGCTATTTTTATCTCTTGTTCAAATGTGCTTTTAGCTCCATTTATAGTTTGTTTAAATATTTTAAAAAACTTTGCTATATTAACCATCGCACTTGGTAGTTTATCAGGACCTAAGACTATTACAGCAACAATGGCGACTATTAATATTTCACCGATTCCCATTCCTAGCATAAAAATTCCTAAATTTAAATTTAAGCTAGTATTCTACAATTTTTTTGCTTAATAGATATTGATTTTATAGTGTATAGAAGTAAAAAGCCCTAAAAAGGGCTTATGAATTATTTATCTCTTAGACCTAGTTCAGCTATTAATTTAGTATAAGTTTCATATTTAGTAGCTTTTAGGTATTTTAATAGTCTTTTGCGACGACCAACTAGTTTTAATAGACCTAATCTTGAGCTAAAGTCTTTTTTATTTACTTTTAGGTGTTCTGTTAGTTCTGCTATTCTTGTGCTTAGCAGTGCAATTTGAACTTCTGAAGAGCCTGTGTCTCCACTTTTTCTAGCAAATTTTGCAACTATTTGAGCTTTTTTAGCCGTATCTAAAGCCATATTTGACCTCCTGAGCGGTATATAAAATTGAGCGGTGATTATATCATAATAATCAAAAAGTTTGCTTAAAAATAGTATTTGATAGGTTAAATTTGAATTATAAAAATTTATATAGATTAAATTTGGCAATTTTTACTTAAGTTTTATATACTTTTTGCTAAAATCAAAAAATTTTTTACTATTAAAGGTGTTATATGGATTATAAAGATACTCTTTTGTTGCCGGTTACTGATTTTGCAATGAGAGGCAATTTGCCACAAAATGAACCAGCAAGATACGCAAAATGGGATAAAAATAGAGTCTATGATAAGATGAAAAAAGCTCGTCAAAATGCATCTGCGAGTTTTAATATTCATGATGGCCCACCATATGCAAATGGTCACCTTCACATAGGTCACGCATTAAATAAAATTTTAAAAGATATAATAGTTAAAACTCACTACTTTTTTGGAGAGAGTGTTAGATTTACTCCAGGATGGGATTGTCATGGATTACCAATTGAACAACAAGTAGAGATGAAACTTGGTGATAAAAAAAAGAGTATGAGTACCGTAGCTATTAGAAGTGAGTGTAGAGACTGGGCTAGTGAATTTATAGAGATTCAAAAAGCTGAGTTTAAATCTCTTGGCGTCATAGGGGATTGGGAAGAACCATATATGACGATGAAATTTAAATTTGAAGCAAATATATATAGAACCCTATGCGAAGTGGCTAAAAAGGGTCTTTTAATAGAAAGAAGTAAGCCTGTATTTTGGAGCTGGGCTGCTAAAAGCGCGCTTGCTGAGGCTGAAGTAGAGTATGCTGATAAAGAAGATTATAGTCTATATGTAGCTTTTGAATTATCAAAATCAGCATCTAAAGCAATAGGAGTTGAAGATGCTAAAGCAGTAATATGGACTACTACTCCATGGACATTAGTAGCTAATCAAGCAATTAGTTTAAATCCAAATGAAATTTACTGCATTACAAAAGAGAAATTAATTTTTGCTAAGCCTTTACTTGAGGTTTTAGTAGCTCAAGGCATTACAAGTGGAGAGATTATCAGTGAGTTTAATTCGCAAAAATTAGAAAATTTACACGCTATAAATCCACTTAATGGCAGAGAGTCTAAATTTATTCTTGGCGAGCATGTTTTAATGGATGGCGGTACAGGATTAGTTCATACTGCACCTGGTCATGGAGAAGATGATTATTTTGCTAGTCTTAGATATGGTATAGAGGTTATAATGCCAGTTGATGAGGCTGGGCTATATGATGAGACGCTAAAACATAATGGTTTATTGCCAGTAGATGTTGTAGATGAGTTTATAGGTATGCATATATTTAAAGCTAATGAGAAAATTATAGAGCTTTTAGGCGATGCAGTAGTTAAAGTAAGTAAATTTACTCACAGCTATCCATTTTGCTGGAGAACGCATAAACCTGTAATTTATAGAGCAACAAAGCAGTGGTTTATTGCTATGGATGAGCCAAAATTAAGCGGCAAAACTCTGCGTCAGACCGCTCTTGAGGCGTTAAATAGTGTGAAATTTTATCCAGAAGCTGGGATTAAAAGAATATCATCAATGATAGAAAATCGTCCAGATTGGTGTATTAGTCGTCAGCGTGATTGGGGTGTGCCAATTGCATTTTTTAGAATTAAATCTACTAAAGAAGTTATTTTTGATAGTGAAATTTTAGATCATATAGCTAAGATTTTTGATGAGAAGGGTGCTGATGCGTGGTGGAGTATGAGCATTGAAGAGCTATTGCCTAATGGGTCTAAATTTAAGGCTGATGAATTAGAAAAAATTAGCGATATTTTAGATGTTTGGTTTGATAGTGGCTCAACTTGGAATGCTGTGTTAAATAGCAGTGATTATGATGCTGGTGAATATAGTGCTAGTATGTATCTTGAAGGAAGCGACCAGCATCGTGGGTGGTTCCAAAGTTCTCTACTATTAAGCTGTGCTGTAAATGAAAAAGCACCATATAAAAGCGTATTAACTCATGGATTTACCGTAGATAAAAATGGCGAAAAGATGAGTAAATCCAAAGGCAATGTAATAGCTCCAGATGCAGTTGCTAAGGAATTTGGTGTTGAGATCTTGCGTCTATGGGTTAGTTTAAGCGATTATTCAAGTGATTTAAAAATAGGCAATGATATCTTAAAACAAGTAGCCGAACAGTATAGAAAGATTAGAAATACTATAAGATTTTTACTAGCCAATATTAGCGATTTAAAAGAATTTAATTATGAATTTGGCTTGCTAGATAGATGGATTTTAGGCAAGGCAAGTGCGTGCTTTAATGAAGTTAGTAGCTGTTTTAAAAATTATGAGTATTCAAAAGGATTTAATATTTTATTAAATTTCTTAAGCGGCGATTTAAGTGGTATTTATCTAGATATATGCAAGGATAGATTATACTGCGATGCTGCAAATAGCACTAAAAGAGCAAGTTCGCAAACTGCTATGGCTTTAATAACTAAGGCGCTTTTACCGCTTATTGCCCCAACCCTTACATATACAGTAGATGAGGTTATGGAGTATGCACCTAGTATAATCAAAGATGGTAAAAGCGATGTTTTTGATCTAGTTTATGAACCAATTAAATTTGATAGTGCAATTGATGATACATTGCTTAGAGAGAGTAAAGAGAAATTTAATGAAATTATTGACAATCTAAAAAAAGATAAGCTAATTAAAGCTACTTTAGAATTAGAAATTCAAACTAGCAGTGATTCTATATTGGCTCTTGATAAAGATGAAGTAGCTGATTGGTATATGGTAAGTAATTTTGGAGTATTTAGAGTTGATAGTGATATTTTAGCAGAGTTTGTAGTAGATGATCATAGATTCGTTGTTGCTCGTTCGGCTAAATTTAAATGCCCAAGATGCTGGAAATTTAGCGCTCAAAGTGATGAGTGTCTATGTCCTAGATGTGCTGAGGTGATGAGTGCTAACTGAACCAGTTGGGGTTATAACTATAGTTGTTACAATTGCAGTTTTACTAGCCGTTACTGCTGTAGGAATAATTTTGGTTAATATATATAAGGAGAAAGAGTGATAAGTCTAAAAGAGGCTATGAAGTTAAGTTCTAGCGATCTAGAGCTACTTCGTAAAGAGCTGATTAATAAAATAGAAAAAACTAAAGAGATAGGTGCATATGTTGAGCAATTGACAAATAGTCCAATTGATGAGAGTTTTGCTGGTGTGCCAATTGCTATAAAAGATAATATTCAAGTAAAAAATTGGGCAATTACAAGCTGTTCAAAAATTTTACAAGGCTACAAAGCACCATATAACGCAACTGTAATTGAGAAGCTAATCTTAGCTGGTTTAGCTCCATTTGGTAGAACAAATATGGATGAGTTTGCTATGGGAAGCACTACTGAGAGTTCATATTATGGTAGAACGCTAAATCCGCTTGATCACTCTAGAGTTCCAGGCGGAAGTAGTGGCGGAAGCGCAGCGGCCGTAGCAGCTGGTATAGCTATAGCGGCTCTTGGTAGTGATACGGGTGGTAGCATACGCCAACCAGCGGCGTTTTGCGGTTGTGTGGGCTTTAAACCTACATATGGTAGGGTCAGTCGATATGGACTTAGTGCCTATTCTAGTAGCTTAGATCAGATTGGGCCAATTACGCAAAATGTAGAAGATGCTGCAATATTATATGATGTTATTGCTGGACATGATAAACTAGATAGCACTAGTGCAAATGTAGATTTTACTCCAGTGGCTCCAAATTTAAATCCAAATAGAAAATTAAAAATAGCTGTAATTAAAAACTATGTTAATGAAGCAAGCGCTCCAGTTAAAGATGCATTAAATTTAACCATAGAGAAGTTAAAAAATGCCGGTCATGAAATTTGCTATAAAGAGTTAGCTAATTCTAAATATGATATTGCCGCATATTATATCATTGCTACAGCTGAGGCTAGTGCAAATTTGAGTCGTTATGATGGCGTAAGATATGGCAATAGAGCCAAGGCTGATAGCTTAGGGCAGATGTATGCGAATACTAGGGGTGAGGGCTTTGGAGCTGAAGTTCAGCGTAGAATGCTTCTTGGGACATTTGTTTTAAGTAGCGGCTACTATGATGCTTATTATATCAAAGCACAAAAGGCAAGAGCATTTATCAAGCGTGAATATGATGAGATTTTAAATGAAGTAGATATAATTTTAATGCCAGTTGCGCCATCTGTGGCATATAAATTTGGTGAATTAAAAGATCCTTTGAGTGCGTATTTGAGTGATATTTATACAATTGGGGTGAATTTAGCAGGTTTGCCAGCTATCACTGTGCCAGTAGCAAATGATGAGAATGGACTAAATATCTCAGCTCAATTAATTGGTGGTGCGTGGCAAGAACAGACAGTTTTAGACGCAGCTTTAAGCTTAGAGAATATAATAAAAGGAAAATAGTATGAAAATCATAAAACGAGCCTTAACATTTGAAGATGTTTTATTAGTTCCACAATACTCTGATATCTTACCAAAACAAGTTGATATTAGATCTAAATTTAGTAAAAATATTGAGTTAAATATACCTGTAGTATCAGCAGCGATGGATACAGTTACAGAGCATAGAACGGCTATTATGATGGCTAGACTTGGTGGAATTGGGGTTATACATAAAAATATGGATCTAGAATCACAAGTAAAAGAGGTAAAAAAGGTCAAAAAAAGCGAAAGTGGCGTAATAATGGATCCTATATCAATCACCGCTGATGCTAGTATCAAAGATGCTTTGGAGTTAATGAGTGATTATAGAATTTCAGGTGTGCCAGTAATTGATGAAAATAGTGTATTAATAGGGATTTTAACAAATCGTGATTTGAGATTTGAGCATAATTATAGTAAAAAAGTAGGCGAAGTGATGACAAAAACCCCACTCATTACTGCTCCATCGGGATGTACTTTAGATGATGCACAAAAGATATTTTCTACAAATAAAGTTGAAAAGCTACCTATAGTAGATAAAAATGGTAAATTAGAAGGTTTAATAACCATTAAAGATCTTAAAAAACGCAAAGAGTATCCAAACGCTAATAAAGATAAATTTGGTCGCCTTAGAGTTGCTGCAGCAATTGGCGTTGGTCAAATAGATAGAGCTAAAGCTTTAGCCGAAGCTGGGGTTGATGCTTTGGTGATGGATTCTGCTCATGGCCATAGCAAAGGGATTATAGATACCTTAAAAGAGATTAAATCTCAAATAAGCGGCGTAGATATCGTAGTAGGTAATGTAGCAAATCCTAAAGCTGTAATAGATCTAATCAAAGCCGGAGCTGATGGAGTGAAAGTAGGTATTGGGCCAGGCTCGATTTGTACTACTAGAATTGTAGCAGGAGTTGGAGTGCCACAAATTACAGCTATTAGCGATTGTGCTGAGGCGGCTAAGGAATTTAATGTGCCTATTATAGCTGATGGCGGTATTAAATATAGTGGCGATTTTGCTAAGGCTTTAGCGGCCGGCGCTAGCTGCATTATGGTAGGTAGCTTACTTGCTGGGTGTGATGAGAGTCCAGGTGAGTTAGTAACCTTCCAAGGGCGTCAATATAAAAGTTATAGAGGTATGGGAAGTATAGGTGCTATGACAAGAGGTAGCAGTGATAGGTATTTCCAAGAAGGCACCGCTCAAGATAAGCTAGTTCCCGAAGGGATCGAAGGCCGTGTGCCATACGCTGGGACAATCCGTGATGTGATTCATCAGCTAGTAGGTGGATTGAGAAGTTCAATGGGATATTGTGGTAGCAAGGATATTAAAACATTTCAAGATAAGGCTGAGTTTGTAGAGATCACAAGCGCAGGGTTAAAAGAGAGCCATGCTCACGATGTTATCATAACTCAAGAAGCACCAAATTATAGAGTAAATTAGTGGAAATATATAGAGCTGTAGAGCATTTTGATGAGCCATTGCATTTAGAGAGCGGGCGAATTTTAAGCGAATTTGATTTAGCTTATGAGTGCTATGGCAAACTAAATGAGAATAAAAGCAATACTATAGTCGTATGCCATGCACTCACTGGTTCAGCTCATGCTGCTGGAATTTATGAAGGCGATAGAAAAGCTGGCTGGTGGGATGGTGTAATAGGTGATGGAAAGATTATTGATACTACTAAATATTTTGTTATCTGTGTAAATATTTTAGGAAGTTCATTTGGCTCTACAAATCCTTTAAGTATAGAGCCAAGCACTAAAAAAGAGTATAGACTTCGATTCCCTGTTCTTGTAATTAGCGATGTTGTTAGGGCGCAAATGAGACTATTTGATAGGCTCGGAATTAAAGAAGCATATGCAGTAGTAGGTGGTAGCCTTGGTGGAATGCAAGCTCTTTGCTTTGCTATAGAGTTTCCAAATTTCGCCAAAAGAGTTATAATGTTAGCTACTACATATGCTACTAAAGCTTGGGCAATTGCATTTAATAAAATAGCTATTGAAGGGATAGTAAATGATCCAAATTTCAAAGGTGGCTACTATAATAAAGATGATATAGAGGCAAATGGCTTAACAGGCATGGCACTTGGTAGAATGGCTGGGCATATTAGCTTTTTAAGTCCTACTACAATGGATAAAAAATTTGGTAGAAAATATGTAGAAACTGATGGTTTATACGAGCTTTTAGGTAGATTTGAAGTAGATAGGTATATGGAGTATAATGGCAATAACTTCCCTAAAAGATTTGATCCATTATCATATCTATATGTTGTTAAGATGATGAATAATTTTGATTGTACTAGGCACTATGGCTCACTTAATGAAGCTTTGATGCTTACTCGTGCTAGGCTAACATTTATTTCATTTAGTGGGGATATTTTGTTTCCGCCAAATTTGATGCTTGAGATGTATGAAGCGCTAGTTAAGATAGGTCAAGGGCATAGAGGAAGATATATATGTGTTGATAGTGATTATGGGCATGACGCATTTTTAGTCGAGATAGATAAGATAGAAGAACATATTAAAAAGGCATTAGATGAGTGAGAGTTTTGAAAATAAAATAGATAAAATTGAGAAGCTTTTAGAGAGTTTAAATAATGAGAATTTAGCGCTTAGTGATAGCATAAAACTATATAAAGATGGATTAAAGCTAGTAAATGAAGCTAGAGATATGCTAGAAAATGCTAAGCTAGAGATTACTCAAATAGGAGAAGAGAGTGAGTAAGGTAGCAGCTTTACAGTTGTATACTTTGGCTATGAGCGATTCAAGAATTGATCATTATTTAAATTTAGCAGCTAAAGGTGGCGCTAGCGTAGTAGTGCTTGGCGAGTATGTGATAAATTCGTTTTTTAATGAGATTATTAAAATGCCAAAATCTATGATAAAAGAGCAAAGCGAACACAAAAAGACTAGTCTTTCAGCCATGGCAAATAGATATAATCTAACGATAATAGCGCCACTTTTACAAATCAAAGGCAAAGAGTGTAAAAAAGTCGTAGCTAAATTCAGTCCACAAAGCACAAAATATGAAGAGCAAAATATCTTAATAGACTATCCGCACTGGAATGAAGCGAAATTCTACTCTAAAAAAGAGAGCTTTGGGATAATGAGTTTTAGTGTTGATAAGATTAAATTTGGGGTTGTTTTTGGATTTGAGGCGCATTTTGATCGAATTTGGGCTGAGATTGTAGCTAAAAAGGTCGATTGCGTGCTATTGCCAAGCGCTTGTACGCTAAATTCTAATGAGCGATGGAATGAACTTTTAAAGATGAGAGCGCTTACAAATAATATATATATCGTTCGTGTAAATCGTCTTGGCAAAACTAAATTTGGCGAGGTTGAGAGTGAGTTTTATGGGCAAACTATGCTTATAAATCCACATGGGGAGATCGAGAGTAGTCTAGATGCAAATGAAGGAATGCTAATGTGTGATATAGATAAAAAGCTAATTACACAAGCTCGTTCAATATGGAAATTCCGTCAAAAAGCTGAAGCGTTATTAGGATTAAATATATGAAAAAAGTTCATTTCATCGGTATTGGCGGGATTGGAATTTCAGCGATTGCTAGATTTTTAAAAGAGCGTGATTTTATAATCAGTGGCTCTGATATTGCTGATAGTGCTATTACTAAAGAGCTTAGAGCTAGCGGTATGAAAATCACCGTACCACACTGCAAAACTGCTATTGAAGATCCTGATTTTGTCGTATATAGTGCTGCAATTAAAGGTGATAATGTAGAACTTATAGAGGCTAGAAAGCGTGGCATTGAGTGCCTATCAAGGAAGGAGGCTTTGCCGTTTATTTTAGAGGGCAAAAGAGTCTTTGCTGTAGCTGGAGCACACGGCAAAAGCACAACTTCAGCTATGCTCGCAGCCCTTATGGAAGGTAGCGCTATAATTGGTGCTATAAGTAAAGAATTTGGCTCAAATATGAAGTATGAAGCTAGTGATAATTTGATATTTGAAGCTGATGAGAGTGATAGTAGCTTTTTAAATTCCAATCCATTTTTAGCTATTGTTACAAATGCTGAACCTGAACATATGGAGCATTATGATAATGATATTGAGAAATTTCATGCTGCTTATAAGGGCTTTTTAGAAAGAGCTAAGATTCGTATTATTAATGCTGAAGATGAGTTTTTAAGCACTATTAAAATGGACGCTATTAGATTAGAAAAGGGCGATATAACCAATCTTCAAATGGTTCTTAGAAATTATGAGCCATATACAAGTTTTCATCTTAAAGGACTTGGTAAATTTGAGGCTTGGGGTATGGGTGAGCATATTGCTATTGATGCGAGTCTTGCTATTTTGGCGGCTAATTCTATGATGGGACTTGAAGAAGTTAGGGAAAATCTTAAGAAATTTAAAGGGATAAAAAAGCGATTTGATATCTTAGTTGCTAATGAGAAATTTGCTTTAATCGATGATTATGGTCATCATCCTACTGAGATTAAAGCGACTCTAAAAAGTGCTAAAGAGTATGCAAAGCTGCTTGGGCTTGAGAGCATTACAGCGATATTCCAACCACATAGATACTCAAGATTAATGGCAAATTTAGATGGATTTAAAGCGTGTTTTAGCGATGTTGATGAGCTTGTGGTATTGCCTGTTTATGCCGCTGGTGAAGAGCCTAATAATATAGATTTAAAGAGCGAATTTAAGGGTGCTTTATTTGCTGATAGCATTAAACGCAACGGCAATAGTATTGAATTTTTTGATAATTTTGGCGTTAAACATAGCTTAGCTAGTGGCCTTGTGATCGGCTTTGGTGCCGGAGATATCAGCTATCAGCTAAGAGGCGAGAGATGAGAATTTTGCTTTTTTTAGTTTTTATCTTTGCTATTTTGATCTTTCTTGCTGTGTTTAATGATAAATTAAATTTAAAATCCAAGATATCTATTTTAGCGCTTTGTAGTGCTATATTTTTTATTGGGTTTTTATACAATGAGATGGATAATCAAAGAAGCATTGATATAAATGAGCTTTTGTATAAATTTAACTCAAAAGAGATTATAAAATGCGGAGATTATAATGTTACGAGTGCGAAATTTAATTATGAATTTGGCACCAGTAGCTTTGTCTCTAAAGACCAAAACGGTATAATAATACCGATAGAAAAATGTTTAAAGGAGAACTAATGTCTATATTATTTGAATCTATTAAAGTTGGTAATTTTACACTTCCAAACCGCATAGCTATGCCGCCAATGTGTGTTTATAAGGCTAGGGATTATAGCGGATTGCCACGATGTTTTCATAGATTACACTATCCGGCTAGATCGCTTGGTGGAGTTGGATTTATCATAGTTGAAGCCACAGCGGTATCACCAGAGGGTTGTATATCTAAAAATGATTTAGGATTATGGAGTGATAATCAAGTAGAAGCACACACTAAGCTAAATTATGAGATTAAAAAATATACTTGCAAAACTACAGCCATCCAGCTAGGACACGCCGGAGCCAAGGGGACTTGCGATAATATATTAAGCCCTAGCGGTATATGCTTTAGCCCCGAATACCAGCACCCAAAGGCGCTAAACACTCAAGAAATTTATGAGATTGTAACTAAATTTAAAGATGCCGCTATAAGAGCCAAGGCCGCTAATTATGATATTGTAGAGATACACGCAGCGCATGGGTATTTGATTAGCGAGTTTTTAAGCCCATTAACCAATAAGCGAGATGATGAATTTGGCGGAAGTATAGATAATAGAATGCGACTTCTAAGCTTGATTGCTCAAGAGATTTCACCTATTATCCCATTTGGTGTTCGCATTAGCGCTGATGATTGGGAAGTGGGTGGAAATACCATAGAAGATAGCAAAATCATAGCCAAAAAATGCGCTGAGCTAGGTGCTTGCTATATTAGTGTATCGGCCGGCGGCGTGGTATCTAAGCCAAGCCTAGTTCCAGAACTTAAGCCTATGTATCAAGCAGGTTATGCAAAAGCTATTAAAGAGATTGTAAATATACCAGTTATTGGAGTAGGATTAATCACTACAAAAGAGCAGGGCGAGCAGATGATAGAGGGCGGATACTGCGATATAGTAGCCTATGGTAGGGAGCTTTTACGCAATCCAAATTTCGCTCTATACGCAGCTGCAAGTGAAGGGAAAAATGAGCTTATAGACTTCTCATACCAAAGGGCATTTTAAGTAGTGTTGTGTTAATTTAATTGGCCGTAGGTGTTTGTCATTGTCAAGGTATTATTTGTAGCGCCTTGACAATCTTTTATAATTTAAATTTATCTAACTATATTTGCAAAATTACCATAAAAGCTCAATACTAATATAATAAATGCCACATTTGGTACATACTCAGTTAAGTAAGTTTTAAATTTAGGTTCATTTTTTCGCATTTGGCTAATCGCATAAATTATTATACATATAACAAATGCAAAAATATTATGTATTATAGAACTCAAATACCAAAAAACATAACTAAACAAACTGCCAAAATTCATTTCCATATTACGCTTAAAAAGCCTAAATATTAGCATTAAAATACCACTAGCAACCAAGCTAAACCCCAAAGTCAATCCTATTACCAGCATAGAAAATCCCTGTCCTTGGCTTAGATTGATGATATACTCACTTTCTACGCCTAACTCTTTAGCAACACTCCACGGTAGAACTAAGCTCATTACAAAATAATACCCAATATAGATATAAATCCTAGCAACTCCTATTTTAAACTTTTGCACTAGATAAACTAGCACAAAACTAAATAGTGTCAATATAGCACCGATACCCATTTACATATCTTTATTGGTTTAATCTTGCGTAATAATCGCAACCCTTTTGTAAACCCATATCACAAGCTTTGCCATAAAGCTCTTTAGCCGTAATATTATTCTGTTTTACCCCGTAACCTTTTTCATATAAAGCTCCAAGCATACTGCAACCCTCAGCATCTCCACCATCGCAGGCTTTTTGTAAAGTTCAAAGGCTTTTGTTTCATTTTTTACTATTGCATGTCCGTTTTCATAGTAAATAGCCAAAAGATTACAAGTAGACGCAAAGTCTTTGTACTACTGGCAAAGATTTTTTATAAAGTCCTTTGTTATAGTTGTCCAAGGCGTCGTTATATTCATCTATATCTTTATTTTCAAAAAATACCTAGATATTATACCCAACACTGCTAAGACAATTAAAATCGTTAAAAATGTTTTTATTTTTTACCTTTTAACTAGCTAAATTTTGTGTAATTTCGTTTATTGCATCTTTCATTTTTTCAAAAAACATTCCAAAAGTAAAACCATTACCAAAATTTAATTTCTTAAAAGCTCGTGCTATTTTATCTTCATCATATTCTTTTATTTTATCTAATAGATTTTTAGGTAAAATTTTTATAAAATCTTTTATTTCAATAACCACAATTTCGCTGTTTAACGAATAATCAAGTGTAACACCGCTCATTTCTTTTAATTTTATCTCAATAGCACTTCTTTTTGCTATATTCTCTATCGTAAATTTTATTTTATCATCACTTACCTTTCTAAGCGTTATTTTATCTTCTTTCAAATCATTCATAAAATCATTAAATAATATATCGCTATCATCTCTATATTTTATTTTTATATTATTCTCAGCACTTTTTATTCTTGCTGAGTTTATTTTTAGAAGTTTTTCTATCTTTGCGTGTGGCAATTTATCAAAAAATCTCTCTTCTTTATCATACACGCAATGCTTGTTTAAAAGATAAATTATATAATCACCTATATCGTTTTTGCTAGCATTTAGCAAGCTGTATTCGTTTATTCTTTCCCAAAGATCCTTTAAAAACTCATCTGCGTGATTATCTTTAAATTCCATTTTATATCCTTTTTAAGAAAATAAAAATTAAAGCTCAATTATACCCCCCCCCTAATTAATATTAACTTAAATTTGGATAATAATTAAATAAAAATTTAAATAGTATTAAACTAAAATAATATATTGTTAAAATTATAAAGTTATTAAAATTTGATTTTATAAAGGTAGATGAAATTGGAATTTTGCTGATGAATAAAAGAATAAAAATAAAAAACAAAGAATAAAAAATGGAGAATAAAAAAATAATAAAAAACCCCAAATTCTAATAAATTTGGGGTTTTAAAGCCACGCTATCAACGAGAGCGAAAGCTAAATTCGATTATTTTACAGTAGCTAATTTGCGTCTCATATATGCGATTTTGCTTTGAAGTGGCAAGTGTTTAGGGCAGTTGTCTTCACAACCAAGCAAGCTCATACAACCAAAGACGCCATTATCATCACCTACTAGCTCATAGAAATCTTCATCGCTTCTATTATCTAGTGGATCAACTTTAAATCTAGCCACACGGTTTAGACCTACAGCACCGATAAAGTCAGGTCTCATAAGAGCCGTTCCACAACTTGCTACGCAGATACCGCACTCGATACAACGATCAAGCTCAAAGGTCTCTTGAGCTGCGTCTGGATCGACTTTTTCTTCCATTTTGCTAATATCAGTAGTGTGATTTGAGTGAATCCAGCTTTCAACTCTTTTACTCATATTATTCATCCAGTTACCTGTATCAACGCTTAAGTCTTTAAGTAGTTTAAATGCAGGTAGTGGCATAAGCTCGATAACGCCACTTGGATAATCTTTTGTAAGAGTTCTACAAGCTAGTTGCGGGCGACCATTTACGACCATACCGCAACTTCCGCAGATCCCAGCACGACAGACAAAGTCAAAGCTAAGACCCGGATCAAATTTTTCACGAATTTGATTTAATGCGATGAAAAGTGTCATACCATCGGTTTCTTCTAGTTCATACTCAGCAAAGTGCGGTTTGCTAACTTTACTTTGAGGATTGTATTTAAATGCTCTAATTTTTATTTTTCTACTCATAGCCTATACCTGCTCTTTCGTTTAATGCTTTGTATTTTGGTTGAAGTTCATAGTGCATTAATGCATCTTGAATTTCATGTCTATTTTTACCTTCAGCTTCAAGTTTAGCTCTAATAGCATCAACCTCTTCTTGGCGTTTAGCTGATAGTGGATTTTCTATGATATTGCCTTTAGCGCCATATCCACGGAATGCTGGTGGCATCTCCATTTTCATAATATCTAGCTCTTCGTATTCTAGTGTTGGGAGTGTATCGCCTTCTTTCCAGTATGCCAAAGTTCTCTTACACCAGTTAGCGTCATCTCTTTTTGGATAGTCCTCTCTATAGTGTGCGCCACGACTTTCAGTTCTTTGAAGTGCGCCATAAGCCACACATAGAGCTAGTTTAAGCATTTTAGGCACACGATAAGCCTCTTCAAGCTCAGGATTACCATATAGCTCTTTATTTTCTAATTTGACATTTGTGCTCTCTTTGTATAGCTCTTCTAGCTCTTTTACAGCTTTGGCTAGACCATCGCCAGTTCTAAAGATAGCCACATGTTCCCACATTATATCTTTCATCTTATTTTTGATCTCAAATACATTGTATTTGCCATCTTTGTTGATGAGTTCATTTAGATATTCTTTGCTTTTATTGATAAAGCTCTCTATTGTTTTGGTTTGGATATCTACTTCATTTTTATCACAATACTCAGCGAAATAATCCCCGATAATCATACCACTTACTACGGTTTCAGCAACGCTATTTCCACCAAGGCGGTTAAATCCATGCATATCCCAACAAGCTGCTTCACCGCAACTAAATAACCCTTTTAAAGTTTGGCTCTCACCAGTTGGTTTGACACGAATTCCTCCCATTGAGTAGTGTTGCATTGGTAGAATAGGCGCCCAACCTTTTGGACCTTCATCAGCGGGATCTATACCATTGAAAATTTGGCAAATTTCTTGGACATCACGCAAGTTTTTTTCTATATGTTCTCTACCAAGAATGCTAATATCTAGCCAGACATGCTCGCCATAAGGGCTTTTAACCCCTTTACCATTTCTGATATGCTCCATTATACGGCGACTAACGACATCACGGCTAGCTAGCTCTTTTTTCTCTGGTTCATAATCAGGCATAAAGCGGTATCCATCAACATCTCTTAATATCCCACCATCACCACGGCAGCCTTCAGTTAGTAATATACCGCTTGGGACAATTGGAGTTGGGTGGAATTGGACGGCTTCCATATTGCCAAGTCTAGCAATACCAGTCTCAAGAGCGATAGCAGCGCCTGTGCCTTCGCAGATTACGGCATTTGTAGTGTGTTTGTAAATTCTACCATAACCACCAGTTGCGATTAGGGTGCCTTTGGCTACATAAGCTGTGATCTCACCAGTTACTAAATCCCTAACAATCGCACCATAGCAGCGATTATTTTCATGGATTAGAGCGATAGCTTCTTTGCGGTCATGAATTTCTACATTGCGTTTTAAAGCTTCATTTGCTACACCAAATAGCATTGTATGGCCAGTAGCATCAGCAGTAAAGCAAGTTCTCCATTTTTTAGTACCGCCAAAGTCACGGCTATGGATTAGACCATGTACGCTCTCTTTTTCATCAATTGTAGTTTTTTGTGCGTTTATGATAGCACTTCTTTTGCCTTTTGTGATTCTAGTCCAAGGTACGCCCCAACTAGCAAGCTCACGAATTGCTTTAGGTGCGGTTTGGACAAACATTCTAGCAACTTCTTGATCGCATCCCCAGTCGCTACCTTTGACAGTATCAGCAAAATGCACATCTTCATTATCGCCTTCACTCATTTTTGAGTTACCAAGGCTTGCTTGCATACCGCCTTGAGCGGCAGCAGAGTGGCTTCTTTTGACAGGACATAGGCTTAAAACTACGGTGCTAAGACCCTTATCAGCAGCGGCTACAGCAGCTCTTAAACCAGCTAGACCACCGCCGATTACTAATGCATCATAATATTTTACATTCATACTATACTCCTAGTTCATAGCGATTTTAAGAAATGCCCCAAGGCTTAATAGTCCAAGAGCTATAAAGAATACGCTTAAAATCCATTTAGCTTTTTTTAGATTTTTACGAGTTGCTTTGGCATCTTTGCCCTCAAACCATCCCCATTTCACGCATAGTCTGTATAGACCGATACTTCCGTGAAGTTCAACAGCAAAAAGCAATACTAGATAAAATAACCACATAAAATGGCTATAAACACGCTCAGCTGAACCAAGTGTGCCATCAGCTAGTAGGGCGATTTGATCTGAATTTGTGATGATGATGATTAGGTGTGCTGACCCAAGGAAAAACATAATAAACCCAGTACAAGCCTGAATCCACCAAAGTGTTGTATCTTCGTGTTTCATACGAGTGGCGTGAGCACGATAAATTTGCCATTGTCTAAAATTGATAGGCATTTTTCTCATACCAAGCGCAGCATGGACAAAAAAGATTACAAGCACACAGGCTGCCAAAAAGCTAGTAACATAGCTCATATTTGGGCTATCATACATAAATCTAAGCTCTAAAATATGCACAACTTGGTTATAGACATCTTCACCAAATAGTATGGTAGATACAAACAGCATATGTGCCCACATAAATAGTCCTAGGAATAGCCCAGTTCCACTTTGAATAAGATCGAGTTTTGCAGGAATTCTACTCTTCTTGCGATCCTCGCTTATACCAAGAAACCCTTCGATTTGCTTACTCATAAGCTCCCCTTATAATTTGAAATTTAGACGGATAATTTGTAATTATACATTAGCTAAACTTGATATATTATTAAATTCATCTATTAAATTATAATCAAAAGTATCTATTTTTAGGCTTTTGAATCGAATTTTAAATAATAACTTAGATAATATTTTGATTTATTTGATATTTAAATTTAGTTAAATTTGGCTTGCTTTTAAATCTATTTTAATAATTATTATCATATAATTTCACTATTAATTTTTTAAAGGTGAATTTATGAATAAAAAATATTTACTTTCTGTAGCTGCAATCGCATATATATCAAATTGCGCTCTAGCCAGCGATAAATATGCATTAGATGAGGTGGTTGTTACGGCTTCGGGATTCTCTCAAGAGATTAAAGAAGCTCCAGCAACAATGAATGTCATTACCAAAAAGGATTTAGAAAGAAAGCCATATAGAGATGTAGCTGAGGCTATATCTGATATACCAGGAGTTGATATATCAGCACCTGGCAAAACTGGTGCGAATAATATATCTATACGCGGTTTAGGTAATGGATATGTACTAATCTTAGTCGATGGAAGACGTCAAGGTATTAGTGGAGATATAGGACCAAATGGATTTGGTGAGGTGATGAACGCATTTTTGCCGCCACTTTCTAGTATTGAAAGAATAGAGGTTATAAAAGGTCCTATGAGTACCCTATATGGCTCAGAGGCATTAGGTGGCGTGGTAAATATCATCACTAAAAAGGTTAGCGATGAGTGGGGCGCTTCATTTGGATTAAATACCTTAATAAATGAGGATAATCAGTGGGGAAATTTATATGGATTTAATATCTATGCTGATGGTCCATTAATAGAGAATAAACTAGGCGCTACATTTAGATATGCACAAAGCTATAGAGAGCAATCAAATGTAATATATAGAAATGAACATGGTAAAGAATTAGATAGAAGTCAAGGTGAAAGCCCAACAAAGGCTAATAACTATAATATAGGCACAAGATTAAACTATATGCATGATGATGCAAATACATTTACATTTGATATAGATTATGCTAGAAATCACTATGATAATAGAGAGGGGCAGCTTGGTACAGTAGGAGCAAAAGGCGGCTATGAACCAACTATGGATGTAGAAAAGTTAGTAACCTATCTAACGCATGAGGGTGTGTATGATGGATTTACTATAAATTCAGGTATTCAGTATAACCGCGTAACTAATGATAGTAGATTAGTTGTAGCACAAAATCCATATAAAGGACAAAATAGAGATATCTTAGCTCAAGATTATATAGCTGATACTAAGGCTGTGATTCCAATTGGTCAAAGTAATATATTAAGCGTTGGGGCTGAGTATAAACTAGAAAAAATGCAAGATAAGATAGCTAGTCCAAGCAGATTTAGCCAGTATGCTATAGCGGCATTTGCTGAAGATGAGTATTCGATATTAGAAAATTTAAGATTAACACTAGGTGCTAGATATAACTACCATGAGACATTTGGTAATAATATCTCTCCAAGAGTGTATCTAGTCTATAATCTAAATGATAACTTCACATTTAAAGGTGGTGTATCAACAGGCTTTAAAGCTCCTACAGCAAATAAGCTAATAGCTGGAGAGTATAACTATAGCGGTCAAGGCAAAACCCCAACATACGGTAATCCAGATCTAAAAGAGGAGACATCGATAAACTATGAGCTAGGCATGGGCTATAGTGATGATATATTTGATATGGCTGTAACTGGATTTATCACTGATTTTAAAGATAAAATTTCAAGCACATCATACAATCAAGGCGAAGCTATACCTAATATAGGAAATTGTAACGCAAGTGCTACTGGAGGTAGCTCATGCTCTCAAGCTATAAATCATGGTGAAGTGCAGTATATGGGTGTAGAAGTTAGCGCCGGACTTAGACCTATTAGTGATATGAATTTAAATTTATCCTATACATATTTAGATACTGAGATTAAAGATAGCGCTACTAAAGATAGCATAGGCAAACCAGAAGAGGGAACCCTAAAACATAATATAGTAGCTAAAGCTGACTACTCAATAACTAAAAAAATTACTCCATGGATAAAAGGTGAGTGGCAGATAGATAGATATATGGGGAATGATAATATAAATAGAGAGTATTATCAAAATGTATTTTTAGCCTCTTTAGGTGCTTCATATGAGATAAATAAAAATTGGAGTCTAAATGCTGGAGTATATAATCTATTTGATAAAGATTTTACAGATGGATTTGAAACTTATAAAAACAAAGGTAAAGATGCATATGTAAATACATATGATAGAGTAGATGAAGGTAGAAGATACTATCTATCACTAAATGGTAGATTCTAAAAGATAGTAGGGCTAGTCCCTACTACTCATCTAATGTTCTTACTATTAGGCTATCTGGTAAATTTAGCTCATTTAAGATTTCAATTTCTTTTCTTCTCATCTGTCCATCATCGTTTTCATGGTCATATCCAAGAATATGAAGTAATCCATGAGTAAAAAGTAGAGCTATCTCTTCATCTATTGTGTGTCCTAGTTCATTGGCTTTAGTCATTGCTAGGTCTGTATTTATAACTATTGAGCCGATTGGAAAGTGTGGGATATAGTGGAGCGGAAAGCTTAAAACATCTGTTGTTTTATCTATTTTGCGCTCTTTTAAATTTATTTGATGCATAGCATCGCTATCAACTAATAAAAGCTCTATATCAGCAGTTGTGAGCTTGGAGGCGATAATATCTAAAATCTCTGGATAGGACTCTTCGCAGATTATCATTTTAATCCTTTAGTTGATAATTTAATTTAATTAATGTGGCAAGATTTTGCCACATTAAGGTTATTTGTAAGCTTTGATAGCTTTGTCTAAGATATCTTGAGCTTTTTTAGCGTCTTCAAAACCTTTGACTTTTACCCATTTATTTGGTTCAAGCATTTTATATGTTTCAAAGAAATTTTTGATCTTATCAAGTGTGGCTTTTGGTAGGTCATCTATACTTTTGATACCATCATATCTAGGGTCGATTTTGGTTACTGGGACTGCTAAGAGCTTTTCATCCATACCGCTCTCATCTTCCATTACCAAAACGCCTATTAAGCGACAAGGTATCACGCTACCGGCTTGAAGTGGGTATTCGTTTAAGACTAAAACATCAGCTGGATCGCCATCATCAGCTAGAGTTGATGGGATAAATCCATAATTAGCTGGATAAAACATAGCTGAGTATAGCACGCGATCTACTACGACAGCACCGCTATCTTTGTCTATTTCGTATTTGATATTTGATCCATATGGGATCTCGATTACTGCGTTTAGTTTATCTGGATTACTGCCAGCTTTGATTTTGCTTATATCCATAATTTACTCCTTTATCATAGTATTTAATAAATTTGCCATATCGCTTACGATCTCTTCGATGGTTCGTTCGCCATTGATATTGCGAAGTAGTGATTTGCTACTATAAAAATCTCTAATCTCTTTAAGTGGGGCTAGATAGACTTTCATTCTATTATTAAAGACTTCATCATTATCATCAGCGCCCCTAGCTCTGCCTAATACTCTCTCTCTTGCGACTTGTTCGCTTACATCTACTTCTATAACGCCGCTTAGTTTAACATCATTTGTATTTGATAAGACCTTATCAAGCTCTAACATTTGCTCTACACTTCGTGGATAGCCATCTATTAAAATATACTCTGTAGGGCTGGATTTGATAGCACTAACTATGGTATTTACAACTACATCTAATGGAACTAGATTGCCTTTAGAGATGAAGCTATCTATCAAGCGACCAAGATCGCTACCACTAGCTACTTCAGCTCTTAATAGATCGCCTGTTGAGTAGTGGCTAAATTTAGAGTCGTTTTTAGCTATTATGCTAGCGTCTGTAGTCTTTCCGCTGCCTGGGGCGCCTATTATTAAAAATAGCTTTTTCATTATTTTTCCTTTTCTCTTAATCTTAATCCTAAATCTCTTAACTGATGAGTATCTACGCTACTTGGGGCTTGAGTCATTAGACATGAGGCTTTTTGAGTTTTAGGGAATGCTATAACATCTCTTATGCTTGATGAGTTTGTAACTAGCATAATAAGCCTATCTAAGCCTATAGCAAATCCACCATGCGGAGGCGCACCAAAACTAAGCGCATCAAGTAAAAATCCAAATTTCTCTCTTTGTTCGTTTTCATCTATTTTAAGAAGTTTAAAGACCTTTTGTTGGATATCATTTTTGTGAATTCTAATGCTTCCACCGCCAAGCTCAACACCATTTAAGACAACATCATAAGCGATACTTGTGATATCTTCTAAATTTGGCTCATCTGGGTTATTAGGCATTGTGAATGGATGGTGCATAGCTGAGTAGCTACCATCATCATTTTGCTCAAACATAGGGAAATCTACAACCCATAAAAACTCTAATGATTTTTGATCTATTATACCAAGCTCATTAGCTAAGAAAATTCTAAATCGCCCCATATAATCAAGCACAGTTTTTTTCTCTCCAATACCGAAAAATACGACATCACCGATTTTAAGTTCTATTCTAGAAACTAGCTCTTTTAGATCGCTTGGATCAAAAAACTTAACTAGTGGCCCTTTTAGGCTAAGTCCATCAAAATTTACGCAGTTATCTTGTCCGGCTGTATCTTTTGGATCTTTTATTTGGATAAATGCTAAGCCTTTAGCGCCAAATTTACGGACAAATTCTTCAAATCTTTGCATTTGGCGTTTGCTAAATATATTATCTCCATTTGGGACTTTTATAGCTTTGGCTCTATTTTTCTTTGGATCTTGTGCTGGAGTGCTAAAAATTTGATTATTTGATTTAGCGAAGATATCGATTACATCGACCATAGCTAGATCAAATCTAAGATCAGGTTTATCACTACCATAAAGCTCCATAGCATCTTTATAACTCATTCTTTTAAATGGAATTTGGATATTATGCCCGCAAGCTGCAAATATATCTTTTAACACCTCTTCGCCAACTTTTATCACATCTTCTTGATCACAAAAGCTCATTTCAACATCGATTTGAGTGAATTCAGGTTGGCGATCAGCTCTTAAATCTTCATCTCTAAAGCACCTTGCGATTTGAAAATATTTATCAAATCCAGCACACATTAATAGCTGTTTAAAGAGCTGTGGGCTTTGTGGTAGGGCGTAGAATTCGCCAGGATGAACACGGCTAGGCACTAGATAATCCCTTGCGCCCTCAGGTGTAGCACGAGTTAGCATAGGGGTTTCAACCTCTAAAAATCCTAGTCTATCAAGGGCATTTCTACACGCTATGCTAGCTTTTGAGCGAAGTTGAAATTTGCTTAGGCTATCTTCATTTCTTAAATCTAAAAAGCGATATTTAAGCCTGATATCTTCACCAACGCTATTATCGCCGATTACAAAAGGTAGTGGAGCGCTCTCATTTTCAATGATTAGCTCATCTATTATGACTTCAATCTCGCCGGTTTTTAGCTTTGGATTTACTAGTCCCTCACCTCTAGCTCTTATCTTACCTTTGGCTCTTAGGACATATTCATCTCTAACTTTTGATGCTATTTCGTGTGCTGATTTGCTGTCTGCTGGATCGCATACAAGCTGGATAATTCCACTTCTATCACGAAGATCTATAAATATAACGCCGCCGTGGTCTCGGTATGAATTTGCCCAACCACATAGACTGACGCTTTTACCGATATCTTGTGCGTCTAAGTCGGTGCAGTAATGACTCCGCATATTAATCCTTTCGTTTGTAAAAAGTGGCAATTATACATTAAATTTTATAAAACTTTTATTAGAAATTTTGACTAGTGAGCGGGTAAAGTTAAATTTCATTTTATTATTATACTTTATATTATATTTTTTTGTGTAGAATTTGAATTTTGGGGGAGAGTTATGTCTAAAATTCATAAAAATTTAAATACTATAGCAATTACAACTAGAGATCCAATAGAGCAAAAAAATGCGTTATTAAAGATTATAAAGATTATAAAAAGTCGCTCAATTGATGTGATATTTGAGTCTCATGTGGCTCAAAGTATATCATTAGAAGGGTATGAATTTAGTGAGTTAATCAAAAGTGCAAAACTAGCAACTCCGAGCGCAACAAAAAAGCCAAATAAAATAGCAAACCTAGTAAGATCCAACCAAGCTCTAAAACCCCAAGAGCAATAAACAAAATCCCACCAAAAACAGCTAACATCTTTGCTCCTTTTTGACAGAATTCCAATAAAGCTTTGCGACAGATAATGTCACAAGCATACAAAACTCAAAAAGTTTAAAACTAAAAAAATCACATATTCTTAGCCTAAAATTTTATCTATTTTTTTTCTGCAAAAATCACTATCACATAAATTTGATTTTAGTTTTTCTATATGATTTATTTTTCTTTTCATTTGTGTTTCTATTTTTTCTAGTTTATTTTTTTCTTTATATAGTTTCTTTTCTGTTTGATTAAAGTAGTAATTAGCACGCTCTTTTTTTATTAATGTTAAAGCGTATTTTATTAAGATTTTCTCTATATCTCGAAACATTTTTTTGTGATTTGGGTCTGAAAGATTGCTTTTGACACTATCAAAAAATTGCCATCCGATTTCGTTTTTAAAATTTTTAATGATTGTATGCGCTGCTTCTCTAAACATTTTATTTTTCTTTATACAATCAAAAAGCACATTGCTTTTTTGCATGAATTCATTAGAATATCTATTATTTTTGGATAAACGCACATCAGCACCACTCAAATACAACTCTAAAACTTCAAAAAATGAGTACATCTTTTACCTTTAATCTAGAATTTTACTTACTCTTTTATAAAAAAAATCACTATTTTGCAATTTTTTAATCATTTCTTTTATATTTTGAATTTTACCCTCTATCTCTTTTTCTACGTTTTCTAGCATGATTTTCTCGCTTGCTACTGGCTCAAAAACTATTTTTTCATACTCAGTTTTTAAATAATTTAAAAATTCCTTTATCAAAGCAATTTCTAAATCTTGCATATTAAAAGGACACTCGGATGTTCTTTTGTTTAGATAAGCCTCTGCAAAGTCTTTTTCTATAAAAACATCCAAGTCTCTAAAAGCTATTTCTCTTAGCACTTCATCTTTTAGCACGCATACTGAGAGCTTATCGCATGCCTCATTAAAGCTCCCAGTATAGTAGTTAAAATGCCCACTGCTTCTAAAAAACCACACGCCGTTTTGGCTTACTACTGGCTTTCGTTTGTGTATTTTTTTGCCTGGCTTAGTGTTAGTTATATCGCTTATTCTTATATAGTTATCAAATTGTTTGTTCGCTAAGTCAAATTTAATAGGAATTCTATAACCAAAGAAAGTTCTTACAGCCCTTAAAGTCCTTCTTGATGATTCTATTGCTATTGTTACTGCTACTGACATTTCTACTGACTTTTTTGTTGACACTTCTGAAAACCAACCCATTTCTTACCTCTGATTTATTTAATCTCATCTAGCTTATCTAGCATTATATCAGTAGCACAAATTGAGCTTTGTAATTTTGCGTTTACCTCTTCTTTTTGTGCTATATCTGTGCTATTTGCTAGTAGTTTTAGATTTTTGACATTAGAGCTTATGCGCATATCTTCTAGTTCTAGCTTATTTTTTAGAGTACTATTCATCATATCAAGACCACCTTGTAGATTTTCGCATACTTCGTCTTTTATAGTAGAAAGTGCGTTTGTTAGAATTTTATTTTTAAATTCAGTTATAGCATTTTCTTTTGACTCTCCAGCACTCATATGAAGTATTTCTAAGCATCTAGAATTCCCAAGGGATAATTTTGAGCTGATTTCACTAGCAAAAATATTTTTTATTCTTCTTTCATTTTTGAAGTTTATTTGCTCAAAGTTTCTAGAATTCACATCCATATCGTGTAGCATGTCGGCAATTTTATTATTAAAATCACCGTTAAGCAATCTTAATTGGTCTTCTAGCCTATTTGCATCAGCTGTGATAGCATTTTTTAGAGTGCCTAAAAGCGTGTTTATCTTTTCTATATCTTCAACATTTGCTTGGCTTTTGTCAAAAGACTTCTCGTTTGCAATAGCTTGCTCTTCTTTTTTAGAACTTTTAAAAAGTGTAGCCAAAGCCGCTATTCCTTCAACTACAAATGGTATTACCTGAGCCAAAGTTTTTGCTGCAGCTGCTGTTATAAAAGCCATTTTATTTTCCTTTTATAGTGTTTTTAGTTTTTCTAGCATCATATTGCTAACACAGATTTGTTGTGCTATGCCCGCTTGTGTTTCTTGTCTTTTTAGCACATCATCATTTGATTTTAGAATTTCTAAAGTTTCTATTTTTTGCTTAGTCATTATTTCTATTTGCTCAAATTTATTATCAAGCGTTTCAGAAATATTACTATGAGCATTATCTAAACCATTTTTTAGATTAGTTTGTAGCTTAGTAAGTGCTTTTAGAAGATTTTTATTTATGAAAGCTTTCATGAGGTTTTTCTTCTTTTTACCCTTATCCATTTCTAGGATTTCAAGGCAATCATCATTATCTATGCTTATGCTTGGCATGATTTCTGATTCTATACTGCCTTTTATATCGCTTATAAGCCTTCTGCTCTCAGACCTTAAAAGATCAGCATTTATAGATAATTGTCTACCACCTATTTTCATTTGATTTAGCTCATAAAGCCCACTAGCTAGATTGTCAAAAGCACTTTGACAAATTTCAGTTATTTCGCCTTCGATTTCTCTGCTTTGCTTAGAAGCTTTCTTTTTAAACTTACCTAGCTCATCATTGATATCTACTGTTTCTTCTACATGGGCTTCCTCTTTTTTATATGAGCCTTTTTCGCTTACGCTCTGGGCTACTTCGTCGCCAAAACCAAGTAATTTTTTACCTTCATTATATATGGTTTTACCAACTTCAACAACACCTTCAACAACTGTTTTGCCTATATCCAATAATGCACCACAAAAGTCCCAAAATCCCATAGCCTACTCCTTAATAGAGTTTATAACACCGTCAATAGCGTCATTTATTTCTTTGACAGCGTTATTTACTTGCCCTTGAAATTCATCTATTTTCGCTTTTAGCTCTTGTCTTGTTTGTTCTAGTTTTCCTAGGGCTTTTTCTTCTTCTTTTATTTTGCTTATTATCTCATCTACGCTACCTTGACCCTTTTGATAAGTATCTTTGGCATCTTTGTTTAAATCCTGAAAATATTTTTTCACTTCAGTAAAAAGACCTTGGAATTTCAACTTAGCATCGTTTATTATTTCTTGCTTTGCAGTAGCTGTAAATTTCTCTATGCTTTTATACACGCCATCTACATTAGCAAATTTATAGATTTCATCAAATTTTTCATCTATAGCATGAGTATCAAATAGCTCATAACAAATCTTTTCTAAAACTTTGATTTGCGGTCTACTCAACTCTTCCCCACGCTTTTTCATATCACATAGTAGCGATACATACGCAGCTACACCGATGATGTTTGATTCACCTTGTTTGCGTGTGAATTTTGTAGTATCTACTTCTTCTTTTGATACTATATTTTTCTTCCAGTCATTTTTTAGCTCCTCCCATGCTTTTAGTGGTTCGTTTCTTATATCTAGCTGCGTGCCTATCAAAAATACTTTTTCTGGGCGACCACCAGTGTTATCAAATGCTTGATAAATAGTAGTTAGCTCTGAGTTGTGTATAGGATCTACTTTTATACACATCAAAACTACATTTGCTCTACTTATATACTCTCTTGTTACATTCGAGCGAAAATCCACCGCATCATCTAGCCCTGGAGTATCTACAAAAACTAGATTTTTAAATGGAAACCCGCTAAAACTAACCTCTGCTTCTTTTACAAAATAATGCACAGCATCAGTTGAACCTGTATATTTTTTAAGATTTTCTTTTGAGAGATCTTCAATTATAGGCTCTTTGCCTACATATTTTGATATTTGTCCCTCAGCCCCAAGTTCAGCAAATTCATTTAAAAAAGCACCTGATTTTTGCTTATTTTTGTTCGCACTTTGCCATAGCTCATCCCACTCATCTTTACTGTAAAAAGTGATTTTTAGACTATTTACTTCGCCATATTTAAACTTTGTAAGCACACTAGTCTCTGGCGTAACTGACGATGAGGCGTATTCGTGTTTTAGCATAGCATTTATTAGAGTAGATTTGCCAGCTTTTACTGTGCCTACGAACGCTACTTCAAAGTTAGAATCTTGTTTTAGATAATTAGCTGTTTTTTTGATAAAATTATCTATTTGCTTATTTTCGCTATCAAAGCTCTCTTTATACGCTAGCAAAAAGCTATGTAGTTTATTTGCCTTTTCATAAACTTCGTTTAATTCTGGTATAGGGCTATGATATTTTTTTCTATCTACCTCAAAGCTATCTACAAGTACCTTTATTTTTTTAGAGTATTCGCCTAAAATGTCTTTGTTTTGAAAATCAGCGTCATTTAATACGCCACCGCAATACTCACAAAAAACAGCTGTTGCATTTTTGCAGCTAGCTTTACATTTTGGACAAATTTTTGCCATTTTTTTCTCCTTATTAGTATTTTTTATGTTATTTACAAAAAACGCCATATTCTACTATCACCCCCCCCCATAAAAGTCAATAAATTTTTTAACTAAATGTAAAATTTAAGTTAATTTTTATTTTAAAGTAACAAATTCTAGAATTCTCTAGAATTCCCTAGGGAATTCTAAAATCTTAGCACCTTATCTATCCAGCTCATTTTGATTGGCGGCATTACTGAGCCGCACTTTGGGCAGCTGCGAAGCAAGTCAGTGCAGCCCGCTAGCTGTATTTTTCTCATGCCATATTTTAGACATTTGTATTTTTGAGAATGCGGAACGAAACCCATTTTTCTCCTTTTTTTAAATATCAGCGCATCAAGTAAAAATCCAAATTTCTCTCTTTGTTCGTTTTCATCTATTTTAAGAAGTTTAAAGACCTTTTGTTGGATATCATTTTTGTGAATTTGTAAGTTCATATCTCTCAAAAAAGAATCTAGATAAGTTATCTGATAGCATAATAAAACCTTAATTTAGATAGTTGCACTAAATATTTATTAAAATAAAGAAAATTATCTCTTTTTATGCCTTTAAATTTGCTTAATATATGCTCGAAATATACCTAAAAGTTTTAATGCTGTTTTAATGTTGTAAGTTTATTTTTACTTTTTGATTTGTTTGTTGTGTTTTTCTCTATAATGAGTTAAAGCTGATACTTTGTAGTCTAGCAAGCTTTAAAGTGGAGTAATGCAAGAAAATCTCAACTCTAAAACTCAGAAGCACTCGCTTTGATAAGTAGATATAATTTATATTTTGAGATACTTTATATTATATTTTTTTGTGTAGAATTTGGCTTTTAGGGGAGAGTTATGTCTAAAATTCATAAAAATTTAAATACTATAGCAATTACAACTAGAGATCCAATAGAGCAAAAAGATGCGTTATTAAAGATTATAAAGATTATAAAAAGTCGCTCAATTGATGTGATATTTGAGTCTCATGTGGCTAGTAGTCTTGGCATGCAAGGATATGAGTTTGATGAGCTAACTAAAAGAGCTAGAGTTATTATCTCTTTAGGTGGTGATGGTAATTTTATAGCTACTTGTAGGAGAGCAGCACAAAGCGAGGCTTATATATATGGGGTTCATACTGGGCATTTGGGATTTTTGACTGATTCTACCTTGGATGGATTTGGTGGATTTTTAGATCAATTTTTGGCTGGAATTTATGATATTGAACGCCCATATATGCTTAGGGCAAATTTCAATAAAAATGGCAAAATAACTACAAAATTAGCCTTTAATGATATTGTTTTAATGCGTAAAAAGATCGATACCACTTCGCATATTGATGCGTTTTTAAATTCAAAGCATTTTAATTCATATTTTGGTGATGGAGTGATAATTAGCTCTGCGATGGGTTCAACTGCGTATAATATGAGTGCTGGAGGGCCTATTATCCATCCTTTGTGTGATGCTTATAGCGTTACGCCGATATGCTCTCATAGCCTTACTCAAAGGCCGCTTGTCTTGCCTAGGGAGTTTAGGCTGGAGTTTAGAAGTAATGATGATGTAGTGGTGCTAATAGATGGGCAAGATAGATTTGATTTGATTGAATTTGATAGTGTAGATATTAGCGTTAGTGATATTAGAGTTAATCTACTTAGACATCAAGGAAGGGATTACTTTGGTGTGTTAAAAGAGAAATTAAGATGGGGGCACCAGTGATAGAGAGAATTTATCTTAAAGATTATTTAAGTTTTAATGAATTAGAGCTTAAATTTGGCTCTGGGCTTAGTGTATTTACTGGTGTGAGTGGTGCTGGAAAGAGCGTTTTGATGGGGGCGATATTAAGCGTTTTTGGCTACAAAGATAGTGATGCTAGGCTTATTGAAGCCGATGTGGAGTGTAGGCTTGGGCTTGATGAGTTTGGGATTGAAGAAGAGAGCATAAACTGCTTTAAACTCTTAAAAGATAAGAGTACAAGATATTTTATAAACAATCAATCAATATCTAAAAAAAATTTAAATTTAGTTGCTAGTCGCCATTTAAAATATCTAAGCGCTAAAGAGATTAGCGAGTTTGAAAATGCTAGATTGCTTAATCTTTTAGATATTTTAGCTAGTAAAAAATCTAAAAATTATAATCAGAATTTAATCAAATTTAAAGAGAAATTTGGTGAATTTTTGAGCATTAAAAAAGAGCTTGATAAGATCAATGAAGAGGAAAAAAAGATCGATGAGCTTAGAGATTTTGCTAAATTTGAGATAGAAAAGATAGAGCAAGTAAGCCCAAAAGTTGGCGAATTTGAAGAGTTAAATTCGATCAAAAAACGCCTTAGTAAAAAAGATAAAATAGAAGAGGCTTGGAATAAAGCTGAAGCGATATTTGCCTATGAGAAGGCAGTAATGGATGCTTTGCATATTAGCGAGATTGATGGTGGATTTTTTAGCGATGCTTTAAATGAGCTTAAAATTGCTAGAAGTAGCGTGGATTTTGATGAGTTTGAAGGATTGGACATTGAGGAGATTTTAGATCGCATAGAGAGTCTAAATGCTCTAATAAAACGATATGGAAGTATAGAAGAGTGTCTAGAGATATTAAAAAGAAGAAAGAGTGAATTAGCTCATTATGAAAATATAGAGTTTCAAAAATCTGATTTAGTATCTAAATTTACAAAATTATCAAATGAGCTTAAAAGCTCTTCAGAAGCTATAACAAAAGAGCGTTTTAAAGCTATAAAAGAGTTAGAAACTATGATAAATAGCTATTTAAAAGATCTATATATGGATAGGGTTGATATATGTTTAAATAGTAAAAATTTAGATATAAATGGTGCTGATTTAGTAGATATAAATTTAAATAGTTCAAATTTAAAAACTCTAAGTAGTGGAGAGATAAATCGTTTAAGATTAGCTTTTATCGCTAGTGAAGCTAAGATTAGCGGTCTTGGCGGTGGAGTGTTAATTCTTGATGAAATAGACGCTAATCTAAGTGGCAAAGAGGCTATGAGTATAGCAAATGTATTGATAGAACTATCAAGCTTATATCAAATTTTTGCTATTTCACATCAGCCTCAACTTAGCTCAAAAGCCCATCATCACTTTTTAGTACAAAAAGATATAAAAGGCTCTACTGCAAAAGAGTTAAATATGGATGAAAGAGTAATGGAGTTATCGCGTATGATAAGTGGTGAAAGTATAACGCAAGAGGCGACTGAATTTGCTAAGAAGTTATTGCTTTAATGAGTGTTAAAGTCTAATTTGAGTATAATCAAGGCTTTGAATATTAAATTAAGATGGGGTTATCATGCGTGAGAGAGTCCTTATAGTCGAGGATAATAAAGCCTTAGCTAAGCTAATAGCTAAAAAGATGAACGCACATGTTGATATGGATATCGTAGTAACACATAGTTACGCAGAGGCGATTGAGGCTATTGAGGAAAATGATGACTTTTTTATTGCTTTACTTGATATTAATTTACCTGATGCACCAGATGGTGAAGTGGTTGATTATGTACTATCTAAAAATATCTTAGCTATTATTTTAACTGGTAGTGTAGATGAGAATTTAAAAAAGCTCTTTATGCAAAAAAATATTGTTGATTATGTAGTAAAAGATAATCTTGATGCGATTAATTATATCTTCGAAACAATTAATAGACTATGTAGAAATCGTAGTTATAAGGTTATGATAGTCGAGCCGTCTATGAGCGTGAGAAATCAGCTAAAAGAGATTTTAAATTCGCAACTTTATAAAGTTTTTACTGCAGCACATGGCGAGGAGGCGTTAAATTATTTAGAGGATAATCCAGATATTAAACTAATTTTAACAGCCTATAATATGCCAGTTATCAATGGATTTGACTTAATGCGTCAAATTCGCCAAACAAAGGATAAAAATCATCTAGGCTTAATCGTAGTAGCAGCTAGCGATAATGATGTGGCGGCAAAATTTCTAAAAAATGGTGCAAATGATTTTATCTCTGTGCCTTTTAGTAAAGAGGAGATTATATATAGAGTAGATAGCAATCTAAAAGCTATGCAAGATGAGATTAATATCGAACTATATAAAAAATATGACCCATTAACAAAGTTATTTAATAGGCGTTATTTTTTTAATTATGTAAAAAATTTAGCAGAGCGAAAAGCAGAATTTAGCATCGCAATTATTGATATTGATGGATTAAGAGATATAAATGCTAAATTTGGCTTTGATCTATGCGATAGAGTTATAGCGCATGTGGCATCTATGCTTAGAAATGAGCTAAAGGGAATGATTGTAGCACGCCTTAGCGGTGGTGAATTTGGTGTGATTTTAGATAAAGTTAGCTTTGATGAGAGTGTAAGAATTATGGCGCAAATTAGATCAAAGGTTGCAAATTTAGTAGTCGCCTCAGCTATTCGCCCAACTATTTCAGTAGGAGTTTGTCTTTTTGATAATTCGCTCAAAATTGATCAAGCAATAAATATAGGATATAAAGCTTTAACAAAAGCAAAATTAAATGGTAAAAATAGGGTAGAAATTTTATGATTATAGATACACATTGTCATCTAGATGATGCTAGATTTGATGATATTAGTAGCGTAATAAAAAGTGCATTTGATAGCGGAGTGCAAAAGATTATAATTCCAGGAGCAGATATAAATGATCTGCCAAAAGCGTTAGAAATAGCAAATTCAAATGAAAATATATACTTTGCTGCTGGAGTACATCCATATGAAATCGATGGGCATGATATAGATATTTTGCGTAAATTCGCTAAAGAGTCAAAATGTATAGCTATAGGCGAGTGTGGACTAGACTATTTTAGACTACCAACAACAGATATAGATAGTTATAAAGCCAAACAAAAAGAGGCTTTTATCAGTCAAATCGAATTAGCCGTGGAGATTGGTTTGCCGCTTATTGTGCATATTAGAGATGCAAACGAGGATAGTCTAAAAATTTTAAAAGAGTACGAAAGTAGGCTAGTTGGCGGAGTTTTGCATTGTTTTAATGCTAGTCCTATCTTGCTTGAATTAAGCAGTAAATTTTATTATGGAATAGGTGGCGTTTTAACTTTTAAAAATGGAAAAAAATTAGTTGAAATTTTACCTAAGATTCCACTTGATAGACTTGTGCTTGAAACTGACGCTCCATATCTTACTCCTGAACCTCACAGGGGTAAGAGAAATGAGCCAGCATTTACGACATATGTAGCTGATAAAATGGCTGATATTTTAGGACTTAGCAGGAGCGATGTTGAGAGTATTACAACGCAAAATGCAAATAGATTATTTGGAATTTAAGGAGAGAGATGAGAATATTTGCCATAGTTTTATTTATACTTTTAAGCTGTAGTTGCTCATTTGGGTTTATGGTTTCAGATGATAATTTTCAAAAAGAAATTAGGGTATTAAAAGAGCTTGATATTGACCCAAAATATATAAACGATGAGCATTTTTTACTACTTAAAAATGTTCGAATGGATATGACAAAGAAAGAATTTATAAATACAATAACTAAAGAGTATAAGCATGCTGCTATAATAAAAGATGTCTTAAAAGAGCGAAATGCTCCAAATTTTTTATTATATTTAGCTATTGTAGAATCTAAGTTATCAAATAGAGCAACCTCTGGAGCTAAAGCAGCTGGAATTTGGCAGTTTATCCCTAGTACTGCAAAGCTGCATAATTTAGAAGTTGATAAGTATGTAGATGAAAGACGAGATCCATTGCAAGCTACACATGCTGCTATTGATTATTTAGAAAGATTAAAAGATAGGTTTGGCAAGTGGTATCTAGCTATTTTAGCTTACAATGCAGGAGAAGGAAAATTAAGCAAAGCTATAAAATTAGCTGGAAGTGATGATATAATGGTGCTTTTAAACCCAAAGAAAAAGTACCTTTCGTTAGAAAGCAGAGATTATCTACGTAAAATTATAATGATGGCATATGTGGCAAATGATAGTGATTTTCTAATCTCAAAAGATAGTTCAATGCTAAATTCAGCTACATATATAGGTATTAAAAGAGTTGAAATTCCAGGTGGAACTAGCTTAAGAGATGTGGCTGTATCTATCGGATTTAGTTTAGAAAATCTTAGCAAATATAATACTCATTTAAGATACAGCTTTACTCCGCCAAATAGGGAGACTTATTATATTTATATCCCAACAATTAAAAAAGAGGAGTTTGCCGCTAATTATAAAGAGGGGTCAAAGAGTAAAATTTATAATACTAAAAAAGGTGATACTTTTGAAATTATTGCTAAAAAGTTAAATATTAAAGCAAGCGATATTAAAGAGTATAATAATGTAAGTAAGATAAAATCAAACTATAAACTTGCCGTCCCAGCAAATGCTAAAACAATCTATGAGTATCAGGTTAAAAAGGGTGATACACTTGGAATGATTTCGCGTAAATTTGGCGTAGAAGTAGATGAAATTATAAAGGCAAATAGCAAAACAAATATGAAATTAGCAATAGGAGAAAATCTTGTCATACCTCACTAAATTATCAGTCATAGTGCTAGCAGGTGCATTATTTAGCGGATGTTCTACAAAGAGTATCCCACACTACTCAGGTTCGGGGTATTCAGGTGGCTATTTAGGCTCAGGATATGGTTCAAACTACTCAGGTTCAGATTTTGAAACTATACAAAATGGTGGTGCTAGCAATCAAGAATCTACAATGAGACCATATACAATAAATGGTAAAACATATTACCCAACAGTAGTAGAAGTAGGTGATACAGCTACAGGTATTGCTAGCTGGTATGGACCAAATTTTCATGGCAAAAAAACAAGCAATGGCGAAACATATAATATGCATGCTCTAACTGCAGCTCATAAAACCTTGCCAATGAATACAATGGTTAAAGTTACAAGTTTAAAAAATGGCAAAACAACCACAGTAAGAATAAATGACAGAGGACCATTTGTAGCTGGTAGGGTTATTGATTTATCTAAAGCCGCAGCTTTAGAAATTGCTATGATTGCTGATGGAACAGTTCCAGTAAAGCTTGAAGTTATAGGATTTTACGGACAGGTTGAGACACCGGCTAATAAAACGGCTAAAACTCACACATATACAGGCGGTAATTTTATGGTGCAAATTGGTGCATTTAGACGCCTTGCTGGAGCAAATACCTATAAAACTCAATATAATAATACAAACGGAATTTATAAAACAACAGTTCGTGAGTATAGTTTAAATGGTGAGCCAATTTATAGGGTATTTTTAACAGGATTTAGAAGCGAAGCTGAAGCTCGTGATTTCATATCTAGTGGTCAGTTTAAAGGTGCGTTTATAGCTAGAGATTAGGAAATATAATGATAAAAAAACAAAGAAAAACAAAAGAGACTGATATTAGTTTAGAGCTTGAAATTTATGGAAGCGGTAATAGCGATATAGATACTGGTATTGGATTTTTTGATCATATGTTAACTGCATTTGCAAAGCACTCTTTAATGGATATTAAGCTTTATTGCAAAGGAGATTTACATATAGATGATCACCATAGCGTAGAAGATTGCGGTATCGTACTAGGTCAAGCTATTAAGGAAGCTCTATATCCGCTTGGTAGCGTGGAGAGATACGGCAATGCAGTTGTAGTTATGGATGAAGCTGCTGTGGAGTGTGCTTTGGATCTATCTAATAGACCTTTTTTGGTCTATGAATCGCAGATGAATCCAAAGATTGGAAACTTTGATAGCGAGCTTGTAGAGGAGTTTTTTAGAGCACTTGCAATGAATTCAAGCATTACCTTGCACATAATCAAGCAAAGAGGCACAAACTCTCACCATATAGCAGAAGCTACATTTAAGGCTTTTGCTGTGGCATTTCGTAGGGCTGTGGCTAAAAATGATAAGATAGGAATTCCAAGCACCAAAGGCGTATTATGATAGAGATAATATTTTTAGATGTTGATGGATGTATGAGTGATGGTGGTCTTTATAAGACTAATTTATCTGATGAATTTAAAAGATTTGATGTAAAAGATGGATTTGCCATACAACAGTGGAATCGTATGGGTAAAATTTCGGCCATAATTACAGGTAAAAGCTCTCAAATCGTAGCTGATAGAGCCAAAGAGCTAGAGGTTAAGTATTGTTTTCAAGGTGTAAGTGATAAACTTGCTAAGGCTAAAGAGATTTTAGAATTAGAAGGACTAAGCTTAGAAAATGCAGCTGCTATTGGTGATGATTTAAATGATATGAAATTGTTAAAAAATGTAGCTATTAGTTTTGCACCAAATGATGCTTTTGAAGCGCTTACTCCAGATATAAAATTAAGTAAAAATGGCGGTTATGGTGCAGTTAGAGAGATGATAGAAATTATCATTGATAGAGAAAATTTACGTGATGAGTGGATTGGGCGTTGGCTATAAAAATTTTTTATTTTGTTGTGGCTCTTTTTAGTATGAGCGTAGTGGCGTTAATGTTACAAAACCCATATGAAACTAGCCTGCAAAGTAACAGTATAAAGGTAGCAAATATGCAAGCAGATGGAGTAATAAGCTATGAGATAAATGCTACAAATACATATGCTAAATTTACATCTAAAAGTGTTATAGCCTATGATGATTATAATGAATTTATTCAGCCAAATGTTACCTTTATCCAAAAAGATAGACACAACATCACCTCAAATGAGGCTATTTATAAAGATAATAATATAACATTTTTTGGCGATGTGAGATATCTAAATTTAGATACCAATTTGCGCTACAACTCTAGTGAAATTCAGTATCTAATGATGGAAAAAACATTATTAAGCAGTGTCCCATTTGAATTATTGCAAAATAGCGATAAAATAGTAGGAAAAAGCGTGATATATGCACTTGATAGTAATCATATAGTTGCAAAAGGAGTTAAGGGTTGGTTTTACAAATAGTTAAATCTTTTATAGTTGTTGCATTCTTTTATGGTGTAGTAAGTGCAAATCAGGTCGAAGTAAGTGCTGATAGCTTCTATGCTGATGAGAAAGTAGGACTTGGAGAACTTGTAGGTAATGTATTAATTAAAAAAGGTAAAAGCGATACATTAACGGCAAATCGTGTTAAAATTTACTTTGATAAAAATCGAAAACCGCAAAAATATGAGGCAATAAGTGATGCCAAATTTAGTATCTTACTAGATGGTAAAAAGTATAATGGTAGTGGCGATTTACTAACCTATGAGCCAAAAGGGCAAATTTACACCTTAAAAGGTAGTGCATTTTTGCATGAAGTTGATAGCGATAAGAAAATTTTTGGTGATGAAATTATAGTAGATCAGTTAAAAGGTGTTTATAGTGTCAAAAGCAAGGATAAAAAGCCAGTTAAATTTATATTTCAGGTAGAGGATAAATGAGAATCGTAAGTGCTAAGTTTTTACTCTCAGCTCAAGGAGTTGATGATTCTCCTGAGTTTGGTATAAGCGAAGTGGCGTTTTTAGGGCGTAGTAATGTTGGTAAAAGCTCTATTATTAATGCACTAACTAATCACCATGGCTTGGCTAAATCTAGCTCTACACCAGGTAAAACTCAGCTAATTAACTATTTTGAGGTTATAGTCGATAATGGCGAGGATAAGGTTCCATTGATTTTTGTGGATTTACCTGGGTTTGGTTACGCTAAAGTTAGTAAAAGTATGCATAATGCATGGCAAAAAAATCTAGATAAATATTTGCGTGAACGCATTAGTATAAAGGCTTTTATCCATTTGATAGATTCTAGACATGCGGGGCTGCAAAAAGATGAAAATCTTGGTTTGTATCTAAATGAATTTGTCCGACCTGACCAGAATGTATTAAATATTTACACAAAATCAGATAAACTAAATCAGAGTCAAAAGTCAGCTATTTTAAAGATTGATCCAGCTGCGATTTTGGTCTCAAGTAGTAAAAAAACCGGTATAGATAAAGCGACAAAAGCGATATATAATGCAGTATTTGGTGTAAAATGATAGAGTATAAAAAAGCAAGATTAAAAGATATAGCTAGTATGCAGATTTTGGTTCGCCCTGAGATTGAAAATGGGGTGATTTTGCCTAGAAGTGATGATGAGATAGCTACTAATATTCGCTCATATACATTGGCTTTTGATGATGATAGGCTCATTGGATATAGCGCTCTTCATATTCACGCAGCAAATTTAGCTGAGGTTAGAAGCTTGATAGTTGATGGAGCCTATAGAGGCAAAGGCGTAGGTAGTGGACTAGTAAATGCCTTATTAGCTCAGGCTAGAGAGCTTGAGATTGCTCAAGTTTTTACTCTTACTTATAGAAGTGAATTTTTTAAAAACTTAGGGTTTGAAGAAATTTCTAAAGAGAAGCTTCCAGCGCAAAAAATTTGGGCCGATTGCATAAAATGCAAACACTTTCCAGTATGCAACGAAATAGCACTAATTCACAATCTCTAAGATTTAGCCTTTTTTGTATATCTGTTATAGGCTATGAGATATTTAGTTTAACATCGCTATTTTTACCATCTCTTATAGGGATATTTTTTGCTTATTTAATAATACTTAGTGATGAGATTGAGCGAACGCTTGGAGTAAAAGATAAAAGATGGTATCTAACTGTAGCCTTTTTATTTTTTGCTGAACAATTAAATGGATTTGAGTTTTGCTCGGTGCTTTTAGCATGGTTGTTATTTTACTATCTTCTTGATGATTGGCTAAAGACAAATATCAAATGGAGAAAGCTATTAATAACTATATATGTATTTTCAGGCTATATTCTTACTTTGGTTATGAGTAATATTGCACTTTATATACTTAATCAGCCTCGCCTTGAGCTAAGCTATGAGTATTTGCTATATGCTGCGATAGAATCACTAATAGCACTTGTAATATTTAGAGGGCGGGTGCTATGAGGCTAACTATTGTATATGGAATTATCGTTCTTGTATGGATTATTTTGCTTACTCGTATCTATTATTTAAGTATTAAATCAAATGAGTATTATGAGCAGATTGCCGAAAAAAATGCAATAAAAACTGAAGATATTGCTCCGGTTCGTGGTCAAATTTTAGATAAAAATGGCCAGCCTTTAGCAGTAAATAAATTAGGATTTGAGATCTCTATTAAGCCACATTTAAGACGAAATTTAAAAGTATTAGATGATGAGATAAACTTTATAATCTCAGTGTTTCCAGATTTAAACGCTACAAAGCTAAAAAGGGAGTATATAAAAAACGACTCTCCTTATTCACAAGATTTTGTAAATGTTGTAAATTTTTTAGATTATGATAGAGTTTTACCACATTTTGCTAGGCTAAATTTGCGTGAAAATACCTCGGTAAATCCAGTTTCTATCCGTCATTATCCATTAGGTGAGTTAGCTAGCCATGTTATTGGATATGTTGGTAGGGCAAATTTAAAAGATATAGAGGCAAATCCGCTTTCAAAACTGACGAACTATACAGGTCGTAGTGGAATTGAGCGCTATTATAATGAAATTTTACAAGGAGTAGAAGGTCAAAGAACTACCAAGGTTACTGCACTAAATAAGGTTGTAGAAGAGATTGGTTATATTAAGCCAAGCAGTACTGATATATCTTTAACTATTGATTTGGAATTACAAAAGTACTTATATCAAGCTTTTGATCGTCCAGCTGGTGCGGTAGTAGTTATGGATGGAATTGATGGATCTATTTTAGCGGCAGCAAGCCTGCCAGAGTATGATTTGAATCAATTTGTAACTGGTATTAGTCAAAGCGATTGGAATGAGATGATGAATAATCCGGATCATCCATTTACTAATAAATTAATAAATGCACTATATCCACCTGGAAGTGTTGTAAAGATGGCGATGGGTATGGCATTTTTTGAGAGTGGAAAATATGCGCCAACATCACGGATACTTTGTGATCCATATCTTGAGCTAGGTGATAGAAAATTTAGAAATTGGAAAAATTACGGCTCTGAGATGATGACTATAGTAGAGGCTTTGCGTGATAGCTGTGATACATATTTTTATCGTGGAGCATATAATGTAGGAATTGATATTATGGCGCCAGTTCTTAGACGCTATGGCTTTGGAGTTAAAACTGGAGTTGATTTGCCAAATGAGTATATAGGAATTGTTCCAGATGCTCAGTGGAAAAAGATGAGATTAAATCAGCCATGGTATCAAGGTGATACTATTAATACTAGTATAGGTCAAGGTAGCTTCTTAGCAACTCCTATGCAAGTAGCTAGAGATACGGCAATTTTTGCAATGGGGCATGATGTTACACCGCATTTTATTGGTAGTATAAATGGAGTGCCTCAAGAGTGGCATGCTAGAGATATTTTAAGCCAAAAAGAAAAATCAGCTCTAAAATATATAAGAGAAGGAATGCATGCAGTAGCTAATATTCCAGGTGGTACAGGATTTAGAGTATTAAGCCCATCAAAGGTTACCATAGCGGCTAAATCAGGTACTGCTCAAGTAGTAGGAATTAGTCAAGAAGATAAGGTGCGCATAAAAGAGGTTGATATGGAATATTATGAACGCTCACATGCATGGATGACAGGATATGCTCCATACGAGAATCCTAGATATATAGTAACTGTATTAGTAGAACATGGTGCAAGCGGTGGAGGTGCGGCTGGACCGATACTTGCTAGAATTTTTGACAAGCTTGCAGATATGGGTTATATAGATGAAAAATATTTAAAGAAAAAAAACAGTAAATAAGGAGAGAATTTGGATTTTACTACCTATTTAGCTATTGGGTTATATTTTGCGGTGCTTTTGGTGATTGGTCGCCTAGCTTATAATAAAAAGTCAAATTTAAATGAGTACTTGCTAGATAATCGCTCTTTAGGGCCATTTATGACCGCATTAAGTGCTGGTGCTAGCGATATGAGTGGTTGGATGCTTCTTGGATTGCCTGGAGCGTTATATCTAAGTGGAATTTGTAATGCATGGATTGCTATAGGACTTAGCATTGGTGCGTGGGCGAATTATAAGTATTTAGCCAGTAGGCTTAGGGTATATACTGAAATTTCTGGCGATAGCATTACTATTCCTGATTATTTAGAAAATAGATTTAAGGATAAAACAAAAGTCTTACGCATAATTTCAGGAATTTTTATTTTGGTATTCTACACACTTTATGTAAGTAGTGGTATCATCGCAGGAGGCAAGACATTTGAGAGCTTTTTTGGTTTAGATTTTGTTCTTGGTGCTGCAGTAACTCTATTTATAGTGGTATTTTATACATTTTTTGGCGGATTTAAGGCTGTGTGTCTAACTGATGCATTCCAAGGTATTTTAATGTTTTTAGTGTTGGTCTGTATCCCATTAGTAGCATATTTTAGTATTGATATTCCAGAAGGCTCAAGCTTTTTTGCGCTTTTAAATGAGTATAGTCACGCAGCAAATTATGACCATTTAAATATCTTTGCCGGACAGACATTTTTAGGTATTTTGGGGCTTTTGGCTTGGGGATTTGGTTATTTTGGTCAGCCGCATATTATTGTGCGGTTTATGGCTATTAGAGATGCTAAAGAGCTTAGCTCGGCTAGACGCATTGGAATTTCATGGATGGTTATTGGCTTAGTTGGTGCGATGGCTAGTGGGCTTATTGGTTTTGTATATTTTTCGCAAAATGGCAATCCTTTATCTGATCCAGAGACTGTATTTTTAAAGCTTGGTGACACTTTATTTCACCCATTTATTGTAGGTGTGATTATTTCAGCAGTTTTAGCAGCCATTATGAGTACTATATCATCTCAGCTTTTAGTTAGCGCTAGTTCTGTTACTAGGGATTTTATCTTTGCTTTTTATAAACACGATGTAAGCGATAGAACTCAGGTATTGACGGGGCGAATTTCGGTTATAATTGTAGCTGTGATTGCTACAATTATTGGATTTAATTCCAGCGATACAGTACTTGGAGTTGTGGGTAATGCATGGGCTGGATTTGGTGCGAGCTTCGGACCTGTTTTATTATTTAGTCTATATTCACGTCATATGAGTGCCTTATCTGCGCTTGCTGGAATTATAACCGGTGGTGTAACGGTACTTTTATGGATATTATTTGGTCTTTCAAGTATAGTTTATGAATTATTGCCTGCATTCTTGCTATCATCTCTTGTAATCTGGCTGGTAAATCGCTATAACAATATGTTAGAAAGAATGTCGCAAGAGCCAAATTCATCTGTTATTAATGATGAATTTAATAAAATGAGAGATAAACAAAGTCAGCTTTAAAGATAAATTTATCTAGTTTAATTTTAATTTTTAGAGTTGTTTTATATAGATTTAAGGAATTATTCTGTATAATTTCAACTCTTATTTCAAGTGGGTTTATAGCTCAGTTGGTTAGAGCATCCGGCTCATAACCGGATGGTCCCAGGTTCGAGTCCTGGTAAACCCACCACTTAAATTTCTTTTTTAAATTTTTAATATCTTTTTAATTTTTTTAAATTTTCTTTAATTTTTAAAATCTCTTTTTATAATGCTTTAAATACTTTAAACGCTGATTTTAAGGTCGTTTCTCTCTTAAAATCAAATTCAAATAGCTTTTCTAATGCTATTTAACCCAAATTTCATAACCGCAAAGCAAGGCTAAGAGCCGATGAAAGTCGGCTATTTATGCCAAATTTTCACCTATCTTTTTTCTAAAATATCATAAATATTATCTCTAAATGGTATGAAAATTTCATTTATATAGGTTTGATTATTTAATAGTTGGCCGTATAAAGCACCAAATTGCGTATCATTATAATTATCTGTTAAAATATCATTTAATTCATCATTATAAAGTTTTGTAAAATCATCTTTATTATTATTTTTTGCTCCGCTTTGTAGCTTGGCGCTATTTAGTAGTTTCTCAGAGATATTTATAATAGCTTGAATTTGCGAGTTTTCTTCCATATTTAGACTAAGATTATCATTAATTTTTTTTACAATTATTGAGAGCATTTCTAGCTTGCTAGAATCAATTGTAATTGAGCCAAAGGGGCTTATCTCCATCACTGGATCTGGTTTTATACTCTCTTTTGTGTGTGTTTGGTTTTTTAGTACTTGAACATTTATCACGCCTATATCTATATCTATATTTTCGCTACTTCTATTTTCATTTGTAAGCTGTTTGAGCAAAATTTCTATAAAAATATATCTATTTTTTAGCTTATCGCTAGAAATATCACCAAAAATGATTTTCAAATGTAAAAAGATCTTTTTGTAGTTTGTAAGCAACCCTTTAAACTCTATTTTATGCTTATCATCTAAATTATTTATCTGTGTTATTGCTTTTGTGAAATATGGCCTTATCATCTTTTGAGTATTATCATCTATATTAGAAGTAGCATCTGCTACTATCTTTTCTTCAAGTGGCATTAAGATATTATATCCATCTATTTTTGCGTTGATATCAAGTAAATCAGCCATATCAATGCCATCTTTTAGCATAGTTTGCGTATAATAGGGCGCAAAACTACTAATGATATCATCAAATTTATTTACAAAATCAAGCACAAAAGTAGTTTTATGCGGAAATTCTGGGCAAATTCTATTTAGTCTTGATAGTGTTTGGACGGCGGTTATTCCGCTAAGGGCTTTGATAACATACATTATACAAAGCTTATTTTGGTCAAATCCTGTTTGGTATTTATTTGCGACAAAAAGCACCCTTCGCTCATCTTTATTAAATTCACTAGGCAAAGATGCTTCGCTTATGCCATTTATCCCACTTTCGCTATACTCCACTCCGCCAACTTCTTTTTGACCGCTAAAAGCTATTAAAGGTTTAAAATCATATCTCCCCACGCAATACTCACAAAAAGCTTGATAATATCTTATCACGCTTTCTATATCCTCGCACACTACCATAGCTTTAGCCTTGCTGTTTAGCATATCGCTACCGATATTAGCAAAATGCTCAGCTATCACAGCTACACGGCTTTTTATGATATCGGTATTATGTTTGATTATATCTCTTATTTTGCGTTTTGCTTGGTTTTGTTCCACCTCTTTATCGCTGCTTTTTAATACTATATTATAAAGAGTGTTATATGTTGTATAGTTATCAAGTACATTTAGTATATATCCTTCTTCTATCGCTTGTTTCATAGAGTATAGATGAAAAGGTACAAAAAGGCCTTTTGTAACCTCTCTACCAAATATTTGTAAAGTACTTTTCTTTGGTGTAGCTGTAAAGCCAAAAAGGCTTATATTCTTTGGTTTATTCTTTGCGCCAAATTCAGCACTAAGAGTATCTATCAAAGCCTCCATATTATACCCGCTGGTGCTAGAGTGCGCTTCATCTATTATCACGGCGCATTTGGTGTCAAAATTTTTTAATTCATCTTTGATATAAGAGAATTTTTGGATTGTAGAAATTATGATTTTTACACTATTTTTTATAGCATCTTTTAGATCTTTTGAACTATTTTCATCGCCAAGAGCTTTTATAAATCCTTCTTGATGCTCGATCTTGTTTATCTCATTTTGCAGTTGTCTATCTACTACTATTCTATCAGTTACGATTATCACGCTTTCATATCTTACAGAGCCATCTTTATACAAAGATGCTAGCATATATGCTAGCCAAGCTATGCTTTTAGTCTTGCCAGATCCTGCGCTATGCTGGATTAAGTAGTTTTTATACTCTGAATTTTTCAAAATATCGCTTTTTACTTTATGTACTAGATCCATCTGGTGATAGCGTGGGAAAATCATAACTCCCTTATCATCAAATATAAAATTTTTAATCAAATCAATTATATTATCTTTTACCAATACCTCTTCCCATAGATACCATACATTGCTTATTTTGTCCACTGCCTCATCATTTCCAGCCCCTGTCTCACTGCCACTTCCTTTGCCTTTATTAAAGGCTAGAAATTTAGTTTTGGATTTTTCTAGCTTTGTAGTCATATAGCACTCATACAGATCCAAAGCAAAAAACACAATCGCACCAAGCCTATTATCAAATAGCCTATTTTGCGGGTTTCTATCCTCTTTATACTGCTTTATAGCATCTTTATAATCCTGCCCTGAATAATTGCTTTTAAGCTCCATACAAGCAAACGCCACACCATTGACAAAAACCACTAAATCCACACGCTCTTTATTCTCATTATCGGCATTTACTTCTTGCATTATTGTGATTTTATTTTTTTCATATTTCTGGGCTAAATCAGCATTAAAACCAGAGCTTTCTTTATTATAAACTAGCTCTAAGTTTGTATTATTTATCATTACGCCATTTTTTAAGCACTCTAGAATTCCATTTTTGATTATATAGTCATTGATTTTAGAGATTATCTCATCATCCTTTAGCCCAAGCGAGTTAAGCTCCTTTTCTTGAGTGGATTTTAAAAACTCTAGCAGTATCTCTTTATCCATTGCTAAATTTTTATCATAGTACTTTGCGCTTCGCTCTACAACTCCATTTTTAGCAAATTCTTTTATTATATCAGCTTGATATTGTCTTTTTTCATCATATATAGTTTTAGCCATTTTTGTCCTTTAAATTTCCCTAATTATATAAGTAAAATCTTTACTTGTATCAAAAAGATAATCAATTCCGCTTGTTAAAATAATCTCCAATTTATCTTCTACTATTATATATCTATCATGATTATTTGTGTAATTTTTATGTGTTTTATCTACTTTGCCTATTTTAAGCTCTCTTTGTTGGTCTTCAGGTAAAAAAATATCGCAAGATATACAGCATTCTTTTTGAAGTTTAGTTAAATTTGGTTTTAAATTCGGTTTTGTCAAAAATTTATCATAAATAAAAATAGATTTCGCATCTTTAAACAGTGCTTTAAAATGCTCTATAGCTTTATTTCTTTGCTCACCTGCCTTAAAAGTTGCGCTTAGATTATTTTCTATTCTATCCCTAAAAATATTCACATTTGGAAATTGATCATTATCATCACAGAGAATTAATCGGAATTTCGGTATTTTATTAAGAAGTGGTAAAAACCTACTCATATCAAATGAAGCAATTTCTTTGCTAGCATTATTAAGCTGTTCTTTTGTAAAAATAAACTCACCTTTAAAATAACACAAAAGAGCTTCAATACATCGCAAATCAAATTCGCATTGATTTCTAAATTTAAGATATTCTAATGCTAATTTATCGCTCAAACGCATTACAAAAGCTCCCATAATTCAGCAGAATTAGCATCAAAAAATCCACTTGGATACTTCCTTAAATTACCATTATCATCTACAAATTTACCACTATTTTCTACATTTATCTTTTCAAAATCACTATTTTGATTCGCTTTATAATAAATTACTATATCACTAGAATCAAAATTTTTCTTACACACTTCATAGCAAGCGCTATTTATTATATGTTCTGAATGGGTTTCTAAGATAACTTGAACACCATTTTTAGCCAAAAATATAAAAAATTTAGCCATATTTGAAATAGCTTTTGGGTGTAAGTGAATCTCTGGATTTTCTACGATAAAAATATCGCCCTTTTTACAATTAAGCCCCATTATTAAAATTCTCAAAGCATAGCTAATTCCAGTTCCTACATTAAAAGGTGAAAGCTCTTTATCAATATTTCTAAAATAATATTTTATCTCAACAAAATTTTCATTTATTTTATTTGTTTGTACATCAAAATCAAGTTCAAAAATTTCTTTACACCAACGCCAAAGCTGACCTTTTAAGCTCTCATCATCTTTAAATCTGATAATCCCTGCTTTTTCTTGCCAATGTTTATCGAAATATCCAAAAGCATATTCACCTTTTACGCCAAACTTTTCGTAATAATGATAACTCGATAAATCTTCTGCTCCTGTGCGATTTGCACTAATAAAAAATAAATTTTCTTCAAATTTTAACTCTTTTGAGCAATAAATTTTATTGTTTTCATCGCCTTCATTTATTTTATAAACTTCCCCATTTAGCTCTATATCAATGCTATCTTTTTTGATAAAGATATTTCTAACAATGCTAAATTTATCAAAGTTTCTTGTCAATTCTTGAAGCGAACGGCTGGTTTTATTGTCTAATGTAAGCAATATAGCGTGTAAAATAGATGATTTGCCAGATGAGTTAGTCCCTGTCAAAATCACCAAAGGCTTAAACTCAAAACTTTGCTCTTTTATGCTTTTAAAATTTGAAATTTTTAATTCTTTAATCATTAAGCAACCTTTCCATAGAGTCAAATCTAAATTTTATATTATCTACAGAATCAATACCATAAGTAATTCTCTCTGGCTTATCAAATTCATCTTTTTTAAACTTTTCTAGCCTTTGGATATCTACCGCCACGCCTTTTTCAAGCGCTAAAACAAAAAGATAAACAACACTTTCAAATAGAAGCATATTTAAAGGTCGTTTTTTATTGTTTTTATTTTCAAACCTAAATAGCTCATCTGAGCCATTTTTTGCTATATTTTCCATGGCTTTTTTAAATTTATTTTTTAAATCATCTAAATTTAGCTCTTTTTCTTTATTATTTATCTCCTTCATCGCATTAGCAAGGATTTCATCAATGCTGCCTTCAATTTTGGTTTCTATTTTTTCTTGCCTAATTAGATAAAATACTATAAATCTTAATATCAAATATCTATCTTTCATTGTCTTTATAGCATTTTCTTTAAGATTAGTTGCTTTTTTGAAGTTTTCATCACGGCTTAATTCATTAATAAGCTTAGTGCTAGCACCTTGATAGAGTGCATTTCTCATCTCTTGGTGATTTAGCTGTGTTCCGCCACGATTTAATCTATCAAAAAGATTAAATTTAATATCTTCATTTGTGGGCGGTAATAGGGCGTAAATTTCTAGTTGATAATCCTCAAAGCTATTTTGAAGCAATGGTTCTAATTCGCTAAATTTTTTACCATTTAATTCGCTTAAAATTGTTAGTTTTGAAAGTTTTAATTCATCTTTGTAAAATTGCCTAATAGCATGCAGTCTTTGTCTGCCATCTACTACTTGTCTCATACCGCTACTTGTCTGAAATAGATAAAACACAGGCAATGGAATTCCTATCAAAATACTTTCTATCAGCTCTGATTTTTGTTTGTCATCCCATCTATCATCATCTCTTTGAAACTTTGGGTCTAGCTCTATTAGTCCACGCTTAGGGTTATCAAGTTTTCTATTAATCTCAAAAATACTTATTCTTTCTTTGCTAATACGCAAAGTTTCTTTATAATCCTTTTTTAAATTCTCTGCTAGTGTATTTAAGCTTTCTTCGCCTTCAAAGCCTTCAAATTCTTCATTTTTATTACCTACTTCATTATTCATTCTAACTCCTTTTGATTTTTGAAATTATAGCAAATTTAAATCTCTTTTTTGCCCGTTACACACTCGTAGATTAGAGATTTTTTATACTCTTTTAGTGCGGTAATCTGCTTGGTGTAATTCTCATTTAATCTATCTATTTTTTCGCACTTTTTATCTAAAAATTCAGCTATTTCTTTTTGCTCATTGAGTGGGGGTAGGGGAAATTTTATATTTTCAAAATTTGAATTTGTTAATTGATTTATTGTAGAAGTTACAAAATTACTTAAATGATATGAAAAAATATTTGAGTTTAAAACATAAAACATAAATTTTGAGATTTTAGAACGATAAATCAGCATAAAAGCACCAAAAGTAGCTTTAATATCTATATCAATAAGTGCATTTTTGCCTATTAAATTTCTACTACCATTTCTAGAACAAATTAAAATATCATTATTTTTAACCATTAAATTATTTTTTACGCTACAAGATACATAAACATTATCATGAAATACAAGTTTGCTATTTTGGACATTCGATGAACGCAAAACTAGAATTCCACTTTCATCTGTCAAATCACTTGGCGAATAAGTCAAACCATTTCTAGCTGTGCCGTGATACTTTATTTTTGAAATCTCCCAATGTTTTGGGATTTGACCTATCCAAGGGATCCCGCTATCTTTGAATTCTATATTTTTAGGATTTAGCCCTTTGGTTACACACTCGCTTATGAGTGATTTTTTATACTCTTTTAAGCTCTTAATTTTTCTCTCTAAATTGCTTAATCTTTTGTCAATTATCTCGCACTTTTTATCCAAAAATTCAGCTATTTCTTTTTGCTCATTGAGTGGGGGTAAAGGAATTTTTAAATTCATAAATTCATCGGTTCCAAGCGTAAAACGAATATTTTTAGAATATTGTTTAAATTTTCTATTGACAAAAACAAAATCAAAAAAATATCCTGCGTATTTAAAATTTAAATTCTCTTTTGGATTAAAAATTTTATAAGCTGGTGAAATAATTCCACTATATTTTGAAATACCAGAAAAAACAGCTGAAACATCAAGATCAAAAAGACACATTACAATATCATCTTTTTTTACAATTTGATAAGTTTCAAAGCTATCAGGCACTTTGCCTTTTTGATCACTTTCTACAATTATTTTAATACCATTTTTTGTAAGTGATAAAATATCAAAATTTTTAAATTTACTGCCTACAATTTCTTTTTTATGCGTAAAAACATATTTATTGCGTATTACTTCCCAATGTTTTGGAATTTGACCTATCCAAGCAATCCCGCTGTCTTTAAAATTAGTATTCATATTTTAATTTTATCCCATATTCTAAATTTGATATTCCATTAAAAGCATCTTTAAGATTAAAATCAAGCCTTAAAAGCAAAATTTCTATATTTGTCATAATTGACTTTGCTTTTCCTTTTGGCGGTCTGTTGTGAAATATATTATTTCTTTCTTTTCTAATGCGAGAAAATGTACTTAAAAGGTGGTCTTTTGTGCCAAATCTTGGTAAAATTTGATTTTTGTATTGTTTTTCACCAGCGAAAATAGGCTGAAAAATTGCCCAGTTATTATATATAACATTTTCTAAATCGCCTAATGTAAATAAATCAAGCACTTCAAAACTATTTGCTGTTTTTAAAAAATCTTCATTTAACTTATTTATTTTTACTATATGATTTACTTTTTTAATAAGCCATAAATTTGAGCAATTTATAAACCAATCATCTTTTAAATTAGGGTTTGAGCTGTAATTTTGCGATAAAATAAAAGCCATTTTTGAGCGAAGTGCTGTTTCAAAAATATGAATAATCAAAAATAATGCGTGATGAGCTTTAATGCGTTTATTATAAATATCAATAACCAAATCAAAAATATTTTTACTATTTCCATGGTTTTTTATGAAAATTCCAGCTTCTTTAGCACTACCTAGTAAATATTCATTATGTAATAAAAAAATTGATTTTTCTAACTTGTTAAAGCCTTCTAAATTTGAGCTTTCATCAAAGCCAATATTTTCACATAGTTTTTTATATGTTTGTGTTTTTAAATACAATTTTTATCCTTTTTATAAACTTATAAGAAAAAATACTATATAGTTCACTCAGTTTAGGGATCAAATCACCATGACTTAGGTGAATACTCGCAAGAGATGGTACCCTAAACTCTTTTATATTATTTCTTTTATCACTCATCAAAAATACCACTTTCAAGCTCAATTGCTTCTTTTTCTAGGTTTTTGAATTCTAGTTTTATCTCATCAGTGCTTTTAGGGCTTTGGTATTTGTAGAAATAGCGAGTAAATGGAATTTCGGCACCGATTTTGCCCTCATCAAAGGCTTTTGCTAGTGGCAAATGTGGCAAGACTTCGTTTTTCATGTATTCATCGATGTTAGCGTTAATGTTGATTATCTCGCTATCACGGTTATCTTTATCGTAGATAATCTCGCCTTTTTTATCTCTTTGAATTTGTGCTTCATCGTCATCACGGCTAAATATTTTGGCTATTTTGTCTAGTGTTTTGGTATCTTTGATATCTAAAATTTGCTTTAAAAAGCTGATAAATTCATCTTTGTTTAGATATTTTTTACCATCTTTATGGTTATTTAATTTGCTTATTATCACACTAGCAAGCTCTTTGGCCTCTTTTTGTTTGCTTAGCTCTTTTTGCTCTTTTTGGGTTAGTTCATCTTTGTTTTCTAATTCTGTTATTTTGGTGTCATTATAAAAGGCAGATTTCAAGCTTTCTAGGCTCTCATCTGTGATGGTATAGCTCTTTTGAAGTGGGGTCATTATGGTGTATTCTTTATAGATAAATTCGCTATTATTATAGATTTTACAATGCTCACTCTCTTTAAAATCTTTGTAAATTTGGGTAATTTGTGCTATATTTTGCTCGTTTAGCTCGTTTCTTTTATTGCCCATTGATTTTCTAAGCTTTATATAGAAGCTACTAGCGTCGATTAGTGCTAGTTTGCCTTTTCTTTCATTTGGCTTGGATTTGCGTAGTATCCATATATAAGTAGCGATTCCAGTGTTATAAAAAAGTTCTGTTGGCAAGGCGATAATGCTATCTATATAGTCATTTTCTAGTAGATAGCGGCGAATTTGACTCTCGCCTGAGGTGGTATCGCCGCTAAATAGCGGAGAGCCATTTTGGATGATGGCGATTTTGCCATTATCTTTGACCTTTTCTAGGGCTGATTGTAAAAAGAGAAGTTGCGCATCGCTTTTGGCTGGTAGTCCTGCCAAAAAGCGAGATTTGCTCTCATAGGCTAGTTTTACAGCGTCTTCTACACCATCTTTTGCTTTTTCTCCACCCCATGAAGTGCCAAATGGTGGATTTTCGATAATAAAATCAAATTTTTCATTTGGGAATTCATTGTTTTTTAGAGTATCTGTTTTTAAAATATTTTTTTCATTTTGCCCTTTTATGAGTATATCGGCTTTACAGATAGCGTAGCTCTCGCCGTTGATCTCTTGGCCGTATAGATAAATTTGTGCTTTATTGTTTTGCGCTTTTAGCTTTTCATTTGCTATGCTTAGCATTCCGCCTGTTCCACAAGCTTGATCTAGGACTGAAATTACTTTATTATCGCCTTGTATATCGACACCAAAAAGCAAAATATCTACCATTAAAGCGATGATATCACGACCTGTATAGTGATCTCCGGCTTCTGCATTTTCGCTAAATTTGCGGATTAGCTCTTCAAATATATAGCCCATTGTGTGATTTGGGACGATTTTGGGATCTAAGTCAAGTTCGCTAAAAGCTTTGATGATGCTAAAAAGGCAGTTTTCTTTACTCATTTTGTCTATCTGTTTTTGGAATTCTAGATTTTCAAATATCTCTTTGATATTGTCGCTAAAACCATCTATATAATTTTTCAAATTTGCTTTTATGTTGTTTTGGTCATTTCTAAGCTCTTTTAGATCAAATTTGCTTGTGTTATAAAATTTATATCCGCTTAAGTTTTTTAGCACTTGTGCTGGGCAGTTTTTTTCGCTATTATACTTTTCTAGCACTTTGTTTTTGGTATCAGCTAAGGCGCACTCAAATCTGCGTAAAATAACCATTGGGATAATCACATCTTTATATTTATCACTGGTGTAGGCTCCACGGAGCTTATCAGCTATATTCCAAATAAAATTTACCTCTTTGCTAATATCCATATTTTGCCCTTTGAATTTTTGATTATTGTCAAATATTATAGCATAAATTAATATATTATTAACAAGAATTGTAAAATAGCTCAAATAATGATAATTTACTGGTATTATAAAATCGATATAATTTGATTTAAGAATTTTGGAATTTAATTTCGCAGATTTAGTGGGCTCAAATACCATTAATCTGCGAATTTCATAGTATGAAGATAGTTTAAACTTTATCTTTTATAAGCGCTCTCGCCGTGTAGGCTAGCATCTAGACCCAGGCTCTCATGCTCACTATCTACACGAAGCGGGGTAAAATATGATATAACCTTAAATATCACAAAGCTAATAATAGCCGAAATCCCAAAGCAAACCACAACCCCCATAATCTGCTCTAAAAGCAAATGCGGATTAAAGCTTACAAATAATCCTTCAAATTCAATACTAGGATTTATCTCTTTAGTAGCAAATAGCCCCACACACAAAGCGCCCCATATACCGCCAAATCCATGTAATGAAAAGGCGTCTAATGAGTCATCTAGTTTGAGTTTGTATTTGATAACTATCAACCCCCAAAAACAGACAATAGCTGTGCTAGCGCCGATTATTATACTAGCTGCTATGCCTACATATCCGCAACCTGGTGTGATACCTACAAGTCCAGCTACTAAGCCACTTAAAGAGCCTAATATACTAGGTTTTTGTCTATTTAGAATTTCCATACATATCCAAGCTATATATCCGCTAGAAGCTGAAATAATAGTAACTATAAAGGCATTTACGGCGATTTCATCTACCTTTCCAGCGCTACCTGAGTTAAATCCTAACCAACCTATAAATAGCAAAATACCACCTAAAAAGGCATAAGGTATAGAGTGAGCTTGCTCACTGATATGTGCTATCTCTTTTCTAGCACCAACCATCAAAACGCCGATTAACCCAGCTGTCCCCGCACTGATATGAACGACACCGCCACCAGCGAAATCTAGCCCACCACGAGTTAGTAAAAATCCTTGCTCATCCCAGATCATATGAGCCAAAATAGCATAGACCAAAATACTCCAAAAGATCAAAAATATCGCTAAAACACTAAGCTTTACACGCCCAACAAGCGATCCTGTGATAACGGCACTTGCTATTAGGGCAAACATCATTTGGTATATCACATTTAGAAGTTGCGGGACTCCATTAGCATTTACACCATTAACGCCATTTAAAAAAGCAGCCGAAAGATCACCTATAATACCAAGGTAGTCACCCTCATAAGCTAATGAAAAGCCAACAAATATCCAAGTAAATGATACTAATCCAAAGACTATGAAACAATTCATTATAGTATTTAATGCATTTTTAGCTTGAACTAGTCCAGAATAAAACATTGCTAGTGATGGAGTCATTAGCAAAACCAATAGCGAACAAAGCATTATAAATAGGGTGTTTATCGCATCCATTTATACTCCTTTTTTAAAAAATATTTGGCATAATATCAAAAACTCTATAAAAATTTACTTAATTAAGAAATTTTTAATATAAATTTTATGAGATAATTTAAAATTTACTCTAAATTCAATTTTGATTTTCATATATTTGGGTATAAAAATTTAAATTTTTGACAAATTTCAAATTTTGGAACACACATTGCTTATACCCCATCGAACTTTTAATTTTTTAAGAAAAGGACTTAAAGATGAGTTTTAGAATTAACACAAACGTAGCAGCCTTAAATGCGCATGCTAACTCTGTAGTAAATGATAGAGCACTTACTGGCTCTCTTGGTCGCCTTAGCTCAGGCCTTAGAATTCAAACAGCAGCTGATGATGCTTCTGGTATGGCTATTGCTGATAGTCTTCGCTCTCAAGCTAACTCCCTAGGTCAAGCCGTTGCTAACGCTAATGATGCTGTAGGTATCATTCAAACTGCAGATAAAGCTATGGATGAACAGATTAAAATACTTGATACCATTAAAACCAAAGCTATTCAAGCAGCACAAGATGGTCAAAATGCTGATTCTAGAAGAGCACTTCAAAATGATATTAGCAGACTTCTTGAAGAACTAGATATGATAGCTACTACTACAAGCTTTAATGGCCAACAACTACTAAATGGAAATTTTTCAAACAAAAACTTCCAAATTGGTGCTTATAGCAATGAAACAGCTAAAGTAAGCATAGGTGCTACAAACTCAAATACTATTGGGCATACTAGGTTTGAGACTACAAATAATGCAAGATATTCATCATTTAGTACAATTTCCAATGTGAGTGCTAGTGTAAAACTTAGCGGAATTGATGGATATCCTAATGGCTATGAATTTGAAAAACTTGATTATAAGATTTTTAGAACTGAAGGCTATAAAGCAATAGCTGAGATGATGAATGGTGTAAGTGATAAAACTGGCGTAAGAGCAAAAGTTAATAATACTCAAATCTTTAGCAATACCATATCAGCTGGTTCTATTAAAGGCTTAATTATTAATGGTATAACTATTGGAAATATCACTACAAAAACAAATGATAGCGATAATGTTTTAATTGGTGCAATCAACGCTAAAAAAGATGAAACCGGAGTAGAGGCTAGTTTGCAAAATGGAAAACTAGTTTTAGCTAGTAAAGATGGTAGGGCTATTAGATTAAATATTTTATCTGGTGCAAGCTTTATGGGTGGATATACTGCTGGTACAAGCGCTCTTTATTCTACATCTGGTGGTGCGTTATTATTGGGCCAAATAACATTTATCCGCCAAGATGCTAGAGATATTAAAATTGGCTTGCAAGGTGGTCTATCTGCTATTAGCGGTATGTCTGCAGCTCCTATTAGTGAGGCAGTATCTGCTTCGGCTACATATAATGCTGCTAGCGTAAATTTAAAATATATGAACTCAGGAACAATTAGTGCAGCTATTGCTAAAGCAATGGGGTATTTTGATGGCGGAGCCTCTAATGCTGGTCAGTTGACAGACCAAAATGGCGGTGTAAATACTTATGGTGGTGCTCAGGCTATGGTTGATGTAGCTGAATCAGCTAGAAAAACTCTAGATAGGATCAGAGCTGACCTAGGTTCAGTACAAAACCAATTAATAGCTACACTAAATAACATCACAGTTACTCAAGTAAATGTAAAATCAGCCGAAAGCCAAATTCGTGATGTAGACTTTGCTAGTGAGAGTGCAAACTTCTCTAAATATAACATTCTAGCCCAAAGCGGAAGCTACGCTATGAGTCAGGCAAATGCTGTACAGCAAAATGTCTTAAAACTACTACAATAAGTTAGTTTTAGTAATATACATTTCATTGCTATGCAATGATAAAAGTCTCTTAACTCTACTCACGGTGTGCGGTCGTTCGTAGAGTGATTTAATCAACTCGCACTTTTAAAACTCATTAAACTTTACAAGTCCTTTTTACCTCTGGGAAACCAGAGGTAAAAGAGTATTAAATTTACTAAATTCAGCTATAAGTTGGTAAAATATAATCAAAAAAAGAGTATAAAATGATTGATGTTTTAAATCTTATAGGTAGGAGTGAGTCGCTATTTGATAGTGATATGGCTAGACTTAAAGATGAATTAAATGAGCGTATTTCTAGTTCTAAATTTTTAGTAGTTGGTGGCGCTGGTAGTATCGGCTCAGCGGTAGTAAAAGAGATATTTGCTAGAGAGCCAATGCGTCTTGATGTAGTTGATATTAGTGAAAATAACTTAGTAGAGTTAGTGCGTGATATTAGAAGTAGTTATGGTTATATACAAGGTGAGTTTGCTACCTATGCTATAGATGCTGGATCGCAGATATTTGCTGATTTTATGGATTCTAAAGAGTATGATTATGTGCTAAATTTAAGCGCTTTAAAGCATGTAAGAAGCGAAAAGGATCCATATACATTAATGCGACTAATTCAAACAAATATATTCAATAGTGATGAATTGATGAAACGCTCAAAAAGATATTTCACTGTTAGTAGCGATAAAGCGGCCAATCCTGCTAATATGATGGGGGCTAGTAAACGAATTATGGAGATGTTTGCATTTTACAGATCAAATTTAACACCAGTAAGTATGGCTAGATTTGCAAATGTCGCCTTTAGCGATGGAAGCTTATTACACGGATTTGAACAACGAATCAAAAAGCTCCAGCCAATTGTAGCACCAAATGATGTTCGTAGATATTTTATAACACCTAAGGAATCTGGCGAATTATGTTTATTAAGTGCGATATTTGGAGAAAATAGAGAGATTTTCTTTCCAAAGCTAGATGAGAAGCTAAATTTGATAAAATTCAGTGATATAGCGGTGCGTTATCTACATTCTAAAGGCTATGAGCCATATATATGCAAAAATGAAGATGAGGCTAGAGCAAAGGCTGCTCAACTAGCGCAAAATGGACAATGGGCGTGCCTATTTGGTAGTAGCGATACAACTGGCGAGAAAGATTATGAGGAGTTTTACACAGATAATGAGCAGTTAGATATGGAGCGGTTTGCTAGTATTGGCGTGATAGAGAATGAGCCGGTGATAAATGGGGCAGGTCTAAATACATTTGAGGCAAATATAAAATCAATGATAGCAGATGGAAAATTTGATAAAGATGCGATAATGGCGGAATTTATGCAAGTTTTACCTGAGTTTAATCACATAGAAAAAGGGAGATATCTAGATGCAAAAATGTAAATATAGCAAACTACTATGCGAAGAGATAGTAAGATTTATCAAAAATGAATACAATAGTAAAAAATTCTTCTACACTCTCCAAGGCTTCTAGGTAGAGATGGAGTATCTATGGCAGTGTATTGATACTGGATATGTATCGAGCATAGGTGAATTGGAATGGTCTGTGAGATTGATGAGATAGCACAAAGCTGATAGGATTGCAAATATCCCTAGTAGTGTGATTAATTAAATTTATATAAAAGATTACTACGCCTTGTGTTTAGGCGTAGTACTAAAACTAACTTATTGTAGCAGCTTTAAGACATTTTGCTGTACAGCATTTGCCTGACTCATAGCGTAGCTTCCGCTTTGGGCTAGAATGTTATATTTAGAGAAGTTTGCACTCTCACTAGCAAAGTCTACATCACGAATTTGGCTTTCAGCTGATTTTACATTTACTTGAGTAACTGTGATGTTATTTAGCGTAGCTATTAATTGGTTTTGTACTGAACCTAGGTCAGCTCTTAGCCTGTCTAGAGTTTTTCTAGCTGCTTCAGCTACATCTATCATAGCTTGAGCACCTGCATATGTGTTAACTCCTCCAGCTTGAGCTGTTCCAGTAGATGCTTCGCCACCTCTAAAAAAGCCCATTGCGTTAGCCGTATCTGAAACAATTGTTCCTGCGTTCATATATTTTAAATTTACTGAAGCTTGAGCATAACCAGTTGATGCATTAGCAGCGGTTATCATAGCGTCACCAGCAGTAAAACCAGATACTAAGGATATACCACCTAAACCAACTTTAATATCTCTAGCATCTTGGCGAATAAATGTGATTTGACCTAAATAAACCGTACCAGCCGAATGCGCATCTCCAGCTAATGAAGCACCCGTTTTAGCACCAAATACAGTATTAGCACCAGTAGATGTTGAACCAAGCCTAATAGCTCTACCATCTTTAGCAGCTAAAACTAGTCTACCATTTTCTAGGCTTGCTTCTACTCCGGTTTCATCTTTTTTAGCGTTGATTGCACCGATTAGAGCATTGTCGCTATCATTAGCTTTTACGGTAATATTACCGATTTTTACACCATTAATCATAAAATCTTTAATTGTACCAGCAACAATTGCTTGGCCAAATATTTGCGTATTATTAACTTCAGCTCTTATACCAGTTTTATCGCTTACGCCATTCATCATTTCAGCTACAGCTTTTAAACCATCTGTTTGTAATGTTTTTGCGCTAATAGTTTGAAATACATAACCACCCGGATATCCATCGATTCCGCTAAGTTTTACAACTGCATCTGCCATTTGAGAAATATTAGAAGCTACCACATTTTTTAGNGTATTTGAGTTTGTAGCACCTATGCTTACTTTTGCAGTTTCATTACTATAAGCACCTATTTGGAAGTTTTTATTTGAAAAATTTCCATTTAGTAGTTGTTGGCCATTAAAGCTTGTAGTAGTAGCTATCATATCTAGTTCTTCAAGAAGTCTGCTAATATCATTTTGAAGTGCTCTTCTAGAATCAGCATTTTGACCATCTTGAGCTGCTTGGATAGCTTTGGTTTTAATAGTATCAAGTATTTTAATCTGTTCATCCATAGCTTTATCAGCAGTTTGGATGATACCTACAGCATCATTACCATTAGATATGGCTTGACCTAGGGAGTTAGCTTGAGAGCGAAGACTATCAGCTATCGCCATACCAGAAGCATCATCAGCTGCTGTTTGAATTCTAAGCCCTGAGCTAAGGCGACCAAGAGAGCCAGTAAGTGCTCTATCATTTACTACAGAGTTAGCATGCGCATTTAAGGCTGCTACATTTGTGTTGATTCTAAAACCCATTATAAGTCCTTTTATAGAAATATTATTAAGTTATAAAAGCCCTAAGCAAATGGTGTTCCAAAGTTTTGGTAGAAGTTTATAATAAAAGATATTTTATAAGTTGTAATAAATTTTAATAGATTATCAAAATTTAAATCAATCTTGATATTATTTAAAATATTACTAACTAGTAGGTTAGCTAGTAATGATTGGTTAAAAGTTTAAGCTAAAATATTTAGCCTTGTTTAAATATTTTTCTAAAAATTGCTTTAATTTTAGCTGTCATTGCGCTAAAAGGGCATTGACTACCATCTAAAATTGGGTCGTTATTCATTTTATTCTCCTGTGTATATATAATCACTCATTACTGGTGTTAAACCAGCATTTTTGATAGCGATTTTCATTTGATTGACATCTCTATTATCGCTTATTTCAAATTGTCCATCACCCTTGCTTTCATCATCTTTGCCACCGTGTTCGCCGATAGCTACGCTTACTCCGGCTGAGACTTTAGTGACGCCAAGAGCTATGGCATGATCTCTAAAATACGCACTCTCACGGCTACTAAGCGTTATATTGGCGTATGGTAAAAACAGTCTATAAGCAGCGATCACTTGTAATAAGGCTCGTTCGGTTACATCTCGTGGGTTTATCTTATTGTTATTGATAATCGGTCTTAGGCGTGGAACGGAGATGGAAATTTCTGCGTGAGGGTATTTGGCTTGGATTAAGGATGCGTGAAGAGCGGTTGCCATAGCATCTTTGCGCCAGTCATCGATCCCAAGAAGTGCCGCAAATGCCACGCCACGCATACCGCCTATTAATGCTCTTTCTTGAGCGTTAAATCTATATGGAAAGACTCTTTTGTTGCCGTATAGATGAATTTTGCCATATTTTATAGGGTTATAAGTCTCTTGAAAAACGGTTACAAAATCCACGCCGTTATCGTGTAAAATAGCGTATTCATCGCTATTTAATGGATAAATTTCAACACCAACTATATCAAAATATTTTTTAGCTAATCTACAAGCGTTTGCGATATAATTTAGCGGTGTTTTGGTTTGGGATTCGCCTGTTAGGATGAGTATCTCTTTTAATCCGGTTTTAGCGATATTTTCTAGTTCTTTGATGATATCATTTTCGTCTAATTGCGCTCTTTTGATATCATTACCCACTTTAAATCCGCAATAAACGCAGTTATTATCGCAGTGATTTGCTATGTATTGCGGGGTAAAAAGATAGATATTTTTACCGAAATATCGCTCTTTGGTGGCTTTGGCTTTGGCTACCATCTCTTCAAGGAAATTAGCAGCTACTGGGCTTAAAAGGGCTTGTAGGTCTGTTAAATTTAGATTATCTTTATCTAAGGCTTTTTGGACATCAAAGGCACTGAATTTATCAAAATCCACATTTTGGCGTTCATTTAAAACCCTTAGCATTATATCGCTTTTGATCTGCTCTTGCGATGGTAGATAATCCATTGGGTCTGTTTTTTGTATGAATTTCATCTATTGTCCTAAAAATCCAGTTAGTGGCGAGCTAGCTTGAGCGGTATTTATAACTCTACCAAATTTAGCTAGATAGGCGTCTCTACCGGCTATAACGGCGTTTTTAAAGGCTCTTGCCATGGCTCTTATATCACCAGCTGTGGCAATAGCGGTATTTACCATCACAGCAGCGCAACCCATCTCCATAGCCTCGCACGCTTGGCTAGGGCGGCCGATACCGGCATCTACGATGATTGGTAGGTCTATTTCATCTATTAAAATTTGGATTATATCTTTATTGCTTAGGCCTTTATTTGATCCGATTGGTGCGGCTAAGGGCATGATGGCTGCTGCGCCGGCATTTGCCATATCTCTAGCAGCGACTAGGTCTGGCATCATATAAGCAAGTGGGATAAAGCCATCACTAGCTAAAAGCTCAACGGCTTTTAATGTTTGATAGTTATCAGGTAGTAGGAATTTGCTATCTCTAATTACTTCTATTTTTATCATATCGCCACAGCCAAGCTCTCTGCCTAAACGGGCGATTCTAAGGGCTTCACTAGCGTCTCTAGCACCACTTGTGTTTGGTAGTAGGGTGATATTTTGGGGGATAAATTTGGTTATGCTTATATCGCTATCTTTATTTACTCTGCGGATTGCTAGGGTGATGATTTGAGCGTTTGCTTCTTCTATACAAGCGGTGATTAGCTCGGGGTCAAATTTGCCACTTCCCATAATAAATCTAGAATCAAATAGCCTTCCGCCTAAATTTAGTTTATCCATTATCTTTTACTCGCTTTATTAAAATATCTAAAATTTGATTTGCTTGTTTCATAGCACAGATACCGACCCTTGGAGCCATAAGGCCATTTCCTATGCTAGCAGCACTTTTTAAATCTCCGCAGATATAGAGGTTTTTAGCCATTTGGATTGTTTTGATATCATCGCTTCTACCATATCCTGCCATGCCGCTTGCGGCGACTATAATTTTGTTTTTGAGATTGTTTATAAGCATAGCTTTGGCTTTAGGATTATCAAAGCATTCAGCGACTATATCATAGTTTTGAAATACTAAATTTATATTGTTTTCATCTAGTTTTATGGTCTCTATCTCTACGCTTACAAATGGATTAATTTTGGCGATTATATCTGCTAGAGCTTGGGTTTTGTATTTGCCAAGGTCATCTATGAAGTATTGTTGGCGATTTAAATTTGATGGATCTACGGTATCGAAATCGACTAATTTTAAAGAGCTTACCCCAACTCTAGCTAAGGCTATAGCCACGCTACTACCAAGGCCACCAAGCCCAGCTATACCGACTTTAGCGCTATCAAGAGCGATATTTACCTCAGGGCTATTTCTAGCTCTCATCATCTCTTTTAAGCACTCTTTTGGCGGAAGCTCGCCTTTGTTTATAAAAACTACGCTATCACCATCGCTTAGCTCTAAATCATCATTAGTAGCAAAGCCTTTATATATGGTAATCACGCTATCATCAAAGCCAAGCTCAGCTCGCAACTGAGAAAGTGTGTTGGAATTTACATTTTTTGTGATTGAATTTACTATTATCTGTTTCATAGGTGTGATTATAACCAAAAAAGACAAAATAGCTATTAAATGCGTATTAAAATTTATAAAATTTAAACTAATGATTATAAAAATTTGGCTAGAATTCTCGCCTTATTATTGATTTAAGGCTAAAATATGTTTGATTCTATATTTAGAGAGTATGATATAAGAGGAATTTACCAAAAAGATTTAAATGAGCAAAGCGTCAAAGCAATAGGAATATGCCTTGGCAATGTGATGAAAAGCCGTGGAGTAAAGAGTGTAAGCGTAGGATATGATGCTAGGGTTTCGGCTATGGATTTATTTGGGTATTTAGTGAGTGGATTTAATGCGGCTGGGCTTGAGATTTATGATATTGGGATGTTGCCTACGCCGGTTGGGTATTTTAGCGTTTTTACGGATAAATTTGATGCTAATGTGATGATAACTGGTAGCCATAATCCAAAGGAGTATAATGGATTTAAGATTACGATTAAAAAAGATAGCTATTTTGGTGATGATTTACAAGCTTTAAAAGATGCCGTTAATAAATTTATAGCTAGTGGTGGAGTGGTTAAAGATAATTTTAGTGCTATTAAATTTGATATTTTAAGCTCATATGTGGATTTTTATGCTAAGGAATTTTCGCATCTTAAAGGGCTAAAGACAAAGATTATTTGCGATGCGGGAAATGGCGTAGCGGGTATAACTCTAATGCCTATAGCTAAGGCGCTTGGGCTGGAGTTTAATGTGCTATATCCAGAGCCTGATGGAGAGTTTCCAAATCACCATCCAGATCCTAGTGAAGAGAAGAATATAAAAGAGCTAAAAGAGGCTTTGAAAAATGGCTATGATATTGGGTTTGGATTTGATGGGGATGCTGATAGGATAGCGGTTTTAACGCCAAAACGCACGATAAAAGGGGATGATTTAGCCTATTTGTATGCTAAAAATATGAAAAATCCTAGAGTTTTAGGCGAGGTCAAATGTAGTCAAAATATGTATGATGAGATAGATAAAATCGGTAAAAGCTTCATGGGCAAAACCGGTCATAGCAATATCAAAAAAGCTATGAAAGAGTTAAATATCGATATGGCGGCTGAAGTGAGTGGGCATATATTTTTCAAAGAGAGATTTTTTGGTTTTGATGATGGGGTATATGCGATGATAAGGGTGCTTGAGCTAATAGCAAATGGATTTGATTTGGACGGGGAGTTAGATAAATTACCTAAGCTATATTCAACTGATGAGATGAAGATAAAAGCCGATGATGAGAGTAAATTTAAGATTATAGAGGCGTTAAAAATTGAGTTAAATAGAGCTGATAATGGGCTACCAAAGATAGTTGATATTATCGATATTGATGGGGTAAGAATTAAATTTGAAAATGGCTGGGGATTAGTAAGAGCGTCTAATACAACTCCTGTGATAGTAACTAGATTTGAAGCAAATTCAGAGCAAAATATGCTAGAAATTCAAAATGGCGTTATAGCTTTGGTAGATAAAATTATGGCTAATATCAATGCGTAGGGCTTTGTGTATTATAAGTGGCGGTATGGATAGCGCAGTAGCAGCTAGCATCGCTAAGAGTGAGGGCTATGAGATTGTGGGGTTACATTTTGATTACTCTCAAAGAACAATGCTAAAAGAGCGTGAGTGCTTTGATAAAATTTGCGATGATTTAGGGATTATTGATAGATTTGTGATTAATGCGGATTTTATAGCTAGTGTTGGTGGGAATTCTCTCACTGATAAAAGCATTGAAATTCCAAAAAACTCACTAAATGATAAGGAGTTGCCAAATACCTATGTTGCCTTTAGAAATGGGATTTTTATCTCTATTGGTGCGAGTGTGGCTCAGGTGAGAAATTGCGAGGCTATATATATGGGACTAGTAGAGGCTGATAGTAGTGGCTATCCAGATTGTCGGCTTGAGTTTTTAAAAGCGATGAATAGAGCGGTGAATTTAGGTACTGGATGTGAGTTTGTCTTTAAAGCACCTTTAATTGGGTTATCAAAATCGCAAATAGTCTCTAAGGCTTATGAGCTTGGTGTGAATCTAGCTAATACTTGGAGTTGCTATGAGAGCGGGGACGCTGCTTGTGGGGAGTGTGATAGCTGTCTATTAAGACTAAAAGGGTTTAGAGATAGTGGAAAAATCGACCCTATAGAGTATAAAAAAATTAAATTTAAGGATTAAGATATGTATCGTTTTGCGCCATCGCCAACAGGTGATATGCATATTGGGAATTTAAGAGTTGCTATATTAAATTATATATCTTCACTTCAAGATAAGAGTGGCTTTATACTTCGTATAGAAGATACTGATAAAGAGAGAAATATAGAGGGCAAAGATAAAGAGATAATGGAGATTTTAAAGAAATTTGGGATTAAATGGGATACCCTTTATTATCAAAGCCAAAATCTTAAATTTCATCAAGAGTTTGGGGCGAAGCTTTTAATAGATAAGAAAGCTTTTTTGTGTTTTTGTGATGATGAGACACTAGAGAAAAAGAGAGAAGAAGCCGCTAGAAATGGCATAGCATATAGATATGATGGGAGTTGTGAAAACTTAAGCGATGAAGAGATTTTAAACAATCCACGCCCAGCGGCTTTGAGGCTAAAAGCACCTAAAACAACACAAAAATTTGTTGATAAGATTAAAGGCGAGATAGTGTTTGAGCCTGAAAATATCGATAGCTTTGTGCTATTAAGAGCTGATAAAACTCCTACATATAACTTCGCTTGTGCGATTGATGATATGCTTGAGGGTGTAACTATGATAATTAGGGGCGAAGATCATGTAAGCAATACTCCAAAGCAAAATTTGATTAGAGAAGCCCTAGGATATACTCAAGAGATAAGCTACGCTCACTTGCCTATAATCCTAAATATGGATGGTAAAAAGATGAGCAAAAGGGATAATAGCTCTTCTGTTAGTTATCTTTTGGATAAGGGTTATATGCCTGAGGCGATAGCAAATTATCTAATATTAATAGGCAATAAAACGCCGTGTGAAATCTTTACTATTCAAGAGGCTGCTAGTTGGTTTGATATAAGCAATATTTCACGCTCACCAGCTAAATTTAGCGAAGAAAAGCTCGCTCAAATCAATAGAGAGCATATCAAACTCGCTAGTGATGATAGGCTAGTTGAGCTTGGATTTAGCTCGCCAGATTTAGCTAGATTCTATACTCAAGAAAGTAGCTTAATCCCTGAAATAATAGCCAAAATTGACGCTATTAACTCAGCCAAAATTATCCCACCACAATGGCAAAAAGAAGCAGATGAGATAAGAAAAGTTATCTTAAATATGCAAATTCCACATAGCTTTGATGAACTTAAAATTGTGATATCTGATGAGACAAATTTAAAAGGTAAATCGCTATTTATGCCACTTAGATTGCTTTTAACGGGCGCTGAGCATGGCCCAGAGCTTAAAGATCTATATCCATTGATAAGATCTGATATTAAGGAGATTGTAGCCAAATGACGATTTTATCCCATTTTATAATATCAGTGGTTGATATTTTAGAAATAGTAATAAGAGCTTATACATTTATAATCATAGCTGCAGCGCTTGTGAGCTGGGTAAGACCAGATCCATTTAATCCTATTGTCCAGTTACTTTATCGCCTTAGCGCCCCAGCGTATAATCTCATAAGAAAGCTTAGAATTCCAACAGTTTTTGGTGGGATCGATATAGCGCCTATTATAATACTTCTTGCTTTGGAGTTTATAAGTAGATTTGTATTAGGATATATCCGTGCGTTGGCTTATCAAATTTAGTCTATTTTTAACTTTTTTGGTTATACCGCTTTGGGCTAGTGTGCCAAGCTATGAGAATTTAAAAACAGCACCAAAAGGACTAGTCAAGGATTATTATATATATAGATTTGCTAATGAAAAAAAAGCTAGCAAGGCTCAACTAAAGAAATTACAAGGGCAGATTTTTCGCTATCAAGGTAGCATTAAAGCGCTTTTTGATAAAAAAATTGGCCCTATAAAAGAGAAAGTAGCTGATTGTTCTAAATATAATTTTAACAATATTCATACTGCTAATTGGACATGTCAAAATATGGTTATAAGCGCTAGATTTATAAACTCTTTAATGCCTAGCCAAAGGGCAGATTTAGTAACACGCTTAAAAACTAGTGGTTCTAAATTTGTAAATTATATTCAAGGATTTAATACAGCAGACCCACTAGCTTATTATATAGCAGTTGGTGATCCGGTTGGATATTTTAGACACTACGCAGCCGCTAAAAATAAAGAAGAGTTTTTAAATACCTACATTCCAAGTGTAAAATTAATCACAAATAGCCTAAATCATTGGCAATTTAAATCAATTGTTCAAGACTCCGTAATTAACAAAAAAAATGCCAAATTTCGTAGTAGTTTATTAGGAGTTAGTGCTGAGCTACTCAATAGCGATATGGCATTTATATTTGGGTTAAATGCGATTTTATTGCATAATGAGAGTAGGGCAGTGGAGTTTTTTAAAGTAGCTGCTACAAAATCCAAATTTGCTAGCAATAAAGATAATGCTAATTTTTGGATATATCTAATTACTAAAGATGAGAATATTTTAGAACAGATTGCTAAAAGTGCTGATATCAATATCTATAGCCTTTACGCTAGGGAATTTACTAGTGGTGAAAAGATTAAAATAGCAGTACCAAGGCCAGCTACAAAAGAGTTATTAAAATATGATTATACCGACCCATTTACATGGCAACGCACAAGAGAGAAAGTAGCTAAAATGCCAAGCTCTGAGCTAATCTCATATGCTTCTAGATTTTATACTCAAAGCACCCTTGGAGAGTATAGCTATATAATGGAAAGAGCGCATAATCATAAAATTCACTTCTATCCGATGCCATTTATGGAATACATTGGTACAAAAGATATCAGGCGGCAAGCACTGATTTTAGCCCTTGCTAGACAAGAGAGTAGATTTGTACCTAGTGCGATATCTACTTCATACGCTCTTGGGATGATGCAATTTATGCCGTTTTTGGCTAAAGATATAGCTGCTAAACTTGAAATGAATAAATTTGATATTGATGATATGTTTAAGCCGCAAATTGCTTATAAATTTGCAAATTTCCACTTAGATTATTTAGAAAATTATCTATATAATCCGCTATTTATAGCATATGCTTATAATGGTGGAATCGGCTTTACTAAGCGAATGCTACTGCGTGGGGATCTATTTGAGCGTAAGGGTGAATATAGCAGATATGAGCCATTTTTGTCTATGGATTTAGTGCCGTATGCTGAGAGTAGGATTTATGGTAAAAAGGTTTTGGCTAATTATATAATATATCTTGCTGCTCTTGGTAAAAGTACTAAAATATCGCACTTTTTTGACAATGTTTTAATCCCTGAGTTAAGCGATGGATTTAGGCCAAAGGTAAGCTTTTAGGCTTGCCTTTGTTTGGTTTTTAGTTTTAAATTTGTAAATTTATCTAGTATGCCAGTAGAGTGAGCGGGCGACTTTTTGGAAATTTAGCGTAGCTGTAGTGTTGTTATCTAGAGTGATATTTACGCTTAGGATATTTGATTTTTGAGTTGGAATAGTGGCTTTATAATAATTACTCCAAGGTATGGTCATCGAAACTAAAGTAGAGAGTTTATCATCTTTTTCTAGTTTAGTTAGTGTAGTATCAATTGAATTTATAGTTACAGATTTTGGAGTTAAATTTTGTGGATAGATTGATACTATAAAGGTATCAAAATCTTGCATATCAGTAGTAAATTCTCCTTGATATATTGGATTTAGGTAGGTAGCAACTAGTAATATTTCAGCAGAGTTGTGTTTTTGCGTATAGGCTAATAATTCGTTTTTAAGATTAGCATCTGAGTGAAGTGAGCTTTTTCCCCAGCAACCAGCCAACATTAATGAAATGATAAGAAAGGTGAGGTTTTTTAACATTTTTTTCCTTTTTTGCTAAATTATACCATTTATATGTTTAATCTTTAAATTGTATTGTATTTATTTAATTAAAATATATTTTGAATTTATCTAGTAATTTACTTTTAAAAATCAATAGTAATTTAAGTTGAATTTAGATATATTTAATATTTTATGTTTTAAAAATATAATAAATGGAGAAAAATATGGAAAATTTATATGATGTGGTAGTCATTGGTGGCGGTCCTTTTGGTATTGCTTCAGTAGTTGAGGCTAAAAAAGCAGGATTTAAAAATGTTCTTCTTTTAGAAAAAGGCGATAATCACTCTCAAACAATTCGCAAATTCTACAAAGATGGTAAGCGTGTAGATAAGGTTTATAAAGGTTTAGAGAGCGAGACAAGAGGCTGCGTAGAGTTCTTTGATGGAACAAAAGAAAGCACATTAAATTATTTTGATAAATTGCTTGATGATGGCGATATTGAAGCAGTTTTTAATGCTGAGGTTGAAAGTGTAAAAAAAGATGGCGATCTGCTAATTGTAACTACAGCAAAAGGCGTATTTAAAGCTAAAAATGTAATGGTTGGTATAGGTAGAATGGGTAAACCAAATAAGCCAGAATATAAAATTCCACCTTCATTAATCCAAGTTGTAAATTATAATTTAAATAATTGTAATTGCGGTGAAAAAATCATTGTAGTAGGTGGCGGAAACTCAGCAGCTGAATATGCTGTAGATTTAAGCGGTTGCAATGATGTAACGCTAAATTACAGAAGATCTACATTTACTAGATTAAATGATATAAATCTAGCTGCTGTAGAAGATAGCGCAAGAGATGGCAAGCTAACTTTAAAATTAGGTGTAGATATTACAGGTATAGAAAATGATAATGGTAAAGTATCAGTAAGCTATAGCGATGGAAGTGTAGTTATATATGATAGAATTATATATGCAATTGGCGGTTCAACTCCGGTTGATTTTTTACAAAAATGTGGTATAGAGCTTGATAGCGATACTAAGCCAATCGTAGATGAAAATTTACAAACTAATGTAAAAGGCCTATATGTAGGTGGTGATATCGCTAGTAAAAATGGAGCTAGCATTGTATCAGCACTAAATGATGCACATAAAATTATTAATTATATAATAAATAAGGCGTAATAGTGAGTAAAATTTGGTATTTTCTAGTTGGCGCATTGCTAGTTGGCTGCGGAGATGATAAGCAAGTTAGCTTTGATGATTTAAGCCCTAGCGAACAAAATAGATATGTCTTAAAATCTGAATATGAGGCACTTGGGGATTATTTTTCGTGGCTTGAGGTGCGTGGTAATAATATCCAAAGTGATGTCCTAGAGATACCAAATGAGCCAAATTTGCTCAAACATAACCTAGAGATTGCAATTCGTGATAATAGGGTTTTATTAAGTGATAATACTCAGTTGATGCGGCAAAATTTAGAGCTAGCAAAAGAGGTTGAAAGCCAAAAAATAGCTCTAATAAATGCTGATAAAAATGCTCAAAATAACTATAATGAAGCCTTGCAATCTGTGCAAGCTCAGCACCAAGAAAATATCAACGAATTAACAAAAAGAATAAATGAATTACAGGCTCAAAGTATAGAGAGTATCAAAAAATATGAAGAGAAAATTGTAAATTTAGAAAGTAATGTTGATGAGTTAAACTCTAAACTTCAAAAGTCTAAAATCGTAGCTGATGAGATGGTAAAAAATAGCGCTATGAAAGAGAAGCTAGAAAATCAAAATCTTCAAAATAGTAATCAAAAATTAAGTGATGAAATAGCAGCACTTAAGGCACAAAATTTAAAAGCCAATAGTGAGGCTAATAGTAATTTAAGTGCAAAAGAAAAGGAGATAAATACGCTAAAAAAAGAGATAACTAGCAAAAATGAGGAGATAAATCAACTTATGCATTCTCAAACTCTAGCACTTATTGATCTTCAAAACCAAAATGCCAAAAATGTAAGCGAACTCCAAGCGCAAATCGATAGGCAAAGGAGTGAATATTTTAATGAATTAAATAGTAAAAACTCAGAGATAAAAAAACTAAATTTAACTATAAAAAATATAAATGATAATAAAGAAAAAGAGCTAAAAGAGCTCAAAAAAGATCTACAAAATAGCTATAAAACGACTCAAACTGCAAGCGATAAAAAGATAAAAGAGCAGTATGAAAAGAGTCTAAAAGATCAAAATATGACAATTGCTAGCTTAAATGCAAAACTAGTAAATCAAGAGATTAATTATAAAAAAGAGTTAAAAAATAAAGAAAAAGAGTATAAAGATTCAATAATTGATTTAAGAAAAAAGATTGAATTTAATATAAGAGACGCCAATAAAAGCGCACAAAAAATAGATGAACTAGAGAAAAAAACAGCCAGTAAGGATAAAGAGATAGAACGCTTAAAATCGCAAATTTTAAGCCTAAAAAGCGATATGAATAACACTAAAAAGCTGGCAAATTATGAGCTATTAAACTCAAAAATTACAGACTTAGAGATTAAAAATAGTGAGTTAAACTCACAAATTGCAACTATTATAAAAAAAGCTAAAGATACTATTGAAATGAATAAAAAAGAGCATAGTAAAGAGATAGAAAATCAAAAAAAATATTATGAAGAGTTAATAAAAAATATCAAAACCCAAGAGATAAATAGAGATAATAATGAGTCAGCTTGAGCTTTATCAGCTTGAAAATGGGTATAGATATAATAGCGATACTCTATTTTTATATGATTTTATCAGCGCTAGCAAGCTTAGGGGTGATATTTTAGATGTTGGATGCGGATGTGGGATTTTAGGGCTTTTGGTTGCTCGTGATAGCAGCGTAATCTTAAAAGGTATAGATATAAACCCTATAAATGTACAAATTAGCCAGTATAATGCTAGTGTAAATGGTATTACTGCAGAGTTTATCACAGGAGATTTTAGCGAGTTTAAAAGTGAGATTAAATTTGATTTTATCATCTCTAATCCGCCATTTTATCACTTTGGAGTAACAAAAAGCCAAAATAAACATATAGCAAACTCAAGATATAATGACTCTTTAAGTCTTGAGCAATTTTTAGCTGGGGCTAATAGAAATCTAAAACCAAAAGGTGTGCTATATTTTTGCTATGATGCAAAGCAAATTGGATGGATTTTAGCATTATTGGTTAAATTTAAACTAAATTTAACAAAGCTTAGATTTGTCCATTCTAAAAGAGGTCAAAACGCTAAACTAGCACTATTTGAGACTAAAAAAAGCAGTAAATCTATGTGTGAGATTTTGCCACCTTTGGTGGTTTTTGATGGGGATGAATTTAGCATAGAGACAAAAGAGATTTTTAAAAAAGCAAATACTATAAGTAAGGTTTATAAGTGTTAAGGCAAGATGGGTTTAATTATGAGTTTAACTCTAGCAAATGCGATGAGTGCGGTGGTAAATGCTGCACTGGCGAGAGTGGGTATATATGGATTAATGAAGATGAGATTGGAGCTTTGGGTGAGTATTTAGGCTATAAGCCAGAGCTTATTAAAGAGATATTTTTAGAAAAATTTTATAATAAGTATAGTATTAAAGAAAAACCATATCAAAATGGCTGGGCGTGTATATTCTTTGATGAGAAAAATAACAATTGCTCTATATATGAGTATAGACCTAAGCAGTGTAGAACCTTCCCATTTTGGGAGCATTTTAAAAAAAATTATAAAGAGTTGGAGATGGAATGTATTGGCGTAAGGCAGTTATAGCTTTAGCTTTTTTCTTGTGTGGTTGTGGAGTAGGTCAGCCACATTTTAGCACTATTTATGATGTAGAAGATAATAGCGATTTAGAGATTATCAACGCCTATTTGATGGTAGAAGATGGCGAGGTAGCTAAGGCTAGTGATTTATTCTATCAATTATATCAAAAGAGTCAAAATGAGGTCTTTTTAAAAGAGTCTGCTAAACTAGCTTTAAGTGCAAAATCAAATTCGTTATATAAATTAATGGATGAGCTAAAGGGCGATGATGCTCAAACGCTAAGGCTAAAAATCGGTTATGCTTTGTCAATTTATGAACTCAAAGAGGCTAAGCAGCTTGCTAAAAAGTTAATCAAAAAAGATAAAAGTAGCCAAAATTATATTTTATTAGCTAATATCTATGCTTTTGAAGATGATAAAAAGCGTGCTATGGAGCTATATAAAAAAGCCTATGAGATAGACCAAAGCGAAGATAATATGATACGTATAGTTAGCATTTTTAACGATTTCTTAGGCGATAGTGTTGGGGCTACTAAGATTGCAAATGAGTGGATAAATCAAAATGGTTGTGGTCAAAGAACTTGCTATGTCTTGCTAGATTTATACTCAAATTTAGCCGATTTTGATAATATGGTAAAAATTTATGAAAAGTTATATTTAGAAAATGAAGCTAGTCAGTATCTTGTTAATGCGCTTGAGATTTTGCTATATAAAGAGGATTTTAAAGAGGCCAAAAGAGTGCTTAAAAAGTATGAATTTAACGATGATTTGCTTTCGCAAATTTATGCTCAGCTAGGAGAATATAAAGAGGCCTATGCCTTAGCAGAGCAACTCTATGAGTTAACTGATAACAAAGATTATAAAGCCAAAATGGCGATATATAAGTATGAATTTAGCAAAACTAAAAATATAGAACAGATTATAAAGCTTTTTGAAGAGTCTGTTTATGAACTAGATAATTCAGTATATTATAATTATTATGGATATATATTAATCGACCATAATATTAACATCTCTAAAGGTCTGGAACTAGCATTAAAGGCTTATGAGCTAAATCCTAAGTCGCCATATATAATAGACTCAATAGCTTGGGGGTATTATAAGCTTAAAAAGTGTGATATGGCTATTGATTGGATCGAAAAAATCGGCGCTGAGTATTTGAAGCAAGATGAATTCAAATCTCATTACAATAAGATTACAAAGTGTATAAAAGGCAAAAAATGATATTAAATCAGATTATAGATAGAACCAAATTTGATCTTGAGAAGCAAAAACAGAAGCTACCATTTAATATATTACAAAAAGCCCTAAGCCACTCACGCAGCCCACTTGATCCGCTTAAAAGCCTTAAAGATGGGATAAATATCATAGCTGAAGTTAAAAAGGCAAGCCCTAGTAAGGGAGTTATAAGGGGTGATTTTGATCCACTGCAAATAGCTTTGGAGTATGAAAGAGCTGGAGCGTGGGCGATAAGCGTTTTATGTGAGCCACACTATTTTTTAGGTAGTATTGAGTATTTGGGATTGGTGCGTAGATTTGTAAATTTGCCTTTGCTTAGAAAGGATTTTATCATAGATAGATATCAGATTGCTCAAGCTAGAATTTATGGTGCGGATATGATTTTGTTGATTGCGAAGGCCTTAGATACAAAGAGCTTAATAGAGTTATCAAATTATGCTAATGAGTTAAATTTAACCGTATTAATGGAAATTCACGATGAAGAAGATTTAGAAAAAGCTTTACAAACTAATGCTAAACTTATAGGGATAAATCATAGAAATTTAAAAACCTTTGATATGGATATGGAGCTTAGCTTAAAGCTAAAAGAGCTCATACCATCAGATAGAGTGGTGGTGGCTGAGAGTGGATTATACTCATATAATCAGATTTTGAGCTTAAATCAAAATGGCATTAGGGGATTTTTGATAGGTGAGCATTTTATGCGTCAAGATGATATATACCAAGCGGTAATGGATATAAGGGGTGTTAAATGATAGATGAGTTTGCGCCGTGGAGAGCGGAGTATTTTTCTAGGCCAAAGGATTGTGAATGTGTCTTTTGTAAGATTGCTAATGAGAATAGAGATAGTGAGAATTTTATGCTATTTAGGGCTAAAAATTGCTTTGGTTTGATGAATAGATATCCATATACCTTGGGCGAATTTATGGTAATTCCATATGAGCATATAGATAATATTGAGAGCTTAGATACTCAAATTTGGTTAGAGATGAGTCAAATAGTCCAAATCGGTGTAGATGTGTTAAAGAGAGTTTTAAATGCTAATGGAGTCAATATCGGTATGAATTTAGGCGCAGCAGCTGGCGCTGGGATAGCTGAGCATATACACTATCATCTTGTCCCAAGATGGCAAAGAGATACAAATTTCATTACAACTATAGGATATACTAGAGTTCATGGAGTTCCATTTATGGAGCAATTTAAGAGCTTAAAAGATGAATTTCAAAGGCTAAGTTGTGAAAATACTATTTTCGCCAAGTGAGAGCAAAAAACCGACGCCAAATCCGCTTAAATCGGTTTTGATGGCTATAAATTGTGATAGAGATGAAATTTTAAATAGATATTATGAAATTTTAAATAGCAAAGATGAGAGAGCTTTAAGCGAGATTTTTGGGATTAAAGAGTCTAAAGAGATTGATAAAATAGCGAATTTATCAGCCCAAAATCTCTATCACAAGGCTGTGCTTTTGTATGATGGCGTGGCGTATGATGCTTTGGATTATCCAAGTTTAGATGAAAAATCAGCTAGATATATTGATGAGAATTTATTGATATTTTCTAATCTTTATGGGGTGTTAAGGGCTGGGGATTATGTTAAATTTTATAAGCTTAAACAAGGTCAAATGATAGGCGATATAGATAGTGTAAAGTATTATAAAACTAGGCTTAATACCGCTTTAGATGAGTTATTAGGTGGTGATGAGATATTGGATCTTAGGGCTGGATATTATGATAAGTTTTACTCTATTAAATCCCCATATATAACTATGAAATTCCTAAAAAATGGTAGAGCTATCAGCCACTTTGCTAAGCATTATCGAGGGATTATTTTGCGTTATTTGGCATTAAATGGGGCTAAGAGTTTTGATGAGTTGATGGAGATTAAATTTCCAAATTTAAATTTATCAAATATTATAAAGACAAAATTAAAAATTGAGTTAATTTTTGAAATTAATGGTGATTAAGATTAAGTTGTTTAAAATAGAGTATAATTTTGTAAATTCAAGGAGATATTTATGAAAATTTTATATAGCAATCAAGCAAATTTTAAAGATGAGTTTAACTCATTAGTCAATCGCTCAAATATGGATATACAAAGCGTAATGCCAATTGTAAATGGTATTATAAATGAGATTAAAGCCCATGGCGATGAGGCGTTAAAAGCCCAAATAGCTAAATTTGATAAGTGGGAAGTAGAAGATAATCTAGCTATAAGCACTGATGAGATGAAAAGCGCTTATGAAGCTTTAGATAGTGAGCTTAAAAACGCCTTAGAAGTAGCATATAAAAGGATAAAATCTTACCACGAAAAACAGGTAGAAAAGTCATGGATAGACTTTGAGTCTAGCGGTGCGCTCTTAGGTCAAAAGGTAACGCCAGTAGATAGAGCAGGGCTATATATCCCAGGTGGCAAAGCCGCATATCCTAGCTCATTGATTATGAATGCAGTCCCAGCTATAGTAGCAGGGGTGAAGGATATAGTGGTTTGTACTCCTGCTGTTGGTGGTGTGGTTAATTCTTTATTACTTGGCGCTATGCATCTTTTAGGTATTAAAAACGCCTATAAAGTAGGTGGCGCTAGTGCTATAGCGGCTATGGCGTATGGGACTAAGAGTATTAAAAAAGTTGATGTAATTACTGGCCCTGGTAATATCTTTGTCGCAACGGCTAAAAAGATGGTTTATGGTGATGTAAATATAGATATGATAGCAGGCCCTAGTGAAATAGGTGTGATAGCTGATGAGAGTGCTAATCCTACTCATATAGCTATCGATCTATTAAGCCAAGCTGAACACGATGAGATAGCTAGTAGCTTTTTAATTACTTTTAGTGATGAGTTTGCTACTAAGGTTAATAGTGAAATTCAAAGATTATTGCCAAATTTAAAAAGATATGAGATAGCCAAAGCAAGTATAGATAATAAAGCTGCTATAATCGTCGCTCGTGATATGGATGAGTGTGTGGAATTGATGAATGAGTTGGCTGTGGAGCATTTAGAGATAGCGTGTGATAATGCGTATGAGTATCTACCACGCATCAAGCACGCTGGGGCGATATTTTTAGGCCATTATACTCCTGAAGCGATAGGGGACTATCTAGCTGGGCCAAATCACACGCTACCAACAGGCGGTAGCGCTAGATTTTTCTCACCTTTAAGCGTGAGTAATTTCATCAAAAAAAGCTCTATAATCTCTATGAATAAAAGAGCAATTGATGAGCTTAGTAAGGCTTGTATGGCTCTAGCTGATGCTGAGGGACTAGAGGCTCATAAGCTTTCTGTGGAGTTTAGGGTTTAAATTTTTTAGCTATCATGCGTGGCTTGAATATTGATATAGTCATGCTTGATAGCCCCACCTTCTAGCCAATAGTGGTTTTTTTCTATAGATATTATCTTTAAACCAGCCTTTCTCATAAGCTCTGTAATCATATCTAAATCATAAAATGTAAAAATCAACCCCCTATGAGTTGGCTCTGTAATCTCATAGATATTCTCGCCTAAAGGCTTTGCGCCAGTTTTTAGGCTATCATCTTTGCTAATGAAATTTATAAGCATTTTGCCATTTGGATTTAGATGAGATTTGAGTGAGTTTAAAAGATTTAAAACTATATTTGGTGTATATAAATATGCTATCTCCCAAAGAAGTATCGCATCAACTCTAATATCTTTTAAAATTTCATTAATATCTCTATTTTTGTTACTATATAGCTCTAGTGTGGCGCCACGGCTATTTATGATCGGCTCTAATCTACTTTTGGCTAGATCAAGTGGCTTTTGATTTAGGTCAATGCCTATTAATCTAGTAGCACCAGCCTTGCTAAAACACTCTAAATGCCTACCATTAGCACAGCCAAAATCAAGCACGCTTTTAAATTTATTCTTAAAAGCAAATCGCACAACAAACTCATTAGGATAAATTCTATCTCCGCTTAATATCAAATCCTCCCAAAAATCAAAATGCTCTTTATAATCATTTACGCTATTTTTCATTAAATTACTTTTAAATTTTATTTTAAATTTTTTTGGCTTCTATGATATGCCATGAGTTTATAATCTTGCCATTATCAGTAGTAAATCTCTCGCTATCTATGCTTATAATCTCTAAATTCGCACTCTTATAAATCTCTTTTATATCATCTAAATTTGGGATATAATATAGCATTCCTTTGTGGCTATCACGCTCAATTATAAATGTATCTTTAGCTATCTCTTTGCCATCGCCATATAGTGAGTCATCTTGCGCTCTCCAATTGGCTATAACCTTGCCATTTGACTTTAATATTTTAGCAAATTGCTTAAAAATATCACTTATGGCGTAATAGGCATTAGTAAGGGTTATCCCCCAGCAAACCACGCAATCTAAATTATCTCTTTGGATTAGATCTTTTAAATTTGAGTTTTGATTATTTTGATATAACTCGCATTTGATATTATATTTTTGACATCTTTGTTGAGCTAGATCTAGCACTGAGCGATTATAATCTACGCCAATTATATGCTCTAGTCCAGCCCTAGCTATCATCTCTAAGTGCCGTCCATCACCGCAGCCAAAATCCAATATACTATTAAAATCTCTTCTATTAGCATAGATATAACGAGTCAAATACTCATTTGGGTATAGTAGCATTGAGTTAGATATATGTTGCTCCCATAATTTATATGAGCGCTCTTGAGCTTTTATTATCTCATCCATCTATTTTCCTTTTAAAATTTGATATTAATTTTTGTGTGTTTATAAGTGATTGCTCCTTTGAGTTGGTTTGTATTATCGCATAGCCTCTATCCATTATGGTAGAGCCATCTATAACTTTTGGTAGTGTTGAATTAATTTCGCACCTATAATCTACAATCCCTAAGCTATCTTTAAGCAAGTCAAAATCGGCCGCTATCCAGTCGCCTTCAAAATCAAAATAGCGTATTATTGTATTTTTTCTAAATTTTGGCTTGAAGTTATATGGTAGATTTAGGCTCTTATTTATCCACTCTTTTGTAGGATTTATCCCAGTTGTAATCTCTATAAATTTACTTAGATAATGCCCACTTGGGCGAGTAGATAGCTCTATGATAAATGCTCTATTATCTTTGGTTATTACATCAGCGTGTAATAGGCAATTATCTATATTTAATTTGGTTATAACCTTTTGGATATAGCTACTTATAGATGGAATTTCATCTATGCTAATATATCCGATAGCCTGTCTATATGGGAGCGGGGTTAATAGCTTTTGTCTTAATAAAATATGATGAAATTCGCCATTGATAATAGCTGCGTCAATCCCATACTCTAAGCCATCTATAAACTCTTCGATTAAAAAATCCATTTTAGTAAATTTAATATTTTGAGTGATATTTTTGAACTCATCAAGGTTAGATATAACTATCGTATCCTTGCTACCACTGCCAAATCTTGGCTTGATTATTAGTGGAAATTTAAGCTTATTGTGATTTGAATTTGGATCAAATATATCAAATTTTATATCTCTTAAAGAGCCTAATCCCCCATTATCTGCTAAAGCAGTAGCAAATTTGAGCTTATCAGTACAAATATCTGCCATTTTATAACTAAAACCATTTAGATTATAATAGTCATTTAAAGCACCAATAGTATTAAGACATCTGCCAATTGGTACAGGTAAAATCACTGCTGGTATTAATCCATCACGCTCTAAAATTGCTATTATTTTATTTGGATTTGAGATATCCTCGTTATATGATATATCAGCTTCTTTAAGTCCTGGAGCTGTAGGATTAATATCAAAGGCAACAACTCTTAGTCCAAGTTTTTTAGCATAAGCTATAGCAATTAAGCTTTCACTACTAGCACCAATAAGCAAAGCCACAGGGATTTTATCCATGAATTTCCTTTAAATTTTGTGGCGAAATTATATCTTAAACTTATTAAATTTACCCCTAAATTAGGTGAAAATTAAGCTAAATTTAGTTAAAATTTAAGATAATAAAGTAAGGAGTATCAAATGAAGATAAATGACTATTCAAATAGTATGCAAAATTACTATTTAAACAATGCTCAAAATAGTGCTAATAAAGCCCTGGATAATATCTCAGCAAATCGTGCTATTAGCGGTAGTGATAGTGCTAATATGGTTATTGCTAATACACTTTTAAGCAATGCGAATGCCATCTCTCAAGGCGTTAGCAATGCAAATGACGCAATTGGTGTTTTACAAATTGCTGATGGAGCATTACAAAATTTAACAAATAGTGCTGATAGATTAAATGAACTATCAATTCGTTCAAATAGTCTAGCTATGGATAGTAACTCAAGAGCTGCTATTGCAAAAGAGGCTCAAGCACTTAAGACATCTATGCAAGATACGCTAAATTCAACTAGCTTTAATGGTCAAAATATATTTGGTTCGACTATGAGCTTTCAAACTGGTAGTTCTGCAACTACAATATCGCTAAATAGTCCAAATATTAGCTCAATTGATATTAGCTCTCAAGATAGCATAGCTGCTTTTAAGGATAGCGTTAATGCTATGAGAGCTGATATCGGTAGCACTCAACAAGGGCTTTTAAGCAGTATTAACTCTTCTATCACAGCATCAAATTCAGCCAAAGCTAGTGAATCACAGCTACAAAATAACGATGTAGTAAAAAATTTAAGCGATCTAAATAGATCAAATTTACAGCTCAATAGCACAACATTAGCTGCTGCTCACAATATGACTTTACTAGCTCAACAAGTATCAACACTTCTAAGATAGATAAAGATAGCCAAATTTGGCTATCTTAAATCATATATTCTATATTTTCTATTTCGCCATTAATTAGCTTATATATTACAGATTTTAGCTCAAAATATTTTGGAGTATTTGGGGTAAATTTAGGATTTTGTAGCTCTTTAATTATCTTTCCAGCATGTAAAATCACAATTTTATCACCTAAAAGTATAGCCTCATCAATATCGTGAGTTACAAATATCACTTGCTTATTTTTAGTTAATTCTTTAAGCTCGGTTTGTAAATTTACTCTAACAACTGGATCTAAAGCACTAAAAGGCTCATCTAAAAATAGCACCTTTGGATCAAGAGCTAAAGCCCTAGCAATCGCAACTCTTTGGCATTGACCGCCACTTAGGCTATTTGGATATAAATTCATCTTATCTTTTAATCCTACTAGGCTTAGATATTTTTTGGCTATATCATCTATTAGTTTTTTATTCTTTAAGCCAGAACACTTTAGAGCAAATTTGATATTATCAAGCGCAGTAAGCCATGGCATTAAGCAGTAGTGTTGCATTATTATCTGACGCTCTTTGGAGTTTGGAATTTGAGATTTAAAGCTCTCGTTATCAAATTTAATCTCACCACTATCAAAGCTTTCAAGAGAGCTTAAAATTTTCAATATTGTGCTTTTGCCGCTTCCGCTAGAGCCTAAAAGTACGCAAAACTCGCCATTATTAATCTTTAAATTTATATCATCTAAAACGCAAATATCGCCAAATGATTTTCTAAGATTTTTAATTTCTATCATAGCCATATCTCCTTGATACTACTTTTTCTATATATCCAAATATAGTATTAATTATCATACCAATGATACCTATAGTAATAATTGTAGCTATTAATATATCTATTCTTAATTGATTTCTACTATCGATAATCATATATCCAAGTCCAGTTTGAGCTCCTAACATTTCTCCTACGACTAGATTTATCCAAGCAAGAGCTGCGGCTAATTTAAGGCTAGATATAAGAGATAAAAAACTAGATGGTATGATAACTCCAGTGAAAATTTGCAATTTAGAAGCACCAAAATTTTTAGCTACTACTATTAGTTGGCTAGGTAGATCTTTTATGGCTTTTGTAGATAATAATACCATAGGGAAAAATACTGAATATGCTATAATAAATATAGTTGGTAAATCTCCAATTCCAAATATTATTAAGATAATTGGCACCCATGCAATTGGCGAGATAGGACGCAAAATATTAAATAGCGGATCAAAGGCGCTAGCAAATTTGGGATTATAACCAAATATAAAACCAATTATAACCCCAAAAATAACGCCCAAAATAAGCCCAATACCATATCTATATAGCGAATCTATAATTCCAATTTGTAAGCTATTATTATCTATTATTAGTCTAAATGCGTTTAAAACTTGCATAGGCGATGGAATTAGCTCAGAGCTAAATATATGCCATATTAATATAGCAAAAGCTAAAACTATACTTTGATAAATATATTTCATACTTGCTCCACTAAATAACTATCTATATCTAAATTTCTCAACCCATCATTTGCTAAATTTTGAGATATCAAAAACTCTTTTAGGTTTATTAGATCTTCTTTATTTATCTTTAAATCGCTATATGATACGATTTTTTCACCGATTATTTTATTTATAATATCTGCATCTTGAGCTAAAATTTTTGATCCTATAATAGCAGCTTCACTATGGTTTTTTTCTATAAAATTTGCTGCTAATTTAAATGCTTTAGTTAGCTGATTTGCTATTTTGGAATTTGCTAACTCGCTAGAGTAGTTTAGTAAGCAGCATATATGATTTGGCACTACATCTTTGCTTAAAATTAGATTAACAGCACCTCTTTTTACGGCTAATTGTCCAAAAGGCTCAGCAACGATATATCCATCAATTCTATTTGTTAGCAAGGCAAAAGGCATCTCAGTAGGTGCCATATCTACTAAATTTACTTTTATATTACGCTCGCTTAAAAGCTTGTGTAAGATATAGTAGTGGCTAGAAAATCTAGATGGAATTGCTATATTTTTGCCTTCTAATTCATTGATTGTCTTAATGCTGTTATTTACCACCAAAGATGAGCCGTTTTTGTGTGCGGCCATAATGGCTTTGATATCTACGCCACTACCTTTTAGCATAAGCCCAAGCGGAGCTAATAAAAACGCCCCATCAACTGCTTTAGCCCTTAGAGCCTCGCTCAAATCCGCCCAATTAGCAAATTTAATAGGAACAATATCAAACTCATCACTACTAAAGATATCTTTAGCGATTATAATCAAATGATCGCAAATCGGCAGATATCCTATCTTAATACCTTTTTTAAATTTAGAATTTGCCACACTCTTAGTCGCACTAAGAGCTAAAAAACCAGCTAAAAATCCAAGTGCATATCTTCTATTCATATCTCATCCTTTTTATAATTTTTCTCGCCATGATTTTATGCAGCCACGCCCAGCTTCTACTTGAGCTATCTCTTTTAAAAGGTGCTTTATGCTAGGAGTTACTATAAGGACGAAATTGCCCTCTCTTTGTAATCTTGCTACATGAGACTTCTCAAAATACCCCTTAGTACCACAAAACAACACCGCAGCACTCGTGACCTTTTGAGTTAGTAGTGAGCCATTTAACCTAGCTTTTAAAACCATAATTGGCTCTATGTTTTCGATATTTTCTGATATAAGCTTAATCTCATTTAAAAGATTGTTAAATTCGCTTTTTAACTCATCTAAATTTATATTTAGATATGAGTTTATATCAGCGTGAGTTTTGTTTGATTTTTCTATCTCATCTAAGGCTGCTTTTATGATTCCAGCTGCTATACCTGTTTGTAAGAGTATAAATCCAGGAGTTATTTTGATTAGATACTCATAGATATTAGTGGCTAAGATATCGCTACTAGCTAAAAAATAATCTTTTATAGCCACGCTTTTAGTAGCTGAGCCCTCAAGTGCGGCGTATTTGATATTTGATTTTAAAGTAGCATTTTTGCCAACTCTTATTACGCCCATTACAGGCTTATCATCTTCATCTAAGGCTATAGCGCCAAATACGCTATCTTCAGTGATATTTGATACCCATGGTAGATTGCCATTTATGATATATCCGCCATCGGTTTTTTGTGCTTTGAGATGATTTTTCTCAATCCCAGCAAAGGCCTTCATAGGATTTGATAGTGCTGTTCCACCTAGAATTTCACCACTATATAGTTTTGGTAATAGCTCGTTTTTTAGCTTTTGATTATCGCTATTTATCAAGTAGTAGATAATCGCAAATTGGCACCACATGCAAAATCCACTAGTTCCACAAATATTTGAAATTTTCGCTATATTTTCTATAGCTTTGTATATATCGCTTCTAGTTTTTAAAACAGCGAAATCACCATTTTGAGCTATCTGTTTTAATAACTCTTTTGGGTAAATTCCATCTTTATCTATAGAGTGTGCTAATTCTGCTAATTTTTGTAGTGCCATTTTTTTATCCTTATTTAACTTCTAAATTTACATTTCTAAGCAAAGTATTTGCTACCGGTGAGTATTTTAAAGCGTGAGCTATTAGGGCGTCTTGTTTAGCCTTATCAGCGTTGCTTTCTAATATCACATTTACTCTTACATCTGTAAAGCCAAGTGGCTTTTGGCTTAGATCGCCAGTTCCCCAAACTGCAGTTATATTAAGGTCTCCCTCAAGCTCAACTTCAAGTTTAGTAATAACTATATTTTGAGCGATTGCGTTTGCGTGGATTCCTACTGCTATACAACTTCCAAGAGCAGCTAAAACCGCTTCGCTAGGATTTGGTGCGGTATCTTCTCCAAGTAGTGTTGGTGGCTCATCTACTATGTATGCAGGTAGATTTCTTATGTAGTTTGCGTGGCGAAACTTGCCCTCTGCGACTGTGCGACATTTAAGTGTCTTAATAACATCTGGATTCTCTTTTCCAGCTTTGATTAGAGCCTCTAGACCAGCTTTGTCAATTGGATCTAGTCTAGTACATGAATTTATAGCACAATTTGCCATTTTTATCTCCTTATTAAAATATAGTAAAAAGATATATTAATCTTTTAATACGAGAATTATATCAATAAGATAGCTATTTGTCAATATAAAGTAATTTAATATATTTTTAAATTTATTAAATTTAGATTTAAATTTGATAAGTTAAATTTAATTCAAACTCCCATAAAATGGATAGATTTAAGCCAAAATTAGTATAATTGAGGTTTAAATTATTTTTTGTGAGATTTTATGGAAGAGCTATTTGAGAAGTTGGATTTAAGCGAGTATTTGAGTGCGTATAATGAATTTTTGGCTAGGCCTAAACCTCTTTTTATAAGTGGGGATAGCAGGGCAAATTATGAAAAAATAGAAGAAATTTCATCTCTAAATTTAAAAAGCCCAAAAGAGATAGCAAATTTAGATGATGCCTTGATGAGAGTATCTAAACAAGCTGTTTTACATATCAGCGAGATATATGAATTTAGCAAGATTATAGAGTATTTTAACTACCTAAAATCGCAAAATTTCGGTGATAAAATGCGTGGATATCTAGATAAGATTGAAATTCCATCTAGTATTGATAAAATTTGTGAGTATTTTGATGAAAATGGGGAGTTTAAAGAGAGCATTGATGAGCGTTTAATATCTATAAACGAAGCTTATAAAAACAAAAAAAAGCAGATAGATGAGAGCTTAAAAAAGCTCATTTATACCAAGCATTTAAGCCCATATCTAGTCGATACTCAAATTCACTATATCAACTCAAATGAAGCTCTTTTGGTGCGTGGTGGATTTAATCACGCTTTAAAAGGCACAGTGATAGCTAGAAGTAGTGGCGGATACTTCTATGTTTTGCCCGATATTGTCAGTAAATTAAAGAGCGAACAGAGCGATCTAATGGATAAAAAAGAGGAGATTTTGTTTGAGCATGCTAAGATAATTAGCTCAATTTTTCATAAAAATTTACTATTTTTGAAATTTATAAATTCAGCTTTTGATTATATAGATAGCTTGATTGCTAGGGTGAGCTTTGCTAAGAGTAGGGATTATAACTTTGTTTTAGCTAATTCTAGCAAAGATATAATTTTGAGCGAATTTGCCCATCCAGCACTTAAAAATCCAAAGCGTATTAGCGTGGATTTTCGTGGTAAAATTCTCTTAATCACTGGGGTAAATGCCGGTGGTAAAAGTATGCTATTAAAGAGTATATTGAGTGCGACATTACTAGCTAAATATCTACTTCCTATGAACATAAATAGTGCTAAATCTAGCATTGGTAGCTTTAAGGAGTTTGAGGCTATAATAGAAGATCCACAAAATTCCAAAAATGATATATCCACCTTTGCCGGTAGAATGCTAGGATTTTCTAAAATTTTAGGCAAAAAGCAGATTTTAATCGGTGTAGATGAGATAGAGCTAGGAACGGACTTTGAAGAGGCAGCTAGTCTATATAGCGTATTGCTAACTTCAATGATGAGTAGCGATATCAAAATGGTTATAACCACTCACCACAAACGACTTGCTATGCTACTAGCTAAAAATAGCGAAGTTGAGCTGATAGCCGCACTATATGATGAACAAAACTCACGCCCTAAATATGAGTTCTTAAAAGGCATTATAGGTAAATCTTACGCCTTTGAGACTGCTAGTAGATATGGAATTCCAGCTAATCTTGTAGCAAGTGCTAAGAGCGCTTATGGCGATGATAAAGAGAATTTAAATGAGATGATATCTAAGGCTTTAAATTTAGAATTAGAGCTAAAATTAAAGCTTAAAAGCGTAGAGGAAAAAGAGCTAAAATTAGATGAGTTATTAAAGGATTTAAAAGAGGCTAAAATCAGAGCCGATGAGACGCTAAGAGCGAGATTAAACTCATTAGAAGCTGAATTTTACAAAGCTATAAATGAGGCCAAAAGAGGGATAAATCTCAAAGATACAAAAGAGAAACAAAGAAGCCTAAATAACGCAAATTCCATAGCAAAATCTATCCAAAAACCTATGATTTTAAGTGAGCCAATAGAGCTAAAAGTAGGCGATAGAGTTAAATATGATAAGATTAAAGGCGTGGTCTTAAGCCTTAGTAAAAATGATGCGATTATAGATAGCAATGGGGTTAATCTAAGAGTGCCAATATCGCTTTTAAAGCCTACTAATCAAAGCCCATTAAATAACCAAAAAAGCGTAAATATAAGCCTATCTCGCCCAAATTCTGCTAGCGTGATGATAGATCTTCATGGGCTTAGGAGCGATGAGGCGATTGAAAAATTAGATAAATTTATCTCTGATGCCTTGATAGCGGGATTTGATGAGGTTTTAATAAAGCATGGTATCGGCACAGGCAAGCTAGCGTATGCCGTAAAAGAGTTTTTAAAATCCCATCCAAGCGTCAAAGCCTTCAAAGATGGGGCGCCAAGCGAGGGTGGATTTGGTAGTAAAGTGGTGAAATTATAATAGATAGAATTGGGGGATTTTGGAGCTGTTTTATTAAGGGGGCTTTAATGAATATTTTAAATCCATATATAATTGGCTTTTGGCTCTCTGTTAGCGGTGTGGTGATGATAGTGTGATTATTGGATTTACTGGGTTGGTTGTTAGTATAGTGAGTTAGGTGGTGTTTTTGTCTTTTATAGTTAGTCGCTCACGCAAATTTATATGGGCAAAAACTCAAATGGCATTTGCATATATCTCGGCGATTTTGATGGCGGGATTTGCTATTATGCTGATATTTAATACATTTTTAAAGGGTTAAAATGGAAGTTATAGAGCTTTTAAAAGAGCTATTGAAATTTAGAAGTATCACGCCAGATGATGATGGTGCTATGAATTACATCACGCTACTTATGAGCGAGTTTGATGCTAAGCTTTTGGATATTAATGGGGTTAAGAATTTAATCCTTAGTAAAAAATTTGGTGATGGGGTGAATTTATGCTTTGCTGGGCATATCGATGTAGTCCCACCAGGAGATGGATGGAGTAGTGATCCATTTGAGCCAGAGCAAAAAGATGGATATATCTATGCTAGAGGTGCCCAAGATATGAAAAGTGGAGTAGCAGCGATATTACAAGCGTGTAAGGATGCTAGGGAATTTGATGGGAGTTTAACTATTATTTTGACAAGCGATGAAGAGGGTGATGGAATTTATGGAACCAAAGAGGCGTTAAAGTATCTACAAGATAATAACTCTTTGCCTGATTTTGCTATTGTGGCTGAGCCTACATCTACTAATAAAATTGGTGATATGATAAAGATAGGTCGCCGTGGCTCTATCAATGGTGTTATCAAAGTTAAGGGCATTCAAGGTCATGCGGCTTATCCATCTAAATGTATCAATCCAATCCATCAAGCAAGTGCTGTGTTGGCTAATTTTGCTGGATATGATATGGATGCTGGAAGTAGATATTTTGACCCTTCAAAGATAGTAATCACTGATATTAGAGGCGGTATGGAAGTTTGTAATGTAACGCCAAGTGAGCTTAAAATAATGTTTAATATCAGAAATTCAGACCTAACAAGCTATGAAGATGTTAAGCAATATTGTGAGCATATATTTAATGGGCTTGATTATGAGCTAACTCTTAAGGAGAGCTCTAAGCCATTTTTAACAGATGCAAATTCTAAGATTGTTACGAATTTGATAGATAGCATTAATAGAATTTGTGGTGTTGCGCCTGAGCTTAGCACGACTGGTGGGACAAGTGATGCTAGGTATTTTGCGGCTTTTGGGGTGCCTGTGGTGGAATTTGGTGTGGTAAATGATAGAATTCACGCTGTTGATGAGAGAGTAAGCATAGATGAAGTAGCGAAGCTTTATGAGGTTTTTAGCGATTTGATACGCTATTTTAAATAAATTTATAATTTCATTTTTTAAGATTTTTTTGGCTAAAATTATGAGAAATTCAAAAAGGATATATCATTAAAAGATTGGCTGTAGCTTTTAGCGGAGCTAGTGGAAGTGGCAAGACAACGCTCATATCTAAGGTAGCAAAAGAGCTTATATCTCGTGGATTTAAGGTTGTGATAACAAAGCACGATCCAGGTGATAAGGCGAAATTTGATTATCCTGGCAAGGATAGCTATATATATAGTAGTATCGGTGCAGATGTCGCAGTAGTAAGCCCAAATAGAACATCAATTTTTTTACAAAGTGGGCTATTTGGTGGTAAAGATAGGATAAACTCACAATCACACAGAGATAAAAATGAGAAATTTGAGCCAAATTTGGATAATTTTGATAGTGAGCTAGAGATTTTAGCGGCTCATTTTGGTGAGTTTGATTATTTGATAATTGAGGGCTTAAAGAGCTTAAAACTTCCTAGAATTACTATATTTAGAGATGAGGTTATAGATGATTTTATCCCATTTAGTGATGCTTTTGCTAGTAATGTTGAGTTTGATGCTTGTGGGGATAAATTTGGTCTTGAAGATATAGATGGAATTATAAAATGGATAGATAAAAACGCAAAAAAGGTGTAAAATGAAAGAGATTATAAAAGCAGTTGAAGATATCGCTATAGAGATTAGCGAACTACTAAAATATGGTGATTTTAGCTATGCTCAAAGCTCAAATTCCACAGGTGATACTCAATTAAAGCTCGATATATTAAGTGATGAGATAATAGAAAATAGATTGAAAAAACTTAGCAATATCAAGGCTATAATTAGTGAAGAAAAAGAGTCTATTTTAGAGATAAACTCAAATGCAGATTATATCATAGCTTATGATCCACTTGATGGTAGTAGCTTGGTGGATGTGAATTTCGCTGTTGGATCGATATTTGGGATTTATAAAGGCTCTTTGGATTCTAGGAGTTTAGTAGGGGCGATTTATGTAGTTTATGGCCCAAGGCTTGAGATGGTAGTGTGCGATGATAGCGTGAGATTATTTAGGTTAAATAGAGATAATGAGTTTAAATTTATCAAAAATTTAGAGCTAAAAGACAGAGGCAAGATAAATGCCACAGGTGGCACACAAAAGGGCTGGAGCGACTCTCATAGAGCTATGATAAAATCGCTATTTGATGATGGTTATAGGCTTAGATATAGTGGCGCTATGGTAAGCGATCTTCATCAAGTTTTGCTAAAAGGCGGTGGGCTATTTAGCTATCCAGCTACACCTGATGCACCAAATGGCAAGCTTAGGGTTGCTTTTGAGGTTTTACCATTTGCCTATATATATGAAAAGGCCGGTGGTGCCACAACTGATGGGGTAAATGATAGTTTATTAGATATCAAAATTGAAAAGACTCACCAAACTACGCCTTGTTATTTTGGGTCTAAATTTGAAATTGATAGGGTTAAAAATGGCTGAAATTACCGAATTTAGCGCTATTGATGAGCTAGAATCCAAAAAGATAGCGCTAAAAAATTGTATCGCTCAAAACTCATCTGGAGATAGTTGTTCAAAGTGCCAACGAGTCTTTGGCTGTGATAGGATTAAGGAGTTTGTAATTTTACAATTTGATATTGCCACAGCTAGGCTCAAAGATTGTCAAAAGGCCAATAATCTAAGTAGTTGTATGAATTGTGATAGAATTTTTGATTGCGATATAAGGGAAAATTATGTCAAATCCACATATGAAAAGATGAATGAAGGCCGTGGCGGCCAATTTGATTTTTAACAAATTTAAAGGAAAATGATGAAAAAATTTATAACCACACCAATATATTATGTTAATGATGTCCCACATATCGGACACGCTTATACTACGATAATCTGCGATACCTTGGCTAGATTTTATCGCTTAAGGGGCGATGATGTCTTTTTTCTGACAGGGACTGATGAGCATGGCCAAAAGATAGAAGAGGCCGCTAAGGCTAGAGGCAAAAGCCCAAAAGAGTACGCAGATGAGATAAGTGCTAAATTTAGAGCTTTATGGGATGAGTTTGGTATAAGCTATGATCACTTCATACGCACAACTGATGAGTATCACAAGGTAACTAGCCAAAATGTCTTTACTAAAATGCTTAAAAATGGAGATATCTATAAGGGCGAGTATGAGGGTAGTTATTGCGTGAGTTGTGAGAGCTTTTTTGCTGCTAATCAGCTAATAGATGATGAGTGCTGTCCTGATTGTGGTAAAAAGACTAGGTTGGTAAAAGAGGAGAGTTACTTTTTTGCTCTATCAAAATACCAAGATAGATTGTTAAAATGGTATGAAAATGACAAATGCGTCCTACCAAAAGGCAAGAAAAATGAGGTTATAAGCTTTGTAAAAGGCGGTCTAAAAGATCTATCTATCACTAGAACCAGCTTTGAGTGGGGGATTAAACTACCAAAAGAGCTAAATGAGCCAAAACATGTGATGTATGTATGGCTAGATGCGCTAGTTAATTATCTCTCAGCCTTAGGATACACCAGAGATGAAGAGAGAATGGAGTATTGGAATAACACATTACATATAGTTGGTAAGGACATTTTGCGTTTTCATGCGGTCTATTGGCCGGCATTTTTGATGAGTCTTGACTTGCCTTTACCTGTAAGCGTAGCAGCACATGGATGGTGGACTAGAGATGGGGTTAAGATGAGTAAGAGCCTTGGCAATGTGGTAAATCCAAAAGAGGTGGCCGATGCTTATGGATTAGAGGCGTTTAGATATTTTCTATTAAGAGAGGTGCCGTTTGGTCAAGATGGGGATTTTTCACAAAGAGCCTTGATAGATCGTATAAATAGCGAATTGAGCAATGATTTAGGGAATTTGCTAAGTAGAATAGTGGGTATGAGTTCTAAATATTGCGATAATATAATTGACTCAACAAATGTAAATAAATTTTATTCTAATGAGCTTGAGAGTGCTAAAATTCATATAAATCAAGCATTAATTAGCCTAGATGAGATCTCGCCAAATAGATATTTAGAGGAGCTTTGGAAGGTTTTAAATATAGCAAATGCCACTATCGCTAAATATGAGCCTTGGAATTTGGTAAAGAATAATAAATTTGATGAAGCCAATGCCTTAGTAGCCTTGGTGGCAAATCTTTTGGCTAGAGTTGCTATTTTACTAAGTCCAGCTATGCCGCAAACTGCTCAAAAAATAGCTGATACTTTGGAATTTAAAATTAATACAAATAGCTATAATGAGCTTATAATAAACTCAAATTTAATCAACTTCAAAGCCAACGCCACAACTCCTCTATTTACCAAGATAGAGCAGGAGTTGATGGCACCAGCACCGGTGGCTAAGATTGATGAGATTAAATTGAAAGATGAAGAGATCAAAATTGATGATTTTAAAAAGTGTGTTATAAAGGTAGGAACTATCTTAGAATGCGATAATATCGAAGGTAGTGATAAATTGCTTAAATTTAAAATTGATTTAGGAGAAGAGAAGCCAAGACAGATTATCAGCGGTATAGCTAAGTATTATGAGCCAAAAAGCCTAATAGGCAAACAAGTTTGCGTCTTAGCTAATTTAAAACCAGCTAAGATATTTAAGCATTTAAGCGAAGGCATGATTCTTAGCGCTGAAGATGGGAGCCTAACGCTTCTAGGCACTCACGCAAGTGTAAAAAATGGAGCAATTGTAGGATAGATGAGAATAGAAAACCTAACCACGCTATTAAATGGTGAATTAAAAAATAGCCCAAAAATCAGTATGATAAATGGATTTTGTCTAGATCCAAATTTGGTTAAAGTTGGTATGGCTTATTTTGCTCTAAATGCGACTATAGATGACGCATTGCTTGCTATCAAAAGTGGAGCTTATGCTATTATCACTGATTTGAGCTTAAATAGCAAAGATGATGAAATAGCAATAATTAAAGTTGATAGTGTGGTTATGGCGATGATAAGATTGATGAGATTTCTCTCAGCACAAAAAGAGTTAAATTTCATCCATCTTACAAAGTTACAAAGCTCGATTTTAGAGTGTTTATATCTACCTAGATCGATGTGTCTATTTAGCTGTGATATTAGTAAAGCTTTTATGCAGATACTTGAGGCAGAAAACGATATGGTAGTTTTAAGCTATGATGAGGCGATGATTGATAGGCTTAGCTTTTCTCATGCAAGTTTAAGCGATGATAGTCTAAGTGATTTACATTATGAGCTTATGGATAATGGATCGCTTTTTTACACTACGATTTTATTTAAAAATAATTACTATAGTGAGCTTAAATTTCCTAATATTTTTATAAAAGATTTAGTTTGTGTGATGAGGTTTTTTGATGAGTATGGTGTGGGATTTAAGGTTCATAGTTTTGATAAATTTAGCCATTTTAAGGCGATTTTTGTTGATAAATTTTTTGTGATTAAAGAATTTGGCCAAAGTCATAGAGCGATAATTTGCGAAAGCGATGAAGAGCTTTTTAAGCTAGAGGCTACGCTTTTAAGGCAGAAATTTAGTGATATTATTATCTGTGCTAGGGCTAGTAGTAGTGTAGCGTTTATTGCTGATTTTGTATATAATGATATAGAAGATATAAAAAAGCTTGATGAGTTTAGATATGCTTTAGTTTTTGAAAATTATGAAGATGTAGAGGCTGTATTGGCTCAAAGCATAGATGAGCCAACACTATTTTAATATAGTTATTTTTTATTAAATTTAACTTTTAACTCCATAATTCTCTCATTTAATAGAGTATTTAAAATATCTATAACAGATTTGCTTGCACTCTCAGCCGCATTTAGTTGTTTATAAATTTTATCTAAACACCCATTTGTCTTGCCGTGTTCTACCATTATTTTGTGTGCGTTGGCGATATTTTCATGAACATCTTTATGAACTGGTTCTAATTTAGCATAGTGTTGATATTTGCTAAATAGCTCTTTGCCGCGTCCTGTTTCATACCATTTGCCAAGACGACAACTATGGTAATCGGCAAATTTTTCATTTAAGTTTTCATCAAAAATCGCCTTATAACCTTTAACTTTAAATAATAGGTGATCTAATTTAACAAGGCTGATAAATATAGTAGAAAGTGCCTTTTGAGAGTTGAAATTAATCGTATTTGATAGTTCATGAACATCATTCATTGTCTCATTACGACTAGCTAAAGAGCGCATATGCTCGACTACTTCATCAGTAGCAGATTGCATTTTAGCAAAATTTTGTTGAACTATTGCCATATTCATCTCAATCTCTTTTGTAGCCTTTTGAGTTCTCTCAGCTAAGTTTCTAACCTCATCAGCTACTACGGCAAAGCCTCTACCATGTTCTCCAGCACGTGCTGCTTCTATAGCAGCATTTAAGGCTAGTAAATTTGTCTGATCAGATATATCAATGATTAGCGAAATTACACCAGAGATAGATACAAAATCTTTTTGTACTTGCTCTACTGTCTCATGAAAATCTTGCAATCTATCCTCCATATGGCTTAACTCATCTAGAAGCATATCTTGAATTTTTATAGTATTTTTTTGATTTTTAGTTGATAGTTCTTGAGTATCATTTAGCAGTGTAATAGAGTCACTAAATTCACTTTGGAGTAGATTTAAATTTGATACACAGCTATTTGCCATACTCATTGTAATATTATGAAATGCTTCATAGTAGTTAGATTTTTGGTTTTCTTGGAGTGCTTTTATCTGTTCTTTTAGTTCTTTATTGGTTTTTAGAAGTTCTTGGTTTTGTATTCGTAGTTGCTCAAGCTCATCGTTTAAAGATATGGGGGGGGGTAGTAGCGCTTTTTTAGTGAAGAATTTGAACATTTTTTATCCTTTTTATATTTTTTCTTAATAAATTATGAATTAATTTTACATAAATTTGGTTAATATATTCTATTTTATTATAAAAGATATGATAAAATGAGAATTTTAAATTTAAACTAAGGAGAAAAGTATGAATATTCCAGTACTTGACCTAAGTGAGATAGATAGTAATCAAGAAAAATTTATAGCAGATTTAAAGGGAGCATTTACTACTTTTGGGACTTGTTATTTGATAAATCATGGTATCGATTTAGATCTTTGCAAAGAGCTTCAAAGGCTTAGCAAGGAGTTTTTTGCTCTAAGTTTAGAACAAAAAGAGCAAATTTCGATGCTTAAATCGCCGCAATTTAGAGGCTACTCAAAAGAGGGTGGAGAATACACAGCTGGCAGCAAGGATTATAGAGAACAAATAGACGCTGGTAGCGATAAAGAGGCTTTAAATTGGGATATAAACTCGCCTATTTGGATGAGAATTCAAGGCCCAAATTTATTTCCTAAAGAGATTCCAGAGCTTAAAACTGTTTTTAATGAGTGGTTTGAACAAACAAGCACAGCGACTTTAAAACTTCTAAAAGGATTTGCTATAGCTCTTGAGTTGCCACAAGACTCTTTTGATAAACTTTATGGAAAAAACTCATACGCTCATGCTAAATTATTACGCTATCCGCCAGCATTTGATGGCAACACTCAAGGTGTTGGATTGCATAAAGATGGCGGTTTAATAACATTTGTTTTACAAGATAAAGAGTCGGGATTACAAGGGTTATTAAATGGCGAGTGGATTGATGTGCCGCCAATGGAAGGCTCTGTGGTGGTAAATATCGGTGAGTTTTTAGAACTTGCGACAAATGGGTATTTAAAGGCTACTATCCATAGAGTAAATTTAACCCCTAATGAGAGATTTTCTATAGCGTATTTTTTAGGTGTGCAGCTTGATAAGGATATACCGATTTTAGAACTGCCAGAGCACCTTAAAAAAGAGAGTACCGGAGTAGATACAGACCCTAAAAATCCACTACTTAGAAATGTTGCAGAAAATTATTTTAAAAGAATGATTAGATCTCATCCAGATGTAGCTAAAAAGTATCATAGCGATCTAATTGAGAGATTTAGTTTTTAAATTTGAATTTATATAAAAATTAAAGCATATCTGATTTAGATATGCTTTATTTAGATTTATTGAGCGATCGGTTTTAGATTTTGCTTTTGGTCATCTGTTAAATCGCTAATTAGTTTGATAGATACATTGTTGCTTTTATTTTCTATATTTGGATTTTTAGATATATCTAGTGTCCACATTGCACCTGTGAGCGGATCTACAACTAGCCAACCTATAAGACCACCAAATACTAAATTACCAGCTAAGTATATTCCATTTGCTCTACTATCAATAGTAAATTCAATATTTTTATACCCCTCTTTGCTTACTAAAACTTTATAAGATTTACCAGAAAAATAGCCATTATATTTTTTTAGGTCTATCTCTAATGGGATTTTGGTATCTATCACTACTTTATTTGTAGTTAAATCGGTGATGATTATTTTAGCTTCATTTGGGTCTGAAGTGATATCAAAATGATCATAACTACCTTGACCAAAAATCGTAGCATATCTACTTATATTGCTGATAAACCTAATCCTAAAAGAAAATTCTTAAACATCAAAACTCCTTAAAAATTATAATAAAACTGCAATTATATATATATTAATTTTTAATAAATTTATTGATTTAATGCAAATTTTAAATCATCTGGAATAGAATATAGTGTCTCTTTATTTAGCGTTACTGCTACTTGAGTTGTGTTTGCTTTAGCTATTGTGAGTTCATCTTTAGATAATAGTGTATATTTAAATTTTAAAGTTATATCGCACTCTATTACTGAGATTTCAACTATAAAGTATTCATTAAAGTATATAGGATTTATATATTTTAAATCCATTTTTACAATAGGTAGAGTAAAGCCATTATCTTGCATTTTAATATAGTTATAACCAATCTCATCAAGTAGCTTACATCTAGCCATCTCTAGATATTTTACATAGTTTCCATGCCACATTATCCCCATAGGATCAGTATCAAAAAATTCAGCTTTAAATTCATATCTTCGTTTTAACATCTTGATTCCAATAATCGTAAAAATTAAACCATAATTGCGGATTTTTTATAACTCTTTTTTGGAGTGAATTTATATATAGTTGCATTAGCTTTGTTGTGTTTGATATTTTATCTTTACCTAAATTTACTACTCCATCTGGATTTTCATCGGTGCGGCTGATAGTCTCTAGCTCAATTTTGTATTTATTATCTATACGCTCACACCATAATAGATTAATTCTAGTCTTTAAAATTCCAGCTATCAAGTATGCCCCCATAGGAAAACAACAACTCTTTCCTAAAAAATCAAGCTTGATATTCTTATCATTTGCTAAAGCCACTCTATCACCCATAATTCCTATATGTCCACCACTTTCTATTATCTTTTCTAGTTCAATAATGGTGCTAAAGTCAAGCGTATCAATAAATAAAATTTTTAGCTTATTTTTGCTAATTTTATTTATCATTTCCATAAAATTGCTAGAATTACTTTTGTAAGCTAAAATGACAATTGTTAGTTTTGAGAATGAATTTGATAAAGCACGAGCAACTTCAATATTTCCATAGTGACTAACAAGCAAAATTGAACCTCTTAATCCACTTCTTAGTTCGCTATTTAGCGTATCTATATTTGCTATATCAAGGTCACTATATTTGATTTTATCCTTCCAAACGGCGATTTTATCACAAATTGCAATACCAAATTCATAAAAATTACGATAGATTTTATAGTTTTCTTTGATAAAATTATCACGTTTTTTATTGCCAAATTTTGCTATTTGAGCATAAAACTCTCTTAAATTTACTCTCTCATCTTTAGAGATTAAAAAGTATATAAGAGTTACAAAAAATATACATATTTTAAGTAAAAATCTTGGTAGTAAATTTACTAAATTAATAGTTAAATTTAGCCAAAAATATCCAGCTTTTTCTTTTCTTTGCCACCAGTTTTTAGCCATTTTTACCCTTTTTAAAATATTTATCGAATGCGAATTTAGGCAGGCTAAAAAAGTGCTTAGCATGCATTTTGCTAATTAACAAATTATCTCTAAGAGCTTTAAAATGTGATATTCCTCCATTATATTTGACCAATACATCACACCATTTAAAGCAAATTCTAGCCTTATATGCTAAGAGTAAGATATCTATATCAAAATCCATTCTATTGCTTTTACATTTTATAAGCAGTGGATATATTAGCTTTAATGGATAGACCCTCATTCCACACATTGTATCTTTTATATCGCCACCTAAGGTATTGATATATACCCAAAAGCTAGTTATTTTTCTGCCGTATAGTCTAGATTTTGGAGCATCTGCTCCATATATTGGATTTGTACAAATTAGTGCGTTTGGATTTGATTTTGACAAATCTAAAATTTTATCAATCTTGCTTAGTTCGTGCTGCATATCAGCATCAATTTGAAATATATGGGTGTAATTTTGTTCATTAGCTAGAGCTAGCCCGCTTTTAATAGCTGCACCTTTACCGCCATTTTGCGCCCGTGTTAAAATCTGAGCATTTAAGTTTTTTAGAGCATTTTTAGCATTTTGGTCTGAGCCATCATCTACTATTATAATGTCAATATTATAACGCTTTAAATAATTGCATAAGCTAGCAATTGTATCAGGATGATTGTAATATGGGATTAAAAATGCAAATTTCATATTCATTGGGCGATCTTTAACCTACCATTTGCACACTCTTTATCATTAGCAAATAGTGTGAAATATAGTTTATTTGAAGTTATTTTAATCTCTAAATGCGCCATATCGCATGGGCGTAGAAAATTCGTAAATTTAATACTCTCTATTTGTGTAATAGATTCGTTATGGATTTGTAAATGCTCTTTAATAACATCAAATACAAATCCTAATTGAACAAATCCAGGAACAAGGGGGAAATTTAAAAAGTGACCGTTAAAATAAAAACACCCTTCATCTATGTATGCACTAGCTTTTAGCGAATCTGACTCTTTTGAAATTAAGTTAAATTTAGGCTTTATCTGCTCATTTATAGAGGCTAGAAAGTCGCTTTTAGGTATTTTGCCTTGATTATTTATAGGAAGGCTTGAGCGTATATAAAAATATCTAAGTTTATTGCCGTATTTATTTTTAACTATAGAGCTTATCTCATCTACTATAGCTTTTTTACCTTTAGTTTTATATAGCTTTTTTCCCTCATCACTTAAAACTAAAATAGCTGCTAAACGCTTGTATCTATCATCTTGTGCTATGACTACAGTATTTATAATCGGGCTTTGTTTGATGAGATTTTCTATACCATCTAGGCTTACTTTGCGGTCATGAAGTTTGATTATTCTATCATATCTACCAATAATTTTAAAGCTATCTTTGTTAAATTCTGCGCAATCATTAGATATAAATCCATTATCTAAATCTTGCCATGGTGAGCGAATGATTAGACGGTTTTTATCATCGCATTTTATATTAACACTAGGAAAAGCTTTAAAATTTTCACCATCACCATAGGCTATTATACCAGTTTCACTGCTGCCATAAATTTCAGTTATAGTAGCGCTTAATTTGCTTTGTAGGCTTTTTAATATATCTAGATCGAGTTTTGACCCAGCTGTAAATATCATTTTAATTTTATTAAATTGGCTCATATTTTTTTGCTTAGATAGCGATTCTAAAAGTACTGGAGAACTAATTAAAATTAATTCATCATCAGCACTACAAAAGTCAATATTTTGAGCTAAAATCTCTGGATATGTTAAGTTTTGTGTATAGACTTTACAGCCGCTAATTAAAGCTGTAAAAACCTTAAAAGTAAGGCCAAAAAGATGCTGATGAGATACACTTGAGAGAAATGTATGAGTATTGCTGATATTAAAAAATGAGCGTAAAAACTCACCCTCTTTGACCATTTGATTAATTGATTTTTCTATATTTTTACGCTCTCCGCTACTACCTGAGGTTTGAATATAAAAGGTTGAATTTAAATTTAGTTTAATTTTAGAACTTTTTGACTCGATGTTTCTAGTTAAAATATCACCAACTACCTCATCATCAATAAATGGTCTAGAATTATTAGAATAATAATATGGCAAAAGATATGGCTTGCCACCAGATAAAATAGAGCCAAAAAATGCTACTAAAAATAGATATCCATCATATATAAATATATCAATCTCATCGAATTTATTATATGTTGCAAATTTAGATACATCTTCTAAAAATTCATCAAAGCTTTTTATCTTATTTTGAGATATAAAAGTTGAATTTGGGTTAAAAATCTCTCTCATTACTCTACCTGTAAAATAAAATTTCTATACAAAATCTCAGCACCAAATAATATCCCAATTAAAATATAGCTAACTACACCACAATATAAAGTCCAATATATTTTATCATCTAAAAATATCAAAATAAATGATATAAGTGCGTTTAAAATAAAAAATATAATCCAAATTTTGGTTAAATTTCTAGTATAGCTAATAGCTTTTTGGTCTAATATTTTACCTTTTAGACTGGCTTGCTTTTTGGCTATTTTAGTAATTAGTGCCTCATCTTTTAAGGATATGGCAAAAATAGTACCAAGTAAAGCATTTATAAAGATTGGATATAAGTATGCAAGCTCTTGTATATTTGCAAAAAAATATATCAAAAAAATAGCGCTTAATATTGCCCAAATAGCCTGTTGATAACTCTCTTGTACGCTTAACATTCGCAATAAACAAACAAGAGCCATAGAGGCAAATAATATCTCACTTTCTGGAAAAAAATAGAGCGCAAAGGGATAACAAATCCCAATGCAAATTAAGATAATATTAAATAGTTTAAGAAATTTGGGATAATCTCTCAAAGACAACATTTACAATATCTCCTAAGGTGCGAACCTCTTTAAAGGCTGCAGCCTCCATTCTATAGCCTGTTTTTTTCTTGATATGATCAATCATATCAATCGCATCAATGCTATCAATCTCTAGATCTTCATATAATTTTGCTTCAAGTTTGATTTTTTCTTTAGGGATCTCAAATAATTCAACTAAAGCCTTACTAAGCATATCAAATATCTCTTCTTTGCTCATTTTATTCATTGGTTTTCCTTTTGTTGTGCAATAAATTCACTTAAGCTTTTTACACTATAAAATATGGATTTTAAATCCATTGTCTTAGCGTTTAGTTCTATATTGTATTGTTTTTTAATAGCTAAGCTAAGTTCTAAAGCATCGACGCTATCAAGACCTAAGCCATCATTAAAAAGTGGCGCATTTTCATCTATATCGCTAAGTTTTAAATCTGGCAAATTTAGCGATGTTATAATTAATTGTTTGATTTCATCAACTAACATTTAATCTCCTTTTGATAAATTTCATTCATTTGCTTATGTAGTGTTTTGACACGAATTGTATTTGGCTTATCGATTAAGAATTTATCAAGTATCAAATCATCTGATATTTTGATTTTATATTTTATCTTACTTTTTGGTGTTTTATACCATTTAACTCCTTTTTGGAGTGAACGTGGATTCATATCAATAAATATTGGTGTGAGTATTTTTGCTCCATGAATTGCTATATAAAATGGTGCTTTATGAAAACTTATACTATCTTTTGTGCGTGTACCTTCAGGAAATATAAGCAAGCTATCGCCTGATTTTAGTACGCTTAAGCTTTTGTTTAAAAGCTCTTCATCTTCGCTATTTACGATATAGTTAGCAGCTTTAATAGCAGGACTTAGAAATATATTTTTAGCTAGGTCGCTTTTTACTACGCAGTTTATACGACGCACCTTGGAGAGGATAAAGACAACATCTAAAAGAGATGGATGGTTGGTTATAATTATTTGGCTAGGTTTTCCAAGGCGACTATAGTCTTTAAATTCATAATCTAAATAGCCTAAAATTTTTGTACAAAATATAAAAAATTTCCATGCTAAATAGACTAAATCTCTAGCAATATTTTCAAAGAATTTAATCCTATTTAACCTAATGGCAATTAATGGTAAAAAAATAATATTTCCAATCAAACAGATAAATCCAAACCAAGAAAATAAAAATCCAACAAGCAAAATTCTAATTACTATCATTTAAAGTCCAGCTCCATCTAAGAGTAGAATCTATATTCCAATTAGAGCATAAATTATTATTTAACGCTTTTAATAGGCTAAATGCACTTGTGTAAATTTGCAAATTTTTTGGTTGATTTTGATTAAACTCAAGTGAGCAAATTCGTCCAGCATTTTTATCTAAAAGCAAGCCTAAGGCATAATATGAAAAATCAGATAAATCACTAGAAAACTCTTCGTAATTGATTAAAATTACCTTTTGATTGGGCTTTATAAAGGCATCAATAATACCGTATTCAAGACTATTTTTAGCACTTATGCTTGATATCTCATTTTGATTTTGGTAAAGAATTGCCATTTGGGCTGGGGTTGCATTTAATACAGATAGTGAAAATGCAGTAGGAGATACAAAATCATCTTTTAATGTTTTAAGCAGATTTACGCACTGCTTGCTTTCACCACTAAAAGAGCTAAATATTATCGGTATTGTTTTTAGCTCTTGTGGGCTAAGGTCAAATGAATTTACTATACTTAATGCAGATTTTAAAGCATAACCCATTCTTCTTTGTTCTAAGGCTGAAAAATCAAGCTTAAAATCTTTTTGATATATATTTAAGCTTTTAAATTCATCAGGTAGTATAAAATTTGAAGATATTATAGCGTCTGCTTTTAAAATCCCAATTTGCATTATTTGGCAATATCTCCTTTTAGAGTTACACCAGTCATTAAAGTACCGACACCGCATTGAAAATTAGTTTTTGAATCATATGGAATCTTTTTAAACCATCCAGTAAGATTTACAACTTTAGTGCCGCCTTCTTGTTTGGCACGCTGAAAAAATTGAATAAGTGCTGAGTGAAATGCCCTAGTGCAAGATTCTTCAGCAGATTTACCTACTTTATTTGCTTTTTTATTTGTAGTTAGTTGTTTCATAAAAATTTGATCTTTTGCACCGCTTTGGCTACCAAATTTAAACTTAACACTATTATCGATATAGCCTTGTTTTATAGCCTCATCAATAGCTGGTTTAATAGGTAGATATATTATATCATCTGCAGCAACTGCACTTAGACTAAGAGCGCTAATGCAGCTAATAGAAACTAATATTTTTTTCATAAATAACCCCTTGAAATAAATTAAAAATGTTTCAATTCTAGCTAAATTTACCTAATTTTTTACTTATGTTACTAGCTATATTTTAAACTTTTTTAAAGATTAATGATGTATTTACTCCGCCAAAGGCAAAGTTATTATTCATCACATAATTAGTTTTAATCTCTCTAAAATCTTGTAAATAATCAAGCTTGGCACACTCTTTATCGATATCTTTTAAATTTATTGTAGGAGCAAAGAGGCCTTCATTCATCATCTCAATACTAGCTATACTCTCTATAGCTCCACATGCTCCAAGAGTATGACCGATGTAGCTTTTTAGTGAGCTGATTGCAATTTGTTCGCCAAAAACCTTATGCGTAGCGTGAGATTCTACTATATCGCCCCATTTAGTTGCTGTGGCGTGAGCATTTAGGTAGCCAATATCGCTAGGTAAAATTTGAGCATCTTTTAAGGCTAACTCCATAGCGCTTTGCATAGTTTTGGCCTCTGGTTTGGTAATATGTACGCCATCACAAGTAGAGCCAAATCCTACAATCTCAGCAATTGGTGTTGCGCCTCTTGATAGCATACTCTCTTCAGATTCAAGTAAAAGCATACAAGCTCCTTCTCCTATAACAAGACCATCACGATTTGCATCAAATGGGCTAGGTGTTAAATTTGGAGTGCTATTTTTTTGGCTAGTAGCATATAAAGAATTAAATACATAGCATTCACTAGGACATAACTCCTCAGCTCCACCAGCTAGCATCATTGGAATTTGGCCATATTTAATAGCCTCATATGAGTAGCCTATAGCGTGTGAAGCTGAAGTACAAGCTGATGATGTAGGAATCATTCTACCTTTTAAGCCATAAAATATAGCTATATTTGCCGCTGTAGTGTGCGGCATTGATTTTATATATGAGTTTGCATTACAATCACTCTCTCCCATAAATAAAAGCTTTGCAAGTTGCATAACTGCATCTGTGCTTCCAGTGCTAGAACCACTAGCTACACCCATTCTGCCATCTTGAATTCTCTCATCTTTATAAAGTCCAGCCATTTGTAAAGCCAGCCCAGCTGCTTCAACACTATATTGCGAGACTCTACCTAGGCTTCTTAGCTGCTTTCTGCTCCAATCTTTTGGATAATGATAGTCTAAAATTGGTGCACCAAGATATGTAGTTAGCTCCTTATATTGTTCCCAATCTTTCATATATTTAACCGCATTTTGTTTTTTTAATAAAGCAGACCTAAACTCAGCCCAGCTCTTACCAAAGGCACTTACAATTCCATATCCTGTTATAAATACTCTCAACACAAACCTCCATTAACTCCAATAACTTGTCTTGTAATATAACTAGCCTCATTGCTTAATAAAAAATTTACTAGCCCGCCAACTTCATCTATGCTTCCACTGCGTCTAGCTGGTATAGCTTTTAAAATCTCTTCAATAGGGAGATTTTTATCATTTGTAAGTTCAGTATCAATAAGCCCTGGGGCTACTACATTAACTGTAATATTACGGCTTGCTAATTCAACAGCTAGGGCTTTTGAAGCACCTATTAATCCAGCTTTTGAAGCACTATAATTGCTTTGGCCTCTATTGCCAATTATACCTGAGACCGAACTCATTACTATGATTCTACCAGCTTTTTGTCTTATAATTGGCATTAAAAGTGGCTTTAAAACATTATAAAAGCTATTTAAATTTACATCAATCACTCTCTTCCATTCATCATCTTCAAGAGCTACAAAAGTATTATCGCAAGTGATACCAGCATTTAAAACTATACCCCATAAGGCTGGATTGGTATTAGTATAATCCTCAAGTACTGCTTTGCACTCATCTGTATTTGCTACATCAAATATTAAAGCCTTTGCATTAAGTTCATCTTGAGCCTTTTTTAGTGCATCGCTTTGGCTTTTGCCATGTAAAATAATCTCATATCCATTTTGTTTTAATCTTCTTGCTACACCAAGGCCTATACCACGACTTGAGCCTGTTATTAATACTGTTTTACTCATTACTTGCCTTTAAAATTTGATCTAGTTGTTCTTGAGATGGGTTAAATACGCTAATGCTAGCACTAGCTACTAATTTGTCATCTACATATACGCTACTTTCATAGACCCCCATCCCATCAAAATCCTCTGAAATATGAGTTTTGGTAATTAGTTCATCACCTATGTTTAAATTTGGCTTTATAATCTCAAATCTCCTAGCCCCAAGCAAAAATCCAAGCCTAGTATTTGAGCCTTTATCATTTAAGCCACGATATACAACTAAGCTTTGTGCCATAATTTCTAGAGTGTTAAATGTAGGAAATTTGCCATTTTGTAAAAATGGATTATCATACTTAATAAGCGTTTTAACGCTGATAAAATCATCTTTTTTCTCTACGATATCATCTACTAATACCATTGCTCCACTATGAGGAATTAGCTCTTGAATATACATTTATACTCCTAAAATAATAGCACTATTGTCCCCGCCAAAGGCAAATGAGATTGATAGGCAGTTTTTGATTTTTGAATTTGTATTTAGCCTAGTTAGATTAATTTTGGGCAACTCTTTATCATATATTCCATCATAATAGTGTGGTGGTAGCTGGCTTTGATTGTTTTGTAGGCTTTGATTTATAATATTAGCACAGATTAGAGCTTCTAATGCACCAGCAGCACCAAGCGTATGCCCCATTAGTCCCTTTGTGCTGCTACATGAAGTATTAGGAAATATATCATTGATTAAATTTGCCTCCATCTTATCATTAGCGTTAGTGCCAGTACCATGAAGGTTTATATAATCAATATCGCTAGTATTTAAATTAGCCATATTTAATGCGCTTATAATAGCATCTTTTTGTGCGGTGAAGTTTTCATTTGGTTTAGTAATATGAAAGGCATCATTATTAGCAGCAAAACCTTTAAGCTTTATATCTGCTATATCTTTACTAAGTATAAAAAGCGCTGCACCCTCAGAGATATTGATTCCATCTCTATTATTTGAAAATGGCAATGCATTATTTTGACTTAGAATTTCTAGACTATCAAAACCATATATTGTAAGAGTATTTAAGCTATCTACGCCACCACATATCACTGCATCGCATAAATTTGACTCAAGCAATCTAGCAGCCTCTATAAAGACCTTTGCTCCAGATGTACAAGCGCATGAGACGCTAAAAGCTAATGATTTAAGTCCTAAATAGTCTTTGACAAACTCACTTGCATTGCTTAGTGAATTTCTAGTAAAAAATAGTTGAGGTTCTATCTTTTGCATTGATTTATAGTTTTCTTCTACCCCAGCAGTTGTAGTTCCTATAATTACAGCAATTCTTTCTTTGCTAAATTTGGTTAAAAGCTCATTTAAAGGCTCTTGCATATTAAGTAGCAGATGGTGAAGAATTAAATTGGTTCGTGTTTTATATACCTCTTTTACATCTTTACTAAAATCTTGCAAATTTTCTATTTTACCAACCATAAAATCTTTTGATTGAATTTGGTTTTTAGTAACCGATGGTTTGCATTTAAAAATATTTTGCATTATCTCATTTTTATTGCTACCAAGGCTACAAATACCATCATATGCGTTAATATATATACTCAAATTTCTGCCATCCTAATTTTTTTATTATCTAAAATAAATTCTTTGACCTTTAAATTTTTTTGTAAAATATCTAAACTTTCAATAAATAGCTGATCATAAAAGCTATTTTTAGGTAGAAATTTAGTAGATTTAAAGGTTCCATTTTTTAGCACTTTACTAGATTGTGGTGCACCAAAAGGGTCAAAAAGGGCAAAATAATACCCATCATTTTTAGAAATATATAGCAAATAAATAGCCCCATCAATATCTACACTAAAGCGCTTTTGAGTTATATTTAGATTTGGAGCTTGATACTTAGCGCAGCCTAAAAATATAGAGGCTAATATAATTAAAATTATCTTTTGCAAATTTGAGCCAATACTTCTAATGCTTCATTGGATCTGGTTGCATATGGATTAGTATGATCCCACGCATATCCTGCTAAAATAGAGCAAATTTGCCTTTTCACTTTATGATTTTCATCTTTTGCGTAGATTACATCTTGGAATTTAGTATTATACCAACCCTCAACATATGTCCTAAATGTATTAATACCAAACATTAGCGGTTCTACATACTCTTTTTGCATATCAAATTGATCGCCATTTAATATCTTTGTTACAACTTGGCTTGCAAGCTTAGCTGAAACCATAGCAATTGTAACTCCTGAACTAAATACTGGGTCTAAAAATTCGCTTGCATTGCCTAAAAGCACATATCTGTGGCCATATAGTTGCTTAACATCTTTAGAATATGAGCTAATTGTCCTAATAGGCATATCCCAAACTGCTTTATCTAAAAGCCTTTTTAACATTGGAGCTAGATAGACATGGTGTTTTAGGGTATCTTCGTCACTTGAGTTTATATTTAATCTAGATTCTTCGCCTACTACTCCAATGCTACAACGACCATTAGAAAAAGGAATTAGCCAAAACCAAACATCTCTAAATTCAGGATGAGTTGTAATTAAAATCTTTTTTCTATCGTATAGAATTTCATCAATATTATCTTTAATATGTGTAAAATAAGCTTTTTTAGGAGATAGAGTTGATGGCACTTCTAGGTTTAGCTTGCGAGGTAAAACTCTACCATATCCACTAGCGTCTATTATATATTTTGCTTGAATTTTTTGACCATCTGATAGTGTTGTTTCTGTGTATTGATCTAAGAAATTTATATCTTCTACAGCAGTTTCAAAGCATACTTCAACGCCTTGCTTTATTGCTTCATCTATTAAAATTTTATCAAAAACTGCCCTTTGAACTTGAAATGTTGTACCATCGCCATTGCTAGATTTGTCACAAAAATCAAAATATCTATATTCATCTTTCCAACTAAATGCAGCCCCATTTTTATACTGAAATCCATATGCTTCAACTGCTTCTAAAAATCCAGCCTCACGCAAGATATTCATACAGTTTGGCAATAGACTCTCGCCTATTACAAAACGAGGAAATTTTTCCTTTTCAACGCATAAAACTTTAATTCCTTGTTTGTTTAATAACGCACTTACAATGCTCCCGCTAGGGCCACCGCCAATAACTAAAACATCCACATAGCGCATAGAAACTCCTAAAATATCACTAAATTTAAAAATCACAGTTGTTAATATTAACATATTTTTGCTAGAATTCCCAAATTATCATTAATGATTTAGGGTATTTTATGCGATTTTTATCTGTTTTTTTTATATTTTTTTTATCAAATTTATATGCTTTTAATTTAGAATATTTACAACATATTCGCTCAAATTTAGCCAAAGGCGAATTTATTCAAAACAAGTATTTAAAGCACTTTGATCAGGTTTTACAAAGCAGGGGTGAGTTTGAGATTGCAAATGGTGAATTGATATGGAGTATAACATCGCCAATTAAACAAAAATCTAAAATTACAAAAGATGGAATTTGGATCGCAAATGCTCAAAATGTATGGCAAAAATTAGAACAAAACTATGATAAAGAGTTAATTTTAAGCCTATTAAGCTTTGATTTTGACTCTATAAAAGAGCAGTTTGATATAACTCTAAGTGGCAATAAAGCACAATGGCAACTAAATTTAAAACCAAAAAATATATGGCTAAAAAAGATATTTAATCAAATTAACATTAGCGGCAAAGAGCATATTGAAATTATGAGTTTTGATGAGGCAAATGGCGATAAGACTATAAATAAATTTAAATTTAACTAGATGAAAAAACATCTTATATATATTATATTTTTGACTTTTAGTCTTTTAATGCTTGGATTTATCTTTAGTTCGCTTAATAAGGTTAAAAGCGATATTTACACTCTTATTAGTTTAGATTCTAATGAGTCAGCAATTTTAGAGAGTATGCAAAGTAAAAATGCTAAAAATATTATGTTTTTAAGCTCTGATTTTAAGCTTTTACAAGAGCTTAGTAGTAGTGAAATTTTTAATGAATTTAAGCTTACATATGATATTGATCAGAAATTTTTAACAGTACTTAATAATGCTAGTTTGGCTACTATAAATAGGAAAATTTTTAATCAAATTTTATATGAGCCAGAGCAGTTTTTTGCCTCTAATGCAAGTAATTTATTTAATCCATTTAACTACCGAATTATCCATAATGATTTTTTAAATTTTAGCTCATATTCTACGCTTTTAATGCCTAGTAATTTATCATTAGATTTAAAAACTCAAAGCCTAAAAACTACTTATAACAACCAAATTTATTACTTTGCTTATGGGGTTTTAGGTGATAATTTTAGTAGTTCTAAGCTATTGGAGTTTTATAGAACTGCTAAAGAAAATGCTAAACAAAATGGGGATGAATTGCTCATTATTGGAAGTGAGATTTTTGCTGGATTTGCTAAAGATGAGGGCAATAAAGAGAGCATTATAATGGGTAGTCTCTCTTTGGTAATGATTGGAATTTTGTTGATTTTAGCATTTGGTAGTTATAGTATATTTAAGCTTATTATTGTCATTATTTTTAGCTTTTTATGTGGACTTAGTGGTGGGTTTTTAATATTTGATGAGATAACTCTTTTTAGTATTGTTATTAGTATTAGTTTAATTGGGCTTATATTGGATTTTGCGATGCATTTTTTAGGATATGTGCAAGGTCGTGCTATTAAAAAAGATGATATAAGGCGATTTTTAAAGATATTTTTAATCGGATTATTTATCACAATTTTAGGCTATGCTCTATTTATTTTAGCTCCAATTGGTTTTTTAAAACAGATAGCTGTTATATCTATTTTTAGTCTTGTAGGTGCGTTTATAGCTACATATTTTTTACTACCATATATTTTAGAAAATAGTAAGTTTAAAAGCTATAAAATTTTTGATTTAGCGCTTGATGGGTTTATAAAATTTAACTTTTATATCTTGCAATTTAAAAGAATATTGATATTTTTTATGGCAATATTTGTCTTTGGCGTGATTATATTTTTTATCTATATTTTACCAAGTATGGATTTTAAAGATGATATTAGAAACTACTCATCGCTAAATGATGAGCTATTAGCTCAAAGTAAAAAGTTTTTGCAAATTAGCCAAAATCCATTTCAAAGTAGCTTTATAGCATTAAATTTTAGCCCAAATGATGATAAAATAGCAAAAGAAATAAAGCTTTTAAGCGAGTTAAATATTGCAAATTATCAAGGTGCTAGCAAGATTTTATTAAGTCAAAATGAGCAAATAAAGCTAAAACTAGCTTTGAAAAATTATGCTAAAAATGAGCAGATTTTAAAAGCTTATAAGGAGCTTGGAATTAACTTAAATCTAGTGAAAAACTCATTGGAAAATATATCTCAATTTAGCCCCATAAGTTTTGATGAGTTTAATTCTCAATTTGATAAAAATAACCCGATTGAGCCATTTATTTATGATGGTGATACGAATTTAATTTTTATTAGTTCTGATGTTGGATTTAGTGATGAATTTGATTTGATTTTGCAAAAATATAATGCTAGTTATTTTAATATTACACAAAGCATTAGTAATAATTTTACCATAGCAAAAGAGTATGCAATATATTTAAAACTTCTAGCTTATGTATGCGCTTTTGGGATATTTTTATTCTTTTTTAGCTTTGCTAGGGCGTGCGTGATGGTTGGGATTATATTGTTTGGGACATTTGTAGGTGTTGCTATAATGCTTTTAGTTGGGGTTAGTTTTAATATTTTTACCATTTTTGGATTTATTTTAGCTAGTACTATTGGGGTGGATTATGTGCTGTTTGCTAGTAATTTAAATTTGGCTTTGCGTGAGAGATATTTTGGTATTATTTTGGCTAGTTTAACTAGTATTATATCTTTTGGAATGCTTGGTTTTAGTAATACTTATGCAGTGTTTAGTTTTGGAGTTAGTACGGCTTTGTGTATGTTTTTGTTAGCATATTTTGCTCTTTTGTATGCTACTTATAATAGCAAGATTAAGTAATGAAAATTTGGTATCTTAAATTTATTTTAGATAAATTTGAGCGATTTGATTTGCTAAATTTGGATAATTTTGAATTAAAAGATGGGGAAATTTTACTACTTTTTAGTGATAAATTTGATAATTATAGTTATGATGATTTGAGTCTAAGCGATAAAATAAAGCTTAGAAATAGTCCAAATTTGGCTCAAAATAGCAAATTTAAAATCTCTAGGTCTTTAAAAATTTATTTTGAAAAAAACTATAAAAATATTAAAAATATACCACTTTATACCTCATTAAGCCATAGTGATAATTGTGCTATTTTGGCTATTAACACTACTAGGGTAGGGGTAGATTTAGAGTTGATAAAAGATAGAAATTTTAGCGCTCATATAGATTTTTGTTTTAGTAAAGAACAAAGATTAAGGGTTGCTAACTCTAAAAATCAACTGATTGAATTTTATAAAATTTGGACATTAAAAGAGGCTAGGGTAAAGCTTTTAAATTTAGGATTTTATGCGCTTGATATGGCTAGCGATGAGAGTTTGGGAGCTTTTGGAGAGATTGTAAAATGTAGCGATAAAAGCTTTATTTATAGTGTTGCAATATTTTAAAATTTTTAAATTTATTGGTAAATTTAAAAAAGAAGAGATTAAAATCTCTCCAAAATATCATAATTTGTATTTCGTTTAGCTGGAAATTCGCCAATATCTTTGATAAGCTCTATCATTTGGGCTTGACTCATTCTATAGCTAGCACCTGCTGCTTTTACAACATTTTCTTCCATCATTGTACTACCAAGATCGTTTGCACCAAATTTAAGGGCTAATTGTCCTATATATGAGCCTTGTGTAACCCAGCTACTTTGTATATTTTTAAAGTTATCTAAAAATAGTCGTGATACGGCTAGTAGGCGTAGATACCTATTTGGTGATTGCTTTTTGATGTGGGGATGCTCGGCAATGAGCTTAGTATTAGCTGATTGAAAACTCCATAAAATAAACGCTCTAAAGCCACCAGTCTCATCTTGAAGAGTACGGATTTTATCTAAATGTTCTACAATCTCTTCATCGCTCTCAACTGTACCAAACATCATTGTTGCTGTACTTTTTAGACCAATTTTATGAGCCTTTTGATGCACCTCTAGCCAGGTGCTGCTAGAGCATTTTTTAGGTGAAATGATATCACGAACTCTATCGCTTAAAATTTCAGCTCCAGCTCCTGGAATACTGTATAATCCAGCATTTTTTAATCTTAAAAGAACCTCTGGAATCGAAATTTTAGAGACTCTTGCGATATAATCTATCTCTACAGCTGAGAAACCGTGGATATCAATATTTGGATATTTTGTAGCAATGTGAGAGACTAGCTCTTCATACCATTGTATTTTTAATTTTGGATGGACGCCACCTTGAAATAAAATTTGAGTCCCACCAATTGCAATTAATTCATCTATTTTGCGATCGATTTCATCAAAGCTTAGTAGATAAGCATCCTCTTCATTAACATGTTTATAAAAGGCACAAAATTTACAATCAATCCAGCAGGTATTGGTGTAGTTAATATTTCTATCGACAATGAATGTTGTAATTTTTTCAGGGTGTAGCTGTAATTTTTTAGCACTGGCTAACTCTCCAAGCTCTCTTAAATCTCCATTTTTGATAAGGTCTAGAGCCTCATCAACACTTAATCTACTCACTTAATTTCCTTAAAATTTTTGTAGCGTATTGTATCAAAAACTGGCAAAATTCAAGCTTATTAAAATTGTAAAGAGAGCGTAATTAAAGAAAATCAAAACTTCTCTTGTTGTTTCATTAATGCTATTTACTGTATTTTATTATTTTTTTATTTGTAAATATGTATTATTGCGCTTTAAATTAAAGTGGTTAAATAATAAAAACAAGGTTGATAATTGAAAAAATATTATATTTTACTTCGATATAAGCCAAATTTAAGAATATTAAGTTCAGTGCAGTTTATATGTTATTTTGGTATGTGGTTTTCTCATACAGGGATTTTTGCTTTGCTTATTGAGCTTGATGCACCTGTGTGGGCTATTACTTTAGCTGCTGCAATGGCATTTATCCCAAATGTATTACTAGCACCAATAAATGGTGTTATTGTGGATAAATTTAGCCCTAAAAAATTAATGATGTTTATGCTTTTTATAGAGATTATTACTGTTTTTATGCTGATTTTTATAGATGATATTTCGTTGCTTTGGCTGCTTTTTATTATTATTTTTGTGCGGATGGGTGTTGGGGTTGTCTATTTTCAAACTGAGATGAGTCTACTACCAAATTTGATGACTAAAAAAAATTTAAAATTAGCTAATGAGATTCATTCTATCATTTGGGCAGTCTCGTATACTGCTGGAATGGGATTAGCTGGGATTTTTATCCACTATTTTGGGATAAAGGCGTCATTTTTGTTTGATTTTGGACTTTATATTGTGGGGTTAGGGCTTATTAGTAGGCTTAAAGCACCAGTAGTTATTAAAACAACTAGTCAAAATATTTTTAATATGATGAAAGATGGGCTAGGGTATATAAAGGCAAATCCAGTTTTAATGCATATAATATTTTTGCATTCATTTGTTGGGGTAACTGCGTATGATAATCTAGTAGCATTAATGGCAAAGTATCAGTATAAGGAGATTATGAGTATTTCTCTTATAATTGGTTTTATGAATATGACTAGGGCGATTTCTTTAGTAGTTGGGCCTATGATTTTGAGCAAATTTATAAATAATAAAACACTGATATGGTTATTTATTGGGGAATTTTTAGGTATTGGGTTGTGGGCTGTGTTGCAGTTTGATTATTATTTAGGGTTAATTGGACTGGTAGCGGCTGGATTTTGTACATCTACACTATGGTCATATACTTTTACAATGTTACAAAATAGCTGCGATAAGAGATTTTATGGTAGAGTAATAGCCTATAAGGATATGGTATATTATTTGGCATCTGCTACCATATCCTTTATGATTGGGATACTTTATGAAAGTGGTATAAGTTTAGCGATGATTACCTTTTTAATGGCAGTTATATTTTTATTTGGTGCTTTATATTATTTTATTATATATAGGCGTTATACCTTTTCATAGTATGTACCTGATAGATCTATTATTTTGTTATATAGATCGCAGTATGGTACCAAATCAGCACTACCAAAGTAAATTCGCCCATGTGGCTTTAAAATTTTGGCAAATCGCTCAATAGTTAAAAGTCGGTAATTCTCATCAAAATATATCATCATATTTCTAGATAAAATAATATCAAACTGCCCAAGTGCAAAGAGTGAATCATTAAATATATTTATAGTTTTAAATTCAATCATTGGCATTAGTTCTTGCTTAATTTTATAATCAGAATTGACTTTTTTAAAATATATCTCTTTTTGAGATTGCCTAATATTTTTGACTGATCGTTCGTTATAAATTCCCTCTTTGCATTTTTGAATCATATTAGAGTTTATATCAATTCCAGTGATTTTTAGGAGGTATTTATCAATTCCAATGGTTTTAGCTAAAATTCCAAGCGAATACACCTCTTCTCCGCTACTACATGGAGCGCATAAAATTTTAACTGTATTACCACTTATGCTTAGAGTATTGGCATATTGCATAGCTGAGTTTAGCTGGTTTAGCTCACGCATAAAATATGTCTCATTTATGGTTATTAAATTTAAAAGTTCTTGTCTAAAGATCTTATCATGCTGAAATTTGCCACACAAGGTATGCATACTATCTATCTTTTTATGTTTGGCAAAATGAGCTATTTTATTTTTTACAATCTCTTTTTTGCTTATTAAATCATTGCCGCTATATTTTTTAGTTAGCTCGATAAATTCTAAAAGATCATTAATACTGCATTCAAAGTCGCTCATATGATAAACCTTTGCAAATTTGTTCTAATCATATCTAAATTGGCAATTTCTAAATTTGGATTTATATCTTTAGCACGCCTAGGCATTCCATAAACTATAGCTGATTGCTCATTTTCTGCTATACATTTTGCACCAGCTTTATATAGTTCATTTAATCCACTAGCACCATCATCGCCAATGCCAGTTAGCAGTATTCCCATTACATCAATTACTTTGCAAATTGGTACAGCCGATTTAAATAACATATTTACATTTGGATTATATGTAGTAGTAATTCCGCTTTGATCAATATTTGCAGTTGGGATTTGAGAATTTAAAATAATGCTATTTTGCTCACAGATATAGATTTTGTTTTTTAGTGTTACTTTATTATTTAGCAACTCAACTTCTGAGTTTAGCTCTTGGCTAAGCCTATTAGCAAAAGAGCCAACAAAATTTTTACTCATATGTTGAGCGATAATAATGGAGGCATATGATGGCAAAGTAATACCAGTTAGAAGCTTTTTTAGATGACCTGGACCACCAGTGGATGCACCGATTAAAATTAGCTTTTGTTTCAAATTACACTCCAAAAATTAGATTTTAAAAGTATAATATATTTAGGCTTAAAAGCCGTTTTATCTTTTTTAGCTATAATTGCTAAATTTAAAAAAGTAATTCACAAGGTTTTATAGATGGTAGAAGATAGCAAGAACCCTTTTGATGATTTTAATGCCGTTTCTAGAAGTATGGGAGTACCGCCAGAATATTTAGATTTTGATATTTTAGAGATTTATACCAGCTATAAAAATAACCCACAAAGCGATATGGCTTTAGCTACTGATATGAGTATATTTGATGATGATGCATTTTTTGTCGATGAGAAGTTATTTATCATTCAATCTTATAAGGTTAAATTTTATGATATTAGAAAAGAGAGTAGGGCTCACCTACCTAAAATTAGCCTAGGAGCCAATCGAACTGGTACCAAGGTTGCTGTCACGATAAAAGAAGATACATTAGCAAAGTATACACCAACATTTGAAAAAGAACTAGTAAATGCAATATATAAAAAGATGCTAAAGGCTGGATTTTTAATCGGTATTAGAGATCATGGTTTTAGAAAAAAAATATCCAAATTAACCTCAATCTTAAGAATCAAAGAGATAATAGATAAATCTGAAACTATAGTAATTGCTACTGGAGTAGAACCAGAACCATCTACAGATGATAAGCTAATTAAATACTATAAAAATAATGGCAAAGAAGATACTGGTGATGATAAGACCAAAGGCAGAAGAGATATAGATAGGGGATTTTTACATAGTGTTTTAGAAGGCGATTTAATAATGGAATACCTAAAACCAATACGTGGTAAACATGGTAAAAATCTAAAAGGCCAAGTAATTCCAGTTGATGATCCAAAAACTACCCAAGAGGTTCAAATAACCGTTGGACCAAATATTAAAGTAGATGAGGTTGTAGATTGTATCAAATATATCGCTTTAAAAAGCGGTTATGTAAGTGAAGAGAATAATAAATTTGATATTAAAGAAGAATTAGATGTAAATGCGATAAATTTAAAATCAACCGGTTCGATTACTACTGATTTAGCATCTGATGTAAAGATAAATGTCAAGGAGAGCAATTACTTAAAAGATGCTATTGGTGCTGGAATGAAAGTTGAGACTACCGAAGTAAGAGCTAGTGGAAATGTAGGCCCTGATGCAGTTATAAAGGCTAAAACCGTAGTAATTGAGGGCAATACTCACGCCCAATCAAAGATATATGCGCAAAATGCAAATATCTCGTTACATATGGGATTTTTAGAGTGTGATGAGGCTCGCATAGATAGATTAGAAGGTGGCAAAGTGCGAGCCAAGGTAGTTCATCTAAATCGTGTTTTAGGCGGAGATATAGAAGCCGATGAGATATATATACAGACTTTGCACTCAAACTCAACGCTAAAAGCTTCAGCATTGATTAGTCTTGAAGAGTTAAAAGGTGATAATAATAAATTTATTGTTGATGTTAAGAATGTACTAAATGCAAATGGGGATATAACCGCTCATAGCGCAAGAATGAAAGTTTTAGAAGATGAATTAAAAGCACTTCCAAAAGAGCTTGAATTTAAAAGAAATATAATCGATAGTAATAAACATTCTATCAATATGATAAAAGAGCGCCTTATGCAAATGAGACAAGAAGGCACTACTCCACCAGCTGCATTTTTGAAAAAATTAAAAGATTTTCAAGGATTGGTAGCCGAGTATAATCAAATTTTAAAAAGCATAAATTCTAAGCAATCAGAATTAGCAACACTAAAAGATGAATTAGTAAGTATGGAGAGTATAATCTTTAATGCTAAAATTATAAATAGGGATCGTTGGACTGAGTTAAATGAGATTAAATTTAAACTTATTGAACCGCCAATTGATATAAAATACAGCACTAAAGAGAATGAGATTATTAGAGTAATGACTCTCAAAGCTGGCGTGAATGGATATGAGATAAAAAGGTCAAATGAGATATGATAAAGGCAATCGAAGGGTTAATTACAAAAAAAGAACCAACTCAGCTTTGGATAAAGTGCGCTGGAATCACGTATGGAGTAAATATATCTTTATTCACTAGTGCAGCTGTGCAAAAGGGAGAAAATATAGAGTTATATATTACGCAGATTATTAGAGAAGATGCAAATTTATTATATGGATTTTTAAAAGAGAGTGAACAAAGAATATTTGAACTGCTTTTAAAAGTTAATGGTATTGGTGCTTCTACTGCGATGGCGGTTTGTTCATCTCTTAATCCTGATGAATTTAGCGCTGCTGTTATAAATGGGGATGATGCTGCGCTAAAGCGAGTTCCAGGGATTGGACCAAAAACTGCTAGAACATTAATAGCCCAGTTGAGTGATGTAAAATTAGTCGAGATAAGTAGTGCTAGCAGTAGTAGTAGCGAGGCCTTTATGGCGCTAGAGAGTTTAGGCTTTAAGCGTGATAAAATAAGTGCTGCACTAGCTAAATGTACTAGCAATGATACGGCCTCTTTAATTAAAGAGGCGCTTAAAATATTGGCTTAAAGGATAGTGATGAATTATGGTATAGTTTTTGGTGGGGCAAGCTGGGAGCATGAGATTAGCATTGTTTCTGCTGTAGCAATCAAAAAAGCGCTAAAAGCAGATTTACAATTTATATTTGTTGATGCTAATAGAGAGTTTTATCTAATCAATCCAAGCGATATGAGAGCAAATTTTTTTAGCTCTCAAAAATATAAAAAATGTAAAAAACTCTATCTAAGGCATGGTGGATTTGTAACTCATGGAATATTTGGAGTTAAAGAAATTAGCGTAGATTGTTATATAAATTTAATCCATGGTTGTGATGGCGAAGATGGTAAAATAGCTGGAATGTTTGAGTTTTATTCACTTAAATTTATTGGCCCACGACTTGAGGCAAGTGTAATGAGCTACTCAAAGGTTTTGACTAAATTATTAGCACTAAAATGCGGAGTTAAAACTCTAGAATATGAGGTGATTAATAGGGATCAAAAGCCAAATTTACCATTACCATACATTCTAAAACCTTCCCATCTTGGCAGTAGTATTGGTGTAAGTGTGGTAAGCAATGAAAAAGAGCTTGATTATGCATTAGATGTTGGATTTGAATTTGATGGTGAGATTTTAGTTGAGCCGTTTATAGATGGAGTTAGGGAGTTTAATTTAGCCGGATTTAGAGTAGGGCAAAATCTCGAGCTATCTATTATAGAAGAGCCTAAAAAAGGCAAAATGCTAGATTTTGAGCAAAAATATATGAGCTTTGCAAGCTCAAGCTCAAATGAGGCTGATATTAGTAAAGAGCTAAAAGATAAGATTAAAGAAGCCTTTAGCAAGATTTATGTTGGCGGTGGATTTGATGGAGCGCTTATTAGATGTGATTTTTTTGTTATTGGCGATGAGGTTTATTTAAATGAGATTAACCCAAATCCGGGTAGTTTGGCTAACTATTTATTTAGCGACTTTAGCGCATCTTTAGCTAGACTTGCAAACAATATAAAAGTAGAGAAAAAAATCCCAATTGATTATAAATATATTCACTCGATTACTAGTAATAAGGGCAAATTAGCCTAATTTTAGAGCCTTGATTTAAGGCTCTAACTGCTTAATTCATCACTACTAAAGTTAAATTTATGTATAATTTTATGTATAATTCTACATAAAGGGGCATCGATGGCAAAGTTTAGCAAAGATGAAATTTATACTGCCACACAGATGGTGCGAAATTTTAGCTCGATTTTAAACGATATCTCACAGGCTAAAAAAAAGCGTGCCTTCATCGTCAAAAATAACCGCTTTGAAGCGGTGATGATAAATATGGAAGAGTATGAGCGTCTAAGCGAGGCCGTAACGCTGCTAGAAGCAATTTATAATAGAAAAAAAGAGAGCTAAAATGGCGATAAAAGAGATAGAATATAATGGATTAAAATATTCTCTAAGCTATGAAATAATAGGGCAAAATGGAGTTAAAAATATACTGATTTTGCACGGCTGGGGAGCAAATAAAGAGCTGATGAAAAGAGCATTTAGTAAATATTTGAATCAATTTAACTGTGTATATTTAGATCTACCTGGATTTGGGCTTAGTAGTACTTTAGAAGCACCACTTTGTACTAATGATTATGCTAATATCGTGAGCAAATTTATTCGTAGTTTAGGAATTGAGTTTGAGATAGTTATGGGTCATAGCTTTGGTGGAAAGATAGCAGCGCTGTTAAATCCAAGATATTTGATTTTGCTTAGTAGTGCTGGAATAATTAAACAAAAACGCTTTAGCGTGAGAGCAAAAATTGCTATTTTTAAGATTTTAAAGAGTATTGGATTGGGAAGATTTTGGCGAATTTTTGCTACAAAGGATATAAGTGGAATGAGTAAAATAATGTACGAGACGCTTAAAAATGTCGTAGATGAAGATTTTAGCGATATTTTTGCTAGTCTAAACAGTAACGCACTTATTTTTTGGGGGATTAGCGATGATGCTACGCCGCTTAGTAGCGGAGAGAATATAGCTAAATTAATAAAAAATAGTCAATTTTATTCGCTTGATGGTGATCATTTCTTTTTCTTGCAGCATAGTAAATACATTGCTAAAATCATAACTGAAACTACTAAAAAGGATCGATAATGATTATAGAATTAGTAATCTCAACTATTGCTAAATTTGGTTTTACTATGGCACTTGGATACTATTTAATTAGCGCTTTGCAGTGGTTTAGTTATAAAATTAAGCGAGTGATTTTTCACTATACTAAACCGATGTGGCATATATATTTTATCGTTTTACCGCTATTTATAATGGCGTTTTGCTGGCATTATGTCTATCAAATTTGCTTAGCAGTAATTTATATATCTCTTTTAGCTTTGTGGGCGTATCGATTGGATAAGAGGGTTGTAATGACTGCTAGAGTGAAGCGGTATTTTGCTTTTTTGATTGCTGGTTTTGTATTATTTACTCTTTGCCCATATAGCCAAAATGCTATTTATCATACAATTTTTAGTATTATTTTTTCATTGATTTTAAGTGGTTTGAGTGAAAAAATTATAGCTATTAGATACAAAAAAATCGCTAAGACAAAGCTAAATTCAATGAGTGATTTAAAAATTATTTTAGTAACGGCAAGTTTTGGCAAAACAAGTATTAAAAACTTTATCTATGATATAGCTAGCAAGGAGTTAAAAACTCATAAAACTCCACGGAGTGTAAATACATTGCTTGGAATTATTCGTGATATTAATGAAAATTTACCAAGTGATTGCCAGATTTATATTGTTGAGGCAGGGGCTAGGTTGCGCGGTGATATTGATGAGATTGTTAAATTTATAAATCCTCAGATTGTGGTGATTGGGCAGATCGGTGGGGCACATTTAGAGTATTTTGGCTCGCTTGATGAAGTAAGAACTGCTAAGCTTGAAGCATTAAATTCAAACCGTCTAGCTACTTGTATAGCTCATAGTTCTACAAATTTACAAGGCAAAGCAGTAATTTACGATGAACTAATTAGCGGGGTCAAAAGTAGTCTTGATGGGGTTGAGTTTGATATGAAATTAAATAATCAAAAGAGCCATTTTAGCGCTAAAGTACTTGGCGAATTTAATAGTTATAACCTTGGAGCTGCATTATTGGCCGCTAGTGCTGTTGGGGTTAAAAATTTAAGCTTAGATAACATAAAGAGTGTAGAACATAGGCTTCAAAGAATTGATGCTGGTGGCAAGATTATAATCGATGATAGTTTTAATGGAAATTTGCAAGGAATGATAGCAAGCTATAGATTGGTGAGTGAATTTAAGGGGCGTAAAATCTTGTTAACACCAGGAATTGTTGAGGGTGGAAGCGGAGTAAATCGCAAGCTTTCAAAGGTAATAAACGAAGTCTTTGATATTGTAGTAATAACAAGTGTGTTAAATGAGTCTGAGCTGGTTTTAGATTTAACTAGGCCTGAAGTGGTGCGTCTATTTGACAAATCTAAGATGAGTGAATTTTTAGCGCAACATACAATAAGTGGAGATTTGATTTTATTTAGTAATGATGCACCAAGTTTTATATAAATTTATTTTAATTGCTTTTACACTGGATTTGTGGCTTATCAATGCTAATTAATCCAGTGATTGGCTCAAGATTTATATATATACAGTTGCCATTTTGGTGAGTGAGGCGAATTTGGCATGTAGAGGTAATTAGATTATGCGTGGAGTTATTAGCACTTTTTGGATTACCTTTAAATGGTCGTCCAAGATTATCAAAACTAATTCTAGTTGAGCCACTTTGAGAACAACCACCTAAAAGCTCTACATCATTTAGGTTAAATTTTTCCATCAAATCTAGCTCATCAGTTGGATTAATGGTAGAGATTCCAGCGTGTGAGACTGATAAAACCTTAGCTGGATTTAGCGGATTTTTAGCAATTTCCTTTCCATCTGGACTTCCGCTATATCCTCCACTATCGCTAAAGATTGAATAATATAATACTTTTTTACCAGCAACTGTTTTAGTGAAGTAAATTTGCCATCTAGATTTAGTCCAATTTTTATCTTCTGGGTTAAATTTATCATCTGTGAGTGCTAAAAACTGCGTATATCTTATATGGCTAGCAACTTGATTTGCCGCTCGTGCTAGGTCATCATTTTTGAAATTTATGGTTGTAATTGAGAGTAAAACACCAATCACAACCATTACAATTACCAATTCAAATAGGCTAAAAGCTTTTATTTTTTGCATAGATAAAATTTAGCTATGGATTTATTAAATTTATATATTTTTATTTGTTCGCATGATTTTTTATAAGTAGTATCTAAATAATAGTTACCGCCCATTGGAATTCCATAAAATTTTAGCCTTAGAGCTAGATTTGGGTTGGTTGAAATAGCAGTAATTTGGCGATCTTTTAGAGCTTTTGCTAGCTCTTTTGCAATGTCATATTTATAGGCAAAGTGATTTTTAGGATTATCTAGAAAAATATATAAATATTGATGAAAAATAATAGCTAAACTATTTAGTGCTAATGTAACTAAAACAATAATACAAATCAACTTATAAAGTACTCTAAAACGTGGTAAGCGTGATCTATATGAACTAAAAAATGTTTTTACCATTGCTGGTACTAAAATCACACAAAATGGTAAAAATAATTCTAATTCTACACGTTGACGCATAGAAAGAAGCAAGCATACACCAAGGGCAGTTAGGCTAATAAACCATAAAAAACTTTTAATTTCTTTAATACAAATCCTATAAATCGTATATATAAAGTATATAAAAAGCAATGGTGAAAATACTGCAGCAAATACCGCTATTGAGTCTAGGAAATATCCACGTGGTTTTCCGCTAGATTCTAAACCATTTAAATAGTACCACGCTATGCAAAAAAATGCGCCAATTATGGCAAATTTTTTATCTCTGCTAAAAAGTCCAAATAGCATAATAGCCAGATAAAGTGCGATGAATGGTTTGCTAAAAAATAGACTCAAAGCCAGTATTAAGCTCATTAAGATATACATTTGTCGTTGCTGTAAAAATACTACAATAAGCGTAATAAATATCGCAATACTAGCTTGATTGATTATTAATGCACTAACTAGTACGCCAGGTAAAAACATATATAAAATTGCAGCTATCACGCAGTCGCTTTGGCGTTTTAGGATTCTTAGAGAAATGATGTAGATTAGTAGTGAGTTTGCAATATGAAGTGTTAAAAATAGACCACGGATTACTATCTCATTATCGCCAAAAATAGAGCTAATATAGCGTAATATAAAACCTAAATTTGAGTTACTATAATAAATTTGTGCTTCATAATAGCTAATGCTTAATCCGCTCATGCTAAAGATTAAAAGAGCTGAGTTTAAAGCTAGGGCTATAAAAAGCCAAAATAGATTAAGCCTTGATATCACGAATCACCAAAATAAAAAGTAATGAAATAAAGCTAATAACGCTAAGAAGCCATAAAAAGGCATTCCAGCCAAAAGGCATATAAATAAGTCCAGGGATAAAGCTACCAAGCGCTCCGCCAAAATAGTAAAAGCTTACATAAAGACCATTTGAGATTCCTTTATGTGTTGTAGCCATCTTATTTATAAATCCACTAGCAATAGAGTGGGCTATAAAATTTCCAAGGCAAAAGACTACCATTGCTACAAAAATAAGTCCAAAACTCTCGATCCTAAAAATTTGAATAGCAATGATAAGGGTTATGATTCCAGCTATTATAGCAGTTATTGGACTGCGAAATAGAGCTGTAATTTTTTTAGTATTAAACGCAACTAAAACACCAATTAAATAGCCAATATATAGCATTCCAGCCTTTGATGAATTATAGTTTTCATCAATTCTAGCTAGTTCAAATGGGATAAAGTTAAGCATCGCTTGAAATGTAAAAAATATCCCAAAAATCATTAAAAATATATAAAGATTATGACGAAGCTTTAGAGTATGGATTACATCTATTAAGTGTGGTTTTAGGTAGCTAGCTTTGATATTTTTGCTAAATTTAAGTAGTAAAATTGAAGCAAAAATAGCAACGCAGCCAATAATAAAGAAAAATGGTCTCCAGCCAAATATATCTGTAAAAAATCCACTTAATGCTCGCCCCATAAATCCACCAATAATAGTAACTCCAATATATATACCAATAGCACTTGCTACATTATCTTTTGATGAAATTTGGCTTATATAGCTCATTATTCCAGTTAGCACAGCAGGGATTAGCAACCCTTGAAATCCTCTAATATTTAATAATAAAAAGTATGAATTAGCAAAGCTAAAAATAATCTCGCTAATACCAAGAAGTAAAAACGCTACGACTAAGATATTTTTAATAGCAATTTTTTCAAGTAGATAGCCATAAAATATTCCAGCAAATGCTAGTGGAGTCATTATCGCAGTAGTAAATAGAGCAGCTTGAGTTTTAGATATACCAAGTTCATTTTCAAATATAGGACCAATTGGCTGGGTTGCATAAAGAATACATAGTGTAAGTCCTGTGCAAAAATAGTATAGTAAAATCTCAGCCCGTTTCATCATCTAATCCAAGCTCAAATCCCAAAAAAACTCAATCCAATCATCAGCTTCTTTGATAGTAAAATTAGGTAACATCAAAGCTTTTGGCTTATAAAATATAGTAGCTACAGCAATTTCTAAATTTGGATATAATCTACTGATCTCTTTTTTGATAGCTACCATAGATTCGCCACTATCGATAATATCATCTGTAATTAATACTCTTTTGAATTTGCTTAGATCTGGGATATTGTAGATTTTGATATTATCTAGCTTTGTAGTATTTTCATAATGTATAGAGTTTAGACTAAAGCAATCTCTAATATTAAGCGCATTTGCTAAAAAGTGAGCTAGAGTTAATCCACCTCTAGCAATACCTAAAATAACCTCTGGATTAAATTCATCTCTAGCTCTTTTAGCTAAAATTTTGGCATCATGTTTAAATGAGCTAAAATCATAATATGTCATATTTTTAGCCTCCAATTATTGATTTAAATAGATTAGGTGCTGAACTAGCAATAAAGGCAAATAGACTAATAATAGCTAGTGTACTTACGCCTAAATTTAGATCTTCCCATTTTCTTAGTACTAATTTAATAATAAAATATGATATAAATCCTACGCTCAATCCTATTGTAATAGAGTATGTAAGCGGCATTAATATCACAGTTAAAAATGTTGAAACGCAAATAGCTGGATCTTTGTAGTTGATTTTGCCAAGTTCACTAAACATTAAAATACCTACCATTACAAGTACTGGATAGATAGCATTAGCTGGAATAGAGCCAAATAGTGGTAAGAAAAATAGGGTAAATATAAAAAACACTCCTATAAATACAGCCGTAAGTCCTGTTCTGCCACCAGCTTCTACACCGCTTGCACTCTCTACACATGTTATAATTGTACTTGTACCTATAATGGCTCCACCCATGCCAGCTATTGCGTCACTTTCTAAATTTTTGGCTAATTTTTTTTCGCCATCAGCGTGTGTAAATAGATTGGCTCTATTTCCAACTCCAGTAAGGGTGCCAATACTATCAAATAGGTGAGTAACAAATAGTGTTAAAACTGCTGGAAGTAAAGAAATTTGAAGAGCTGAGAGAATATCTAACTCCCCAAAAATTGGAGCGATGCTAACAGGTATCGAGATTATCTCTTCTGGTGTTTCATAAATTCCAAATATCCACGCTCCAATTGATGTTACAGCAATTGCCAAAACAAATCCGCCACGCAGTTTTAAAGTCCAAAATAGTATCATAAATATAATCCCTATAACACCAATTAAAACTTTAGGATCGCTAATATTGCCAATAGCAACTTTAGTAGCTGGACTAGCAACTATTAAACCCATTTTAGATAGACCAATAAAACATATAAATGTACCAATACCAGCACTAATGGCACACCTAAGATCTAGTGGGATATTTTTGATAATCCAAAGGCGAAAATTTGTAAAACTCAAAATGGTAAATATCGCCGAGCTGATAAATATAGCCCCAAGTGCAGTTTGCCATGGAATTTGCATACCAATTACCATGCTATATGTAAAGTAAACATTTAATCCCATTCCCGTGCTTAGTGCTACTGGTGTGTTAGCCCATAAGCCATTAAAAATAGTTGCTAGAATCGTGATAAGGGCTGTCGCTACCAATAAAGCTTCCTTTGGCATACCAGCATCGCTTAAGATAAGCGCATTAATTGGAACTATGTAAAGTATAGCCAAAAATGTAGTAAGAGCTGCATTTAGCTCGGTTTTTACAGTTGTATTGTTTTGTTTGAGCTTAAATATATCCATATTTCTTTCTAATTGTATATTATAAGTTCATTATATAGGCTATCTCTTTGAACTGGTATAAATCCACTTGTTTGAATTAGCTCTATAAATTCTTTTTGACTTTTACCATTTTTACTTGCTGCTCCAGCACTGCTTTGAATACTCTCTTTTTCTATCGTTCCATCTAGATCATCAGCACCAAATTCTTGTGCTACAAGAGCTAAATTTAAAGTAGAAGTAGCCCAGTATGCCTTGATATGATTTATATTATCAAGCAAGATTCTGCTAATTGCCATTGTCTTTAGTATCTCAACTGAGCCTAAAAATGGGATATTTTTAAGATAGTTATTATCTCTTTGATAGACTAATGGAATAAAAGCATTAAATCCGCCGCCGTTATTTAGAGCTAGGGAGCGATCTTGTAGCGAGCGAATTCTAAGGATATGATCGATTCTATGCTCTTTGTTCTCTATATGACCAAATAGCATTGTAGCGTTGCTTTGGCGACCTTTTTGATGCCATAAAGAGTGAATTTTAAGCCAGTTATCACTGCTTACTTTGCCTTTACAAATTTCATTTCTAACGCCCTCATCAAATATTTCAGCTCCTCCACCAGGCATACTATCTACACCATACTCAATCATCTTTTCTATCACTTCTTCATAGCTTAAGCCATGTTTTCTATGCAAGTAATCAACCTCTGCTGCAGTAAGTGCTTTTATGTGTAAATTTGGATATTTATTTTTTATCATTTTAAATATCTCTAGATACCATTGCCATGATACATTTGGATTGTGAGCAGAGACTATATGTATCTCTTTGGCTCCGTTTAATACGCTTTTATCTACTGCTTCAATAATCTGCTCATAGCTCATTGTATAACTCTTATCAGCGCTTTGTCTATGAGATGAAAAGGCGCAAAATTTACACACATCAGCACATAAATTAGTCGGATTTATATGGCGATTTATATTAAAATATACCTTTTTACCATTTTTAGCTTCTCTGATTTTATTGGCATATTTGCCTAGAGTAAATAGATCTAAATCATAAAGCTTGATAGCATCATCAAATTCCAATCTTTGATTGTTTTCTAACTTGTCTATTAAATTCATAATCCTACCTAAAAAATAAAACTTAAATTATATGCAAAAGAGACTTAAAAAGATTTTATTTGCGTTAAATTTAGTCTAATATTACATTTATATTCTTACCCTCTTTAGCATTAATGGCTTTAACGGCTTTTGGATCTAGTTTAGTTGGAGTTAGGTAGCCATTTTCTACCATTAGCTCGATAGTTGAGCGAAATATTGGCAATGCGCTCCATGAAGCATAGTAGTATGGATATGGCTTCATTGGTTCACGTACTAAAACGCCAATTGTATATTCCTTGCCTTTGGCATCACGGACAAAGCCAAAGAAATTTGCATTATAGCGCTTATCGCTATAACCACCACTTGTAGCGATATGTGCAGTACCAGTTTTGCCGCCAATTATTAGGCCTGGGATTTGTGTTCTTTTAGCGGTTCCATTAGGACTTTCTACAACTTTGATTAGGATATCTTTCATCTTTTGAGCTTGAGCTTTTGAGAGAATTTGGGTAAACTCTTGTTCTTTGTATTTATAGGTTTTAGAATCTTTTTCTAGATGACTAGCTATGCGTGGTGTAACCATAACACCATCATTTGTGATTGCATTATAGGCGCTTAGAAGCTGTATAAATGTAGCTTGGACGCCATAACCATAGCTTAGCGTGGATTTATATACCTTATTTTTTAGTTTAGAGATTGATGGTATATTGCCAACTTGTTCATAGCTTAGATCTATTCCGCTCTTTTGAGAAAATCCAAATTCTAAAAGACCATTATAAAGTTCAAATTCGCTTAATCTATCTACAATTTGAATCATACCAACATTGGAAGATTCTACGATTACATCTTGGGCGCTTAGGGTATCATTTTTATGACTGTCAGTGATTGTTCGTTTACCTAGTTTATATTTACCACCATAGACATTTATTATCTCAAGTGGATCGATTTTGCCAGCTTTTAAAAGTAGGGCAAAGATAAATGGTTTCATAACTGAACCCATCTCATAAGCGTATTCGCTTGCTGTTGAATTTAGTGATTGGTAATCTTTTTTAGTGATACTTGATGGATTATATCTAGAGGTAGAAACTAATGAAATTATAGCTCCACTTTTAGCCTCCATAACGCCTATTATAACTTCTTTAGCAATTAGTTCATTCATCTTTGCTACAGCCATTTTTTCTAATATTTTTTGTAGTTTTAATGGAATATTTAGCACGACATTATAGCCATCAATACGGCGAGATAGCTCAGCGTCTTTACTTAAAATTATTGTATTTGCTAGATCTCTTGGTCCTTTTGTTAGCTCATCTTGAGTAGAGGATAACAAGTTATCATATACTTTTTCAATTCCTTTTACTCCTTCAACTTTTGTAATACCATCTATTTCAATCTTTTTAATGTAGCCAATAGCTGGCGTTAAAGCGTCACTTGCCATATATATTCGTCTTTCACCGCTTTCTATAATGCTCATTCCTTGAGTAGAGACTATACCGGTTTTTGGATCTTGATATGCGATAAATACTTTATTTCTATATAGCTTTCTAGCTAACTCTTTTAGATATGCAGCACCCTTGGCATCAATCTCATATGATAGAGTTACTAAGCCTTTTTTTGCTAGGATTTTTCTAATTTTTTTAGGGTCATCACCACTATATAAAGTATATAGTTTGATAAATAACTCTTTTTTATTTGGATCAATATTTCTAGTATCTACCATCGCTTTAAAGAGTTTTTGACTGCTTGCTAGGCTAAAACCATCTTGGCTTAATATAGAGCCACGCATAGCACTGGTATAGTCGCTACTTTGGAGTTTTGGAAGGCGACGCTCGATACTAGATCGGTAAAATATAACTGTTAAGAATATAAAGATACCAAGAACAATTAGCAAAAATACTACATATACTTTGCTTTGGCTACTATTTTGGCTCATTATAGCTGTGTTCTTGCTATCTCTTTATAAGCGCTTATAGCTTTATTTCTTACTTCTAGCATTAGTTTCATGCTAGTTTCTGCTTTGCCGATTGCAATCGCTGCTTGGTGTAGATCTTTTACTTCTCCAGTTGCTAGATCAGCCACTGCTTTATCAGCTTTTTGTTGGACGTCATTTAGTTCGCCTAGAGTTTTGGTTAAAATATCAGAGAAACTTTGGTCTAGTAAATTATCATTTTTACTACTTTTTTGCTCTAATGGATTTAAATTTGATATATTATTAATGTTCATTCAATTATCCTTTCATCATATCAATAGCACTTGTCGCTATCGCTTTGGCACTTTGAAATGCTGATACATTTGCTTGGTATGCTCTTGTTGCTTCTATTAAATCCGCCATCTCAATGACTGGATTTATGTTTGGTAGCATTACATAACCTTTTTCATTTGCATCTGGGTGAGTTGGATCAAATTTCATTTTAAAATCTTTATCATCACGTACGATTTTATCGACTACCACAGTTGAGATCGCAGGTTTTGGAAATCTTGGCGCATCTGGATCGTCTAAAGGATTCTCATTTTCTAAAAAGTCATTTTTAGCATTTAGTTGTTTATTTAGCTCTTTATCAAATTCAATTGCCTTAAATACAACCTCTTTACGGCGGTATGGGCCACCTTCGGCAGTTCTAGTAGTATTTGCATTAGCTATATTTGAGCTAATTACATTCATTCTAAAGCGTTGCGCACTAAGTCCATATCCACTAATATCAAAATCACTTAAGTATGCCATTATTTATCCTTTATATTTTTCCACTTGCGTCTATTACGCTTTTAAAGATATCCCCATGTTTTTTGCTAGCTGAATCTAGTGCTTGAATCATTAAAACATTTTTACTCATTTCGCTAGTTTCGATATCTAGATCGACAGTATTAGCGTCATTTCTAGCCATATGACCATCTCTTAGATATATAGTTGGAATCTTAACTGATGGAAAATCGATTGCGGCAAAATGTTTATCATTTGTTCTAGCGAGTTCTAATTTTGGCTCACTAGCACCTAGTTTATATACCTCTCTTTTTTTTTCTATTAAAGCGGTTTCAAAATCGATATCTTTAGCTTTATAAAAAGGAGTATCGATATTTGCAATATTGCTAGCTATTAATTGGTTTCTAGCAACCCTACTACCAAGAGCCGAATCTACTAATTGTTTTGATTTGCTAGTACTAAAACCTGCGTACATCATATATCCTTTTTAAATTTATTGCAATACATAAGCAATATTTATTCCAAATTTAACTCTAAATCTTTAAAATTTTCAAATCCGCTAGGTTGATTTGACTTAATTTTTAAAATAGCTAAAAACTCATCCCTAGATATATCTTTAGCCCCCATAAACTTAAGATGCGGATTCATCACCTGTGCATCTATGATAAAATCATATTTTGCTAAGGTTTTAGCTAGTGTTACTAGGGCTACTTTGGAGGCGTTCTTGCCTTTGCTTATCATACTTTCACCACAAAAAATCTTACCAAAAATCAGCCCATAAAGCCCGCCAATAAGCTCATCATTATAATAGACCTCCACACTGTGAGCGTAGCCAAGATCGTGCATCTTAATATAGCTATCTACGACATTTTGATCTATCCAAGTTGGCTCATTTTGTTCTCTATGAGTTTTGCAAAAATTGATAAAATTTGCAAAATTATAATCAAATTTAACTCTATAATCCCTTAAAAATGGCCTTAAACTCTTTTGAATTTTAATATTTTGTGGATAAAATATTGCCCTTGGGTCAGGGCTATGCCAAAATATCACCCCATCACACGGCCATGGAAAAATACCATGCATATACGCATCAAGTAAAATTTCACTACTTAGGTCACCACCATATGCTAGTGGAGCGTCTTTTGGAGCAGTTAATGGATTTGGAAAAATAGAGTTCATTATCTATTTTGCTTGGATAAATTTAAACTCAAACTCACTGCCATTAAAATCAATATTAGCAGTGCCACCATTTTTTAAAGCCCCAAAAAGCAGCTCTTTGGATAGCTTAAGATTGATTTTATCTTTAATAGTTCGTTTAAGATTTCTAGCGCCAAATTCGCTACTATATCCAAGTTTAATAATCTCATTAATCGCATTTTTGCTAATAGATATAGAGATTTTTTTGGCTGATAGCTCTAGCTCTTTTATCTCTTTTTGGACTATTTTTTCTAAGACTTCGTGGCTTAGAGTGTTGAAATTTATAATCTTATCAATTCTATTTCTAAACTCCGCAGCAAAAAATCCCTTCACAGCTCTATCTGTTTTATCGCTATCATCTTTATTAAAACCCATAATTGGTGCTTCTTTGGTGCCTAAATTTGAGCTCATTATGATAATTGTGTTTTTGAAATCACTCTTATTTCCACTTGCGTCACTTAGAGTTGCGCTATCAAAAATCTGTAAAAATATATTTAATAGCTCTGGATGAGCCTTCTCAATCTCATCAAACAAAATCACGCTATAAGGGTGCTTTTTAACCATATTTGTAAGCATTCCGCCATTTTCAAATCCTATATATCCAGGAGGTGCGCCAATGAGCTTAGCTACGGCGTGTTTCTCCATATATTCGCTCATATCAAATCTCTCAAAATGGATATTTAAAGCATTTGCTAGCTCTTTTGCTAACTCGGTTTTACCCACACCGCTACTTCCAGTAAATAAAAATACACCAATTGGCCTATTTGGCTCATTTAATCCTGCGTATGATGTGATTAAAGCGTCATTTAAGCTCTTTATAGCTAGGTCTTGGCCAAATATTTTTTGGTTTAATATAGTGGATAGATTTTTTAAAATTTGAGTGTTATCAGAGCTTGTTTGGATATTTGAGATATTGGCTATTTTAGAGACAATTTCATTGATTTTGGCTTTTGTTACGCTTTTTTTATTCTCGATATTTGCCGATGCGCCAGCCTCATCAATGATATCTATAGCGCTATCAGGCAGAAATTTGTCAGTTAGATATCTCTTAGCCATCTCTATACTTTGGCTTAAAATTTCATCGCTATATTTGACATTATGAAATTTCTCATAAGTTGGCCTTAAGCCTTTTAATATCTCTAAGGTCTCTTCTTTGCTTGGTTCGGCGACATCTATTTTATTAAATCTACGAAGCAAGGCTCTATCTTTATTGAAATTTCTAAACTCGCTATAAGTAGTTGCGCCAATACACCTTATATCACCATTTGCTAAGTGTGGTTTTAAGATATTTGCCGCATCTTGGCCATTGTCATTGCTCCCTGTGTTTAGGATAGTGTGAATTTCATCTATGAAAATTATATGATTTTTATTATCTTTTAAGCGATTTATAATCTCTTTTAATCTCTCTTCAAACTCACCCCTATACTTCGCTCCAGCTAAAATAGCAAAGATATCTAAGCTAAAAATCACGCTATCTTTTAATCTATCAGGGACCTTTCCATCTACTATTCTTTGGGCTATTCCTTGGACTATTGCGGTTTTACCAACTCCAGCTTCGCCTACAAAAATCGGATTATTTTTCTTATGTCGGCATAGAATTTGAAGAGCTTTGTCAATCTCTTTATCTCTATTTATCACAGGGTCTATTTGATGATTTTTGACTAATTCATTTAAATTTGTAGCTACAGATAGTAGTTCATTATCATCTAAATTTAATCCGTGAAATTCAAGTAGTTGATAGGCTTGTGAGTTTTTATCGCTCAAAATTTCATCTAAAAACTCCTCAATTCCAAAATTTTCCTCAGCAGTAATGCTAGAGAATAATTCACTAAGCTTATGAGTAAGCATAGGTGGCTTTTTTTCGCTAGATTTTGGAGACTCTTTGAGTATATTTATTAGATCATTTCTTAAAGCTATAACATCATTAATACCGATATTTTCTAGAATTTTTATAAATTCCTTATCAAATGTTAGAGTATATAAAATATGTTCAGTACTAATATACTCATGCGATTCGCTTAAAGCTAAATCATTAGCTTGTTTTATTGACATTGCTAGATTTTGTTCTATCATTAATCCTCTTTTATAACGCATTTTAATGGAAATCCATTTGCCTTAGCTAGGCTTAGGGTTTGGTTTTGCTTGGTTTGGGCGATCTCTTTTGTGTAAATTCCACAAACAGCGCTACCATTTTTATGAATTTTCATCATCAATTCTATAGCTTGCTTTAGCTCTTTATTGAAAATTTCACAAAGCACCATCACTACAAAATCCATTGTAGTTACATCATCGTTTAATAAAATCACCTTATAAAGAGTTGGTTTAAACTCTTTTAATTTGGTTTTGGTATTAAGGCTTCTTTTAGTTTGCATTTAAGATCTTATCTATATCTTGGCTAATTGTGTTGGTGCTTACTTCACCTAGGTAGAATTTATTTTGCGTTGTTGTACCGCCTAGATTATCGCTTAGATTTTGGTATTTACCATCTTTTAATACTACTTTAAATGGAATTGAAAGGGCTTTATTGTAGTTTATATCATTTAGAATTTGATCTATGATTTTGCTATTTTCTTTTGAATTTGCTATGAAGTAATAGGCGTTATATTTTTTACTAAAATTCTCTAAAACATACTCATCACTTACATCTTCAAAGTGAATTAACCCAATTATCATAAATTTATCTGCGTTTTTAAGCTGAAAATCCATCAAATGTGGAGCCTCTTTTTGGCATGGGGCGCAGTAAGTTCCAAATATATCAAGCATTAGAATTTTATCGCTATCTTTAAGTTTAAAGCCATTTTCAGTGCGAATTATCGTAGCTTTAGTGCCGATTATACTGGTTAATTCTATCTCATCGCCTGTTTTATAATAGCTTGATTGTTCTATTTGAGTTTGAGTTGTCTTATCTTGATTGCACCCATTAAGTGCGAAAAGTGCTATTAAAAATAGGGCTATAAATTTAATATTTTTCATATTTTATCCTTTATAAATATCTTTTTAGAGCGGCTCTAGCTTCTAAATTTGCTTGTTTTTCTTTGAGAGCTTCTCTTTTATCGTGTAAATTTTTGCCTTTGGCTAGGGCGATATTTGCTTTGACTATATTTTTGTGGTTTAGATATAGACTCAAAACTACGATTGTTAGCCCATCGGTGCTAACTTTGCCAAGGAGTTTATCTATCTGTTTGCGGTGCATAAGGAGCTTTCTAGGCGATCTCTCATCAGGGCGAAAGTGCGAGTGAGCGGTTTGTAGATGGCTAATATGAGCATTTAACAAAAATAGCTCGCCTTTGATGATTCTTACAAAGCTATCTTTTAAATTTGCTCTACCAGCACGGAGTGCTTTGACTTCGCTGCCTTGTAAAACTATACCAGCTTCAAAGCTTTCTATAATTGTATAATCATGAAGTGCTTTTTTATTTTTTGCTAGATCTTTTCCCATTTTGATACTTTATTATAGTTTGTAAGCTTAGAATTATAGCTAAATATTATGAATTTAGTCTAAATAAGAGTGCCTTTATAGCACTCTCATTGTTATTTTTTATAATTTTTGACAAACTCAGCTATACGCTCAATACCACGCTTTAAACTATCTAAATCACATGCAAAGCTAACTCTAAAATATCCATCCATACCAAATCCCACGCCAGGCACAGTAGCTACTAGGCTTTTTTCTAGGAGTTCTTGGCAAAATTTCATTGAGTCAGGCTCTACATTTTTACAGTTTATAAATAGATAAAATGCTCCATCTGGACATACTACACTTAAATTTTCTATATTATTTATAGCTTTTACAGCATAATCTCTACGCTCTATAAATTTGCTTTTCATATACTCTATATCAGCATCAGCTTCTCCTAGTAGCGCTGGTATGGCTCCAGCTTGAACTATGCTTGAGATATTGCTTGTGCTTTGGCTTTGAAGTTTTCTAACAGCTTTATTTAACTCATCAATATTACTAGCCATATAGCCAAATCTCCACCCTGGCATCGCTCCGCATTTGCTTAAACCATTTATTGTAATTGTTCTTTTAAACATATCATCGCTAATTGCTGCAGCTGCTATAAACTCACCACTATATGTAAGTTTTTCATAAATTTCATCGCTAACTACTAAGATATCACTACCTTCTAATACTTTGCCAATCTCTTCAAGTTCAGCTTTGCTATATACGCCACCGCATGGATTGCTTGGACTATTTAGCACTATTGCTCTTGTTTTTGAGGTTATAACGGATTTAATTTGGCTAGCTGTTAATTTAAATTTATTATCTTCACTTGTTTCAATTATAACTGGAGTACCACCACAATATTTTACTATTTCAGGATAGCTTACCCAGTATGGAGATGGAATTATAACTTCATCTCCATGATTGATAATGCATGAAAATAGATTAAATAAAGAGTGTTTGGCACCTACATTTGTAATAATTTGATTTGGTTTGTAGTTTAGATTATTATCTCTTTTTAGCTTTGTAGCAATAGCTTCTAAGACCTCAGGTGTACCAGGGACTGCAGTATATTTACCGCAACCTTTATCCAAAGCTAATTTTACTGCATTTTTGATAACTTCTGGTGTATCAAAATCAGGCTCTCCAGCACTAAAGCTAATAACATCAAGCCCAGCAGCTTTCATCTCTTTGGCTTTTGAGCTAATTGCGATTGTAAGACTCTCGCTTAGAACTGAAATTCTTTTAGATAATAACATTTTTACTCCTTTATTGATTTAATATACTCTTGATATTTTTTGTCTAATACTATTTTATCACTTCCTTGGCATCCAAGATTTTCTATGCGATCTATTAGATAGATTAGCAATTCTTTTGTGATATCTGGTAGCTTATTGTGTTCAAATGGACGATTATCACTGCTAATGCATTTAGCAGGAATTCCTACAGCCGTAGAGTGTGGTGGTACGTCTTTTACTACAACTGAATTTGCACCAATTTTTGAGCCAGTTCCTATGGTGATATTGCCTAAAATTTTAGCTCCAGCACCGACAACTACGCCATTTTCTAATGTAGGATGGCGTTTGCCTTTATCTAGACTTACCCCACCTAAGGTTACACCTTGATATATCAAGCAATCATCGCCAACTATAGTTGTCTCACCAATTACTATTCCAGTAGCATGATCAATAAATACTCTTCTTCCAATAACTGCTGCTGGGTGTAGATCAACTCTGGTTAAAAAATTACTAATTCCAGCAAGTATTCTGGCTAATTTATGCCACTTTTTATTCCATAAAATATGGATAATTCTATGATTGGCTACTGCCCATACTCCAGGATAATTAAAGATAAGATCTATGCAGCTACGATATGCTGGATCTTGTACTTTAGGCTGAGATAAATCCTCTTTAATAATTTGAAAAATACCCATCATTAGCCTATGGTTTTTAGATATCCATTATCGTTTAAGAATAGATATAGTTCGCCTAGAATATGCTTTTTTTGTTTTTCATCTACTAGTGTTGAATTTTCTATTCGTTCATTTAAAGTATCTCTAATAGCATGTATATCATAGTCTAAATCCTCTAATATATCCATGACAGATTGAGATTCTAAAATATTTTTTATCTCATAATTGCCCTCTTCATTGATGATTATTGTAGCTTCAGTAGGGTGGGTAAAGAGATTGTGTTTCATTCCAAGAACCTCTTGATAAGCCCCAACTAGGAAAAAACCTAAAAAATACTCCTCTTTTTCTAAATCCACATCATGCAAGAATAGCGGATTTTTGGTCGCATCAAAGCTTATTTCGCCATCGCTATCGCAAGTTATATCCCATATAGAAGCAGACAAAGTAGGGCGCTCATCAAGTCTATCAAGAGGCATTATAGGGAAGTTTTGTCCAAGTCCCCAAAAATCAGGCAAGCTTTGAAACATTGAAAAATTAACCAAATATCTCTCTTGCACCTCTTCTTGAATTTTTAAAAGCTCTGCATAATTTTGTTTATTTCCTAAAAGTGAGATCGCTTTTTTCATAATTAAATGGACTAAAATTTCGCTATTTGATCTATCTTGTAAATCTACGTAGCCTAAATCAAATAGCGTCAAAACACTCTCCATATGATCAATTGCATCATGGAGATACTCTATAGCATTGCTTGGTTTGATGCTTCTATATAGATCATATAATTCGCTAATTAATGGCGGATTATTCTCTTTTAATATTAGCTTCTCTTCTGTGTATTCTTGGCTAAATAGCTCAAGCACAGGAGCTACTAATACAGCATGAGATGCAGCTATATATCTACCGCTTTCTATAAATATATCAGGTTCAATCTCATTTTTTTGATTAGCAATGCTTTTTAGTAAAAACACAACATCATTTGCATACTCTTTAAGTGTGTAATTCCTGCTTGGATTATCTTTAAATTGTGAATATTCAATAGCCAAACCACCGCCTAAATTTATAGCTTTTAGAGATTTTGCTCCCATTTTACGAAGTTCGGCGTATATATTTCCTGCTTCTATAAGAGCTTTTTTGAGCGGATGAATTTCATTTATTTGACTTCCAATATGAAAATGAATCATAGTAAATTGCTCAATTAGGTTATTTTCTTTTAGTAAATTTACTGCTTCAATAAGCTCTGTAGATGTAAGTCCAAACTTAGAGTTTATCCCGCCACTTTTAGCCCAAACGCCTGTACCACTACTATGAAGTCTGATTCTAAGGCCGATATTTGGCTTTGGTTTAAATCTCTCTTTGGCAGTAGAGATAATTGATTTTAATTCATTTAATCCCTCTATTGTAAGAGTGATATTGTGTCCCATCTCAGCAGCGATAAATCCAATATCGATTAACTCATTATCTTTAAATCCATTTACGGTAATTGGCGCTCCATAGTTGTTATAAGCCATCGCTAGTAGCAACTCAGCCTTTGAGCCAGCCTCTAAGCCATAGCCATAGCTTTCGCCAATTTTAACTAGATTTTCTACAAATCCTGGATATTGATTTACCTTTAATGGATATACGGCATTAAAGTTACCACTATAGCCAAATTCTTTTTTAGCTCTTTCAAAACTAGAGTATACCTGTACAATTTGTTTTTTAATAAGGTGTGGAAATCTTAGTAAAAGTGGTCCACGATAACCATCGTTTCTAATATCTTTTACGATATCAATAAGTGCTGGTTTTAAGTCGCTATTTAAGCAGACTTTGCCACTATCAGTGATAAAATTTGAATCTCCCCACAGGCTTAGTCCATAGTCGTGTGTCATATTTCACCCTCCAAATTTGCTATAGATATTCGTTTTTCATCTTTTGTTTGTAGATTTTTGTACCAAATTTGACCTTGGCTAAACTCATCATCGCCAAGACATAAAAATATCTCAAATCCCTTTTTATCAGCTATATTTAGATGTTTATTTGGGCTTTTGGCTTCGTATGAAATTTCGGTTATATATCTTTTTCTTAGAGTTTGAGCGATTTTGTAAATTTCATCAATTAAATTTGGATTTAAAGCACAGATATAGATACCTTGACGGGTATTTTGCGACTCTTTTTGCTTTAAAATCTCCATAATTCTCTCAATACCCATAGCCCAGCCAACTGCTGGAGTAGGTTTGCCATCTAGATATTCACAGAGTTTATCATATCTACCGCCGCCTGCTACGGCACTTTGAGAGCCAATATCATCACTGATAAACTCAAAGGCAGTTTTGCAGTAGTAATCAAGCCCACGTACGAGTTTTGGATCGATTTGAAATTCAACTCCATTTGCTCTTAAAATCTCTTGAAGTTTATTAAAATCATCGTTACAAATTTGATTTAAATTTTGAGTAATAAGCGGAGCATCTTTTAAGATATTTTGACAACTCTGGCTTTTGCAATCAAGTATCCTAATAGGGTTAGTATCAAGTCTTCTTAAGCAATCATCACATAGATTTTCTTTATTATTTTCAACAAATTTAACTAATTTTTCTTTATATGCTGGCATACATTGACTATCGCCTAGTGAGTTGATTTTTAGTGTGGTTTTAATTTTAAGCCTATTTAAAATCTCATTTAACATTAATATTACAGAGGCATCTTCATAAACGCTAGCTTCGCCAAAGCACTCTACGCCAAATTGATGAAATTCTCTTAGACGTCCACGCTGAGGACGCTCATATCTAAACATACTACCGTGATAAAAATATCTTTTAACTCCACCAGCTCTATCAAATTTATTCTCTATAAATGCTCTTACGACTCCAGCAGTTCCTTCAGGGCGAAGACAGACATCATTACCGCCTTTATCTATAAATTGATACATCTCTTTTCCAACTATATCGCTACTTTGGCCAACACTTCGCTTAAATAGTGCGGTCTCTTCTAGTTTTGGTGTTTCGCAAAACTCATAGCCATAGTTTTTAACCACAGCTTCACAGGTATCAATTATAAATTTATATAGTTTTCCATCGTTTTCAAGTAGGTCTTTCATACCACGAAGAGCATTAATCATATAAATTTCCTTATTTTATTATGTATAATTTCTGGGCTTAGTGAGGCATCGATCTCTAAGACTTCAAATTTTAAATCGGCAAGTATTATACTCATAAATCCTTGAACTCTCATTAAATACTCAATTCCACGACTTTCAATATCATCATTTTGACCTCTACTAAAAAGCCTTTGACGGATTAAATTCTCATTTGCTTTTAAAAATACAAATTTATCTCCAAAATCTGAACAAAGCGCAAATTTATTTAGTTCAATTAAGGTTTTTATATCTAAATTATCATCATTTGCCATAGCATATGCAAGACCAGATACAAAGCTTCTATCGCTTAAAATCAAATTTCCATAATTGGGTTTTAAAACTTTTTCATAATGCTCGGCACGATCTGCTAAAAATAGAAAAATTTCTGCTTTTTGTGATATTTTACTTGCACTACTCATTAAATAATTTCTAATCATCAATCCAAGCTCTGTGCCACCTGGCTCTTTAGTTATTATGGCATCTTTGTAAATCTCTTTTAGCAGATTTATTTGAGTAGATTTACCAGCTCCATCGACACCTTCAAAATTAATTAGCATATTCTTCCTTTATTTTTTTATATACTTTAGATGGGACAAGTGAACTAATATCACCATCGTGGCGTAAAACTGAGCGGACAATAGAACTAGAAATAAAGGCATTTTTAAGACTTGGCATAAAATAAATCGTCTCAAATTCGCTCCACAATGAAGCATTTGCATAACCAATTTGTAATTCATATTCAAAATCACTCACAGCTCTTAGACCTCGCACAACAGTATTAATATTTTGTGATTTAGCAAAATCGATTAAGAGATTATTAAATCCCGTAACCTCAACACTAGATAGTTCCTTAGTCGCTAAACGGGCAAGTTCGATTCGTTGATCGTAGTTAAAATACGGCTTTTTAGACTCATTTAGTGCTACTGCTACAATAACTCTATCAAAGACATTACAAGCTCGTCTAATAACATCTAGATGACCATTAGTGATAGGATCAAAGGTTCCTGGATATATGCATGATTTCATTTTTACCTCTATTTTATGATGGCTTGGTTTTTACTTATTACTTGAGCTTTTAGGGTTTGATTATTTTGGTTTTTAACACTGATTATTTGTCCGATATTGCCGTCATTGAGCGCGGTTACTAATATTTCTACTTTTAAAGATCCATCTTCTATAATAGCAGTGATCTTATCACCTTTTTTAATATCGCTTAGGGTTTTAAATTGGCGATTAGTTAAAATTTTGCCACGCTTGATTTTGCTTTTAGTTATAAGTTGGTGATTTGATGGATTTATGATAGCTTGCTTATCATAATCCTTGAGACTTACAAATTTTTGTTTATAATCACTTAAATTTAGTATATGATCTCGCCCAATGTCTTTGGTAGCAACTAATACTGGGAGCTTAAAATCGATTTTGAATTTATAAAATATACTTTTACTGGTAGAATTTGGTGTAGTATAGACTGCTCTAAATGTTCCACTATCATCACGTAAGCCAAGCAAGATAATATTTTTTAATTTTAACTCATTAAAATTTACTGGTAGTTCATTGTGATTATCTATATTAATAGAATTTATCTTAGCTGATGGAAATTCATCATAAATAGCCTTATGAAGTTCATCAATTAAAGAGCTACTAAAAAGAGGAATATAAAAAATAAGAAGTAAAAAAATGGAGCGGGAAACGAGATTCGAACTCGCGACCCCAACCTTGGCAAGGTTGTGCTCTACCCCTGAGCTATTCCCGCATTTTGTTGAATTAAAGTGGAATGATACCATATTTTTACTCACTTGTCAAGATATTTTAAAAATTTTTATCTCTTTATTATCCTCAATGCCGCTTTCACCGATACTAGAGATATATATAAAATTTGATAAAGAGATAGGTTTTATCATTGAAGGGCTATAAATATTATCATTTGTTGCTCTAAATTCGCCATTTTTTACTGTTCCTATTACAATATTTGCTCTGCTGGCTTTAAATTTTAAATTGCCTTTAAATTTGGCAATTTGCATCTGAGGCAAAAATTCACTAAATCCGGCTAGTTTTTTAGTTAGCGGTAAAACAGTGATATATGTAGCTAGTAGGCATGACATTGGATTACCTGGCAGGACAAAGATAAACTTATCACCTTTTTTATAACATTTAGTAGGTTTTGCAGGGCGCGCATCAATTGAATTAAAAAGCATTTTAAAACCAAGTAAATCTAAAACCTCGCTCATATAATCAGCTTCACCCTTGCTTGCTCCGCCACTTGTGATAATAATATCATAGTTAACGCAACTCTCAAGAGCCTCTTTAATAGTTGAAATTTGATCTTTTAAAACACCTTTGTATTCACTGTCAAAGCCATTTTGGCTAAGTGCAGCCATTATCCCAAAACCGTTTGCGTTATATACAGAAAAAGTATCGCAGCTATCCCACGGCTCATAAATCTCATTCCCGCTACTAAAGATAGCAATTTTTGGCTTTTTAATAACATTTACATAGCTAATACCTTGAGCAGCTAAAAGCATTATATTTGCTGGAGTGAGTGTTGAGTTTTTACTTAGTAAAAGCTCACCAGATTTAATCTCTTCCCCAGTGATTTTTCTAGCGTTATTTGGTGGAGTATCTAGTGGAACTATTAAATTACCATTTTTATCTAATTTTTCATTCTCTATCATTACAACAGTATCAGCACCATTAGGAAATATAGCTCCAGTCATAATCTTATAGCACTCATTTGAACCGATTTGATAGATATTTTTATCGCCTGCTAGAATCGTCCCTTTGATTTTTAGAGGATTTTTAATATCAGCATAGGCAAAGGCGTAGCCATCAAGTGCTGAGTTGTCAAATGCTGGAAGAGTTCTAGTAGCTATAATATCTCTAGCTACAACTCTATTAGTTGCCATATAAAGTGGCACAATCTCGCTTCCATTTAGCGCATTGATACTACTAATTAAATCAAATACTTCATCAACTCTCATATCTTACTCTCTTAATCTTTTTATATCAGCTCCGATTGCTGTAAGTTTGGATTCTAAATTCTCATAACCTCTATCTAGGTGGTAAATTCGGTGAATTCTTGTAGTTCCCTTAGCTCTTAGGGCTGCTATGATGAGTGCTGAGCTAGCTCTTAAATCAGTCGCCATCACATCAGCGCCATTTAAACTGCCTCCGGTTATGGTAGCAATATGACCATTTAGTTTTATATCAGCACCCATGCGAGATAACTCACTAGCATGCATAAAACGATTTTCAAAAAGTCTCTCATCAATGCTAGATACGCCATCAGCGATAGATGCTAGAGCCATAAACTGCGCTTGCATATCGGTAGGGAAGCCGGGAAATTCAGTTGTGATGATATTACATGGCTTTAAATTGCCATCACTAATTACTCTTATTGAATTTTGGCTAAGCTTACACTCAACTCCCATATCACAAAGCTTTGAAGTTATCGCTACTAGGTGATCGGGATTTATATTTTCTATTGTAACATCCCCACCAGCAATCGCCACAGCACACATATAAGTTCCAGCTTCTATTCTATCAGGTATTACTGTGATTTCATCTAAATTTATAAGATTACTATTTGTTCCGTGTATTGTTAGCTCACTTGTTGCAATGCCTTCGATTTTGACGCCATTTTGGTTTAAAATTTCACATAGTTGGACGACTTCGGGCTCTTTGGCTGCGTTAAATATCTTCGTAACTCCATTTGCTAAGGCCGCAGCCATTATGATATTTTCAGTGCCTGTAACTGTGATCTTATCAAAAACAATATTAGCTCCGTTTAATCCATCTTTGGCATCGGCTATCACATAGCCATCTTTTATCTCAATTTTAGCACCCATTTTCTCTAAAGCACTTAGATGAAGATCAATTGGCCTAGCCCCAATAGCGCACCCTCCAGGAAGCGAGACTTCGCAATGACCAAATCTAGCAAGTAGCGGCCCTAGGACTAAAATTGAAGCACGCATAGTGCGGACAATATCGTATGTCGCTTTTGTGGAGTTTATATCTGCGGTATCTATTTGTAGGGTTGAGTTTTTAAATTCAGCCTTAGCGCCTAAATTTTGTAGTAGTTTTATCAATGTTTTTATATCAGCAACTTGAGGTGTATTTTGGATTGTTACTCTATTTTTGGCTAAAATTGTCATAGCAATTATCGGCAAAGCAGCATTTTTGGCACCACTAATTGTGATTTTGCCTTTTAAATTTGTTGATCTTTTGATTTGTAGATAATCCATATATATCACCTTGTGTAAAAAATAGTGATGGATTATACCAAAAATATGCTTATATAGTTATTTGGAATTTAAATTATATCAATAAAAGCTATGGCAAAGGCCATAGCTTATGAGCGAGATTTTTTCACTTCATCTGCGATTAAGAAGGCAAGCTCTAAGGCTTGATCGGCATTTAGTCTTGGGTCGCATTGAGTCTCATAGCGACTAGCAAGGGCCTCTTGAGTTACCTTAAATGCACCACCAGTACACTCTGTAACATCTTGACCTGTCATCTCTAAATGGACGCCCCCAGGTATGGTGCCACAAGCGTGATGGATATCAAAGAAGCTCTTAACCTCTCTTAAAACATTATCAAATTCACGAGTCTTATATCCATTTGACGCTTTTACCGTGTTGCCATGCATAGGATCAATACTCCATAAGATATTTAGCCCTTCGGATTTAATATCTTTTAAGATATTTGGCAAGCGACTCTCTATCTTATCAGCTCCCATTCTGATGATGATATTTAGGCGGCCATTTTCGTTATTTGGGTTTAGTTTGTTGGCTAATTTTATCACATCATCGGCTGTGGCATTTGGGCCGATTTTGCATCCGATTGGATTTTTAACTCCGCTTAAGAAATGGACATGAGCATCATCAACTCCTCTAGTTCTCTCACCTATCCAAAGCATGTGAGCAGAGCAGTCATACCAATCTCCGCTTAAACTATCAACCCTTGTAAGAGCCTCTTCATATGGGAGTAAAAGAGCTTCGTGAGAAGTGTATAATTTGGTTTCGCTTAGTGTTGGGGTATTAGAGGTTGTAACCCCACAAGCCTCCATAAATTTAAGAGCATTTGTAAGCTCAGAAGCGAGTTTTTCGAATTTTTCATCTAATTCACTTCGCTTTACAAATCCTAAATTCCATCTATGGACTTCATGTAAATTAGCCAATCCACCTCGTGAAAATGCCCTTAGAAGATTTAGCGTAGATGCACTTTGATAGTAGGCATCTATCATTCTTTTAGGATCTGGGACTCTAGCTGATTCATTAAATTCAAATCCATTTATGATATCGCCTCTATAGCTAGGGAGCTTAACCCCATTTATCTCTTCATAATCGCTACTTCTAGGTTTAGCAAATTGACCCGCTACACGACCGACCTTGACTACAGGACAGCCACCAGCGAAGGTAAGGACAATCGCCATTTGTAATATAATCTTAAACATATCACGGATATTTACCGCATTAAAGTTAGCAAAGCTCTCAGCGCAATCTCCACCTTGAAGTAAAAAGCCATGGCCTTGAGTGACCTTAGCTAGCTCATCTTTGAGATTTCTAACCTCACCTGCAAATACAAGTGGTGGGAGTTTGCTAAGCTTATCTTCGCACTCTCTAAGCTTGGTAATATCGGGATACACCGGTTGTTGTAAAATATTATAATCTCTCCAACTATCTTTATTCCATTTACTCATTTTTAACCTTTTGAATTTCTATAAAATGCGTGATTATAGCCAAATAAATCTTAAATTCTAGCAAATTTAGGATTTTACTAGATAAATTTGGGTAGAATTACTAACATAAATTTTAAGGAAAAATATGAAAAAAATTATATTGATATTTGCTCTTATATTTTTTGTTGGTTGTATGCAAAATACCACAAATGTAGGCCACTCAGAAGTTGATAGAGGGCAACTAATGCTGATATCTAGCGATGAGATAAATGAAGCATCTGCTAAAGCTTATGGCGAGGTGATACAAAAAGCAAAAGCGTCAAATACTCTAAATAAAGACCCAAATCTTACAAATAGGGTTAAAAATATCTCAAATAGATTAATTGCTAAAACTTCATATTTTAGACAAGATAGCACAAAGTGGGATTGGGAGGTAAATGTAATTACAAGTGATACTATCAATGCTTGGTGTATGGCTGGTGGCAAGATAGCTGTATATACAGGGATTATAGAGAAGTTGAATTTAAATGATGATGAGATAGCATTTATCCTAGCTCACGAGATTGCTCACGCCTTAAGAGAGCATGTAAGAGAGCAACAAAGCCAAGAGATGATAAAGAGTGGATTAATCAATGTAGCTTCGGTTTTTGGGGTGGATAATACTATTTTAGGAGTTGCGAATTTGGCTGCTAATGTGGGGATATCTCTGCCTTTTAGCCGTTCGCATGAAAATGAGAGCGATGAAATAGGGCTAGAGCTTGCGTATATGGCGGGATTTAATCCAGATGGTGCAGCGTCATTATGGACGAAGATGCAAGAGCATTCAGGTGATGGCGGATTGGAGTTTTTAAGCACTCACCCAAGTCATGAAAATAGGATAAAAAATTTACAAGCCCTAGCAGCTAAGCTAAAAGCTAGCAGTTGATTTAGCCTATTATTTGGGCTATGCTTTGGGCTTGTTTTAGAGTCATATCTCTTTTTATTTGGTAGTTTATAGCACCATTTTGACTGATTATAACAATGGTTGAGCCTAGCTCAAAATTGCCTATATGTTCGCCTTTTTTTAAGCTTAAATTATTGTAATTATAAAAAGCGGGAGATAAATTTGAATTGGTGCTAACTCTTGGTTCAAAATCAAATTTCATCTTTCCTACATTTAAAGCGCCTACAAATACCATCCAGATTAATTTATCATTAGCTAATCTTGCTTTTAATACAACTCTTTCATTTCTAGCGTATAGATTATCATGCTTTAAAAGGGCGCTTCTAGCTACGCTAAAAAGCGTTCCAGGGGTGTAGTTTAGACTTATAATTTCCATATCGCAAGGTGCGTGATAGTGATGGTAATCTCGTGGTGATAGATAGATATTTAGATAGTCAAACTCACCATCTAACTCGCCTTTTTCAAGAGATTTACCTAGTAGCTCATCTACGCTATAGCTTTTGGATTTGATGCTATAAGCTTTTAGATTATCACCTTTTTGACACTCAAAGCACAATCCATCACTTGGTGAAACAAATCCATCACCAAGTGCTCTTGGAGAGTTTAACTCTCTTGTAAATATGGCGTTTAAGCTATCATAGCTACCAATTGGATTAAACTCACTCATATCTATTTGAAATTTTTTAACATACCAGTTATTTATAGCATTTTGAAGTAATTTTGGGAATTTATAGTGCGCTATCAGGCCAAAGTAGTTTGAAAATTTATTATAATCCATATTAATCTCCTAAAAGCTTTAAATATACTATTTCGCTATTTGATCCAACTCTAAAAGGTGGCCCCCAAAGTCCAGCGCCACTGCTAACTAGTAGCTTCATATCGTCAGTGATATTGTATAGTCCATAGATATATTTTTGGTTTAGCCAAACTAAAATTGAAAATGGAAATATCTGTCCGCCGTGAGTGTGACCTGAAATCGCTAGATCTACGCTATTTTGTAGATAGCTTAAAGATCTAGGCTGATGAGTTAGTAAAATTGTAGGTAAATTTGGGTCTATATCGCTCATAGCTTTTGTAAAATCTGGCTTGAATTTATCCATTTTAAGGCCAGCCATATCATAGACACCGGCTAAATTTATATCTGCGATTACAACGCTTTCATTTTCTAAAACTTTAATTCCAATAGATTTAAACTTATCAATCAAGCCCTCTATTCCATGATAATACTCGTGATTTCCAACTACCATAAAGGTTCCAAATCTGCTCTTAACATCCTTTAAAGGATCTAAGAAATCACCCAATTCATCGCTATTTAAATCTACCAAATCACCCACTATCAAAAGAGCATCTGGATTTAATAAATTTATCTTATCTACTAATGATTTCATATAATCTTTTTGAAAAAACTCACCAATATGAACATCGCTGATTACGACTAAATTCATAGGGTTTTTAAGATTTTTTATTTTTACATTATACTCAGTGATAATGGTGTTAAAATTGGCATTATAAGCACCAATTATTATATATAAAGCAAAGCCAAGAATCACACAGATATCAAGTATAAACTTAGCTATTTTTTGGCTATTTTTTTTAAGCTTTTTAATAAAATATAAGACCAAATGAAAAGGCAAAATAGTACAAAATAGCATAAAGCTCACGCCAATACAGATGATAGAAATTTGATAGATTAACGATGGTAGTGGAGAGCTTTTAATAGATATAAAATAGGCTACTTCAAATAAAAATATTAACCCAAAAACTACTCGTAAACTCCATTTAAATTTGACCAATATCAAGTTTTGTTTAAGACGTTTATAAGTATATAAATTTATTCCCAAAAAAATCAGCGTAGATAGTGGAATAAAAATATATGGACTCATATTTTGCCTTAAATTTAGTTTTGGATTATACTATTTATCTGATGATAAAGTGATAAAATTTCATCACGTTTAGTTATAAAACTATTTTTATTAGCAATCAAATGAGCGCTACTAGTCATTATTTCTTCGGCTACTTTTAGGCCATTTTGTCTCATTGTAGTGCCAGTTTCAACAATATCCACAATAGCATCGCTAAGTCCAACAAGTGGAGCTAGCTCAATAGAACCATAAAGTTTAATAATCTTAACTGCAATCCCTTTTTGGTCAAAATAATTTTTGGTAATATTTGGCATTTTTGTAGCAATTTTGAGCTCTGGTTTGCTATAGTCTAGTCTTTGGTTTTCTTTAATACCAATGCAAACCTTGCATCGCCCAAGTCCAAGATCAAGCAATCTAAGCACATCGCATCTATGCTCTTCTAATACATCAAGTCCGACTACACCGATATCTGCAGCACCTTCGGTAATATAAGTTGGGATATCTTGATTTCGCACCATTAGAAATTTAAATTCACCCTTTGTCATAATGAGTTTTCTATCTTCAAATTTAAACTCACTTCCAAAAATTTTGCTAAAAATTTCTAAAGTCTGCTCAGCAATTCTACCCTTTGGTAATGCTACACTTAGCATAAAATCTCCTTATTTTCATTTATCGCTCTTTGCATACCACGAAATATTAGCATTCTATCATAGATAGCTTGAGAGAAAAACTTAGACAAAAACTCCCCATCTCCGCCAGTAAAATATATCGTTTTTTGGCTTGAAAAATCGCTAATTAAACTTACAATTGGTTTGATTATTCCATAGCTGATAGCATCTTGTGTGCGTTGTGGTAGGCAATCTAGATCTATATTTGTATTTAGTGGCAAATTTAGTCGCGGTGAGATATTTTGCAAACTTTTAAGTGTTGCAGATATCCCAGGAATTATAAAACCACCAATATGACAACCATTTGCCATTAAATCAAGAGTTATAGCGCTTCCAGCATCTACAATTAGGCCATTATTTATAGCATAGCATACAGCAGCCCTATCAATGCCTAAACCAATATATGTGCTATTTAACTTAATATATGATGAAATATCGATAAATAAATGGTTTAAAAGTTTTTGTTCAGCTTTATCATTTACATTAATGTAGTAAATTTTTTCTGTTGGCTCATAAGCCATAAATTCATCAATGGTTAAATTCCAAACCCTTCTACCATCAAAAAATGAGGCATTTGTATTTCCAATATCACATAAAATCATAAAATTTCCAATCTGAATTTGATTTTAGAACCTTTGAGCAGATCGGCGAGCTGTAAAAAAGTACAAATTTAACTATGTTTGTATCAAATTTCCTCTTAACAAGTTCGCTAATTTCTCTTAGCTCCTCAAGTTCTTTACTCACAAATCTACTTTTTGAATCCCTAAAAAAGATAAGATTATAAAATCCGCTTTTATCTATTCCTAAAAATAGCTGATAATTACGCTTTTTACTAAACTCTTTAATATCAAGAGTGCGTAAATTTTTAAGTAAAATTTTACGCTGGTTAAAAATATTACAAATTCTATTATCCATTATTTTAATTTTAATATCTCATTATCATAGTAGAAAGCGTCCGCGCCTGTGAAGCTTTTTTTGCTAATTTCTGAGTCTAGCTCAATTACTTGAGTATTTTGTAAATTTAGATCTGTTATAAACATATATCCGGTTTTTTCAAAGATATATAGCTTATCATCTTGTGGAATTGCACCTGCAAATATGGCAAATTTAAAGTTTTGACTGCCAATTTTATTTAGCTCCAAATCCAAAATCTCTACCACTCCATCTTTTAAGAAAATATAAATTTTACCAGAGTAAATTAAAACATCTTTTATTTGGCCATCATAATATTTAACACCATTAGGGTCAATTGCCATAAATTTTGTAGCACTCGCTGCAAACATTTTATCGCCTAGCAAATCAAGAAATATAATATTATTAAAAAATGGCTCACTACTAACAACTGCATCACGTAAAATTCTTCCATTAGCTCTATCAACAATCATAATTTTACCATCAAGTGTTGGATATACTATAATTGAGTTTAGAAATATTGGATTTGCCATCTTTGCATCGATTGCATAGGTTATACCGATATTATACTCCAAAAGAATTGTATCACTAATCATATCAATAAGGTATATAGTATTATCAGCACTTAGAGCAGCTAGATGATTATCATTTATAGAGGCTGAGACTATGCGAGTGTTAAATTTATTTGTGTAATACTCATCTTTATCAACTAATACTTTAAATGAGCCATCAATATTAGCAACTAAAAGCTTATCTTGATACTCTCCTAAAAAGTTATCATCTTTAAGCAAATTTAGCTCTATAATCTTTCCACTTTTTAGCAGCACACTACCATTTTTTAATACAGCACCATATTTGCTAGTTTGTTGAATGGCTGAGCTTAATGAGCCAGTAAATTCTATATTACTAGATACACTCTCAGGTTTATAATACTCTCTTTTAGTATAACAACCAACAAGTATAAAAAGTATTAAAGATGATAGAATATAAGCTTTGTAATTCATACTATTTTCCTTGATAATGCTCTAAATTTTTAGCAATTTGTTGAAGTGGTGAATTAAGAGGAATTTTTGCAAATTCAGCCTTTGCAGCATCGGTTTTGCCATCTTTTAATAGTTTATAACCATCGATTAAAGCATTATAATTTGATAAAATTTTAGCCGATTCTTGGCCTTTTAAATTTATTAAAATTTCTTTTAAAAGCGGATCGATCTCTAAATTGATCGCCTCATCTATAATTGTAGTTGAGTTTAAATCAGCTGTTTTAATTACAAAAAGAGCATATAAAGATGGGTTTTTAGATATTAAAATTTCTTTTGCATTACTATCGTCTGGGTGATTTATTAAGGTATTATAGGCTTTATTAACTTCTGCTTTACTAGCTTCTTGTAAAGCATTTGATATGCTATAACCAACAAGCGCAATAACTATAACAATTCCTGCAGCGATAAAGCTCTTTTTATTGCGTTTAAAAAATCTTTCACTTTTTATAGCGCTTTCTAATAGTTGTTCTTGAGAGCTAATCTCATTTTTAATATAGTCAATATTCTCTTTAACTGCCAAAGTAATATCCTTTAAAAATAAAAAATTTGCTAATTTTATCATAAATTATCTTAAATCTAACAAATAAAAAGGTAATTATTAAAAAGTTCCTAATATTGATAATTTCTATCTAAGAAAACTTATGATATAATCGCTCAAAAATTTTAAATTTGGGGTGAAACTGTGCAAATTGATGATAAAATGCTTGAAAAATTAGAGAAATTAAGCGCGCTAAAGATACCGGATGATAAGCGTGAAGAGTTTAAGGGTCAACTTAGCAAGATTGTCGATTTTGTTGATGTTTTAAATGAGTTAAATTTAGATGGCATAGAAGCTGCAGTAAGTACCGTAAGCGGTGGAACTCCACTTAGAGATGATGAACCACGCAAGAGTGATGTAATAGATATAATTTTACAAAATGCTCCACAAAAACAGGGCAAAAGTTTTGAAGTTCCAAAAATTATCGAGTAGAATATGGCTATAAGATCTTTGCTTGATTTGGTAATAGATAAGAAAGCTAGTGATTTACACCTAGTAGCTAGAAGTATGCCAAAGATTAGAATTGATGGAGAGCTAGTTTCTACAGGAAATGTAGCTCTAACACCAAATGATATAGAAGAAATTTGCCTACCACTTATAGATGAAGAGCAAAAAGCTGAATTAAAAAAATTTAAAGAGCTTGATTTTTCTATTGATCTTGGCAATAGTAGATTTAGAGTAAATTATTATTATACTATGAATGGTGAGCTTTCGGCTGCATTTCGTACTATACCGCTAGAGATACCAACACTCGATGATATTTGTGCACCCGATATATTATTTGATTTAGCTAAGAAACAAAAGGGACTAATTCTAATAACTGGAGCTACAGGAAGTGGCAAAAGTACTACGCTAGCAGCAATTTTAAATGAGATAAATCAAAGTCAAAATAAACACATCATTACTATTGAGGATCCAGTAGAATTTATTCATACTAGCAAAAACTCACTATTTTCGCATAGAAATGTTGGAAGCGATACAAGCTCATTTTCACGAGCGTTAAAATATGCTCTTAGAGAGGACCCAGATGTTATTTTAGTTGGAGAGATGCGTGATAAAGAGACTATGGCAATGACTATTGAAGCGGCTCAAACAGGGCATTTGGTCTTTGCAACACTACATACAAACTCAGCTGTAAGCTCTATAAATAGAATAATAGATAGTTTTGCTACAAGTGATCAAGCATATATCAAAAGCTCTTTAGCCTCGTCATTAATAGCTGTAATTTCTCAAAATTTACTTCCAAAAATTGGCGGAGGTAGGGTTGCGCTTTTTGAGATTATGCTAAACAATATCGCAATTTCAAATTTAATAAGAGAGGGGAAAATTCATCAAATCCTCTCTCAAATGCAACTTGGTAGCTCGCAAAGTGGTATGAGAATTATGGCAAGCGAGATACAAAAAGCACTAAATGAAAATATAATAACAAAAGATATTGCGATGCAATTTAATGCTACAAATTTAAATTAATGGAGAAAAATTGATGGATTTTATTACTTGGTTTGATATTATTATTATCGCTGTAGTGATTATTTTAGGAATTAAGGGTATTATAAATGGCCTTATTAAGGAAGTTTTTGGTCTTATAGGCATTATTGGTGGTGTGATTATCGCTAGTAGAAATGCAAATTTAGTTGGAGATTTAATAAGTCTTTATATATATCAACTCAGTGATTCGGCAGAATTTTTCTTTGGATTTTTACTTGCTTTATTAGTATTTTGGTTTGTATGTTTGATGCTTGGTAATCTACTATCAAAGATGTTAAAAATGAGCGGATTGGGATTTGTGGATAGATTATTGGGATTTTTTGTTGGAGCAGCAAAGATATTTTTAGTTCTTGCTATTTTAGCTGCGATTGTATCAAAAATTTCAGTATTAAATCAGAAAATATCTCCATTTTTTGAAGGCAGTAAGGTTTATCCAATATTATTAAGTGCTGGTCAATTTATTATGGCAATGGATGTTAGTAAAGTTAAAGAGAGTGTAGAGAGTGGTCAGATTGTCGTTCCTGAGCTTTTAGATAGTGCTGAGGGAGTAGAAGAAAATTTAACTAAGGTGGAGCAATGATAGAAAATATTGAATATGATGCGTTGCTAGAGAGATTTAAGAGGGTATTACGAGATAATGGTTTAAAATATACCAAACAGCGTGAAGTACTTTTACAAACATTATATAATAATAGTGAGCATTTTACCCCAGAGCAGTTATATTTGTATATCAAAGAACGCCATCCAGGGCTAAATGTCGGTATTGCTACAGTTTATAGAAGTCTAAATTTACTTGAAGAATCAGGTATGGTAACATCAATTAGTTTTGGTGTGCAGGGTAAGAAATTTGAATTAGCCAATAAGCCTCATCACGACCATATGATCTGTAGGCAGTGTGGTGTAATAGTTGAGTTTGAAGACCAGATTATAGAAAAGCGCCAGCTAGCAATTGCTAAAGAGCATGGCTTTAAGCTTACTGGCCATATTATGCAACTATATGGTGTTTGTAGTGAATGTAATAAACAAAAGATAAAAGGAATTTAATTGATTTTTGATACTGAATTAGAATTAACTCGTCTAGCTAAGGCTGATGAGTTACGACAAATGGGAGTTAGCCCTTATCCGCATTTCTTAAAAAGAGAGATGAATATTTCTGAGTTTAAGAGCAAATTTGGATATATAAAAGAACTTCCTGAAGGTGAGAGAAAAGCCCAAGAAGAGGTAGTTATATCTGGTAGAATAAAACTAAAAAGAGTAGCTGGGAAATCAACATTTGCCAATATAGAAGATGAGAGCGATAATATCCAAATTTATTACTCATTAGCTAGTATAGGCGAGGAGGATTATACTAAATTCAAAAAAAATCTTGAAGTTGGTGATATAATCCTTATTAAAGGCTATGCTTTTATCACCCAAACAGGCGAATTTAGCCTACATGCAAGCCATATCACTCTTGCTACTAAGGCTATATCTCCATTACCTGAGAAATTTCATGGATTAACTGATATAGAGACAAGATATCGCCAAAGATACCTAGATATGATTATGGATAGGGATGTAAGGAGTGATTTTCTTAAGCGTTCAATTATTATTAGCACTATTAGAAGGTTTTTTGAAGAGCGTGGATTTTTAGAAGTTGAGACGCCTATGATGCATCCGATAGCAGGCGGGGCTAATGCCAAACCATTTATCACCCATCATAACGCATTAGGCGTAGATAGATATCTTAAAATCGCCCCAGAGCTTTATCTCAAAAGGCTTATCGTAGGTGGTATGGAAGCGGTATTTGAGATGAATCGTTGCTTTAGAAATGAAGGAATGGATTTAACTCACAATCCTGAATTTACTAGTATTGAGTTTTATTGGGCTTGGCATGATTATTTTGAGGTTATGGATCTGACTGAAGAGTTATTTGCGACACTACTTGATAAATTAAATTTGGATAAAATAATCGAATTCGATGGTCAAAATATCGATTTTTCTAAGCCATTTAAAAGGATTAAATATCTTGATGCACTTGTAGAAATTGGTGGGTTAGATAGAGAAATTATAAGCGATAAAGAGAAGATATTGGCTAAATTAAAAGAGGATAAATTTGAAGCAAATGATAAGTTAGATCTTGGTCATTTACAAGCTGAACTTTTTGATAATTATGTTGAAAGTAAGCTAATTAATCCTACATTTATAACAGATTTTCCTATTTCAATTTCACCACTTTCAAGAAGAAGTGATGAAAATCCTGAAATCGCAGAGAGATTTGAGCTATTTATCGCTGGTCGAGAATTAGCAAATGCATTTAATGAGCTTAATGATCCAGTTGATCAATATGAGAGATTTAAGGCTCAAATACAGAGCAAAGATGCCGGCAATGATGAAGCTCATGAGATGGATGAGGATTATTGTAGAGCTCTTGGATATGGTATGGCACCAACTGTTGGTTGGGGTCTTGGTGTTGATAGGTTGGTAATGCTACTATTAAATAAAAAATCAATTCGCGATGTTATATTATTTCCAGCGATGAAACCAAAAAATTAAGGAGTAAATATGAATTTAGAAAGTTATGATAAAGAGATTTACGCTCTTTTAAATAAAGAGCTTGAGCGTCAGTGCGATCATTTGGAGATGATTGCTAGTGAGAATTTTACATATCCTGAAGTTATGGAAGTTATGGGTTCTATTTTGACTAATAAATATGCCGAAGGGTATCCTGGTAAGAGATACTATGGCGGTTGTGAATTTGTAGATGAAATTGAGCAGATTGCAATTGATAGATGCAAAAAACTCTTTGGTTGTGAATTTGCTAATGTTCAGCCAAATAGCGGTAGCCAAGCAAATCAAGGTGTTTATGGAGCATTTTTAAAGCCAGGTGATAAAATTTTAGGTATGGATTTAAGCCATGGTGGCCACTTAACTCACGGTGCTAAGGTTTCAAGCTCTGGTAAGTATTATGAGAGTTTTTTTTATGGTGTTGAGCTAGATGGTAGAATCAACTATGATAAGGTAGCCGATATTGCAAATATTGTTAAACCAAGGATGATAGTTTGCGGTGCGAGTGCCTATACTAGAGAGATAGATTTTAAGCGATTTAGAGAAATTGCTGATAGCGTAGGTGCGTATTTATTTGCTGATGTGGCGCACATAGCGGGGTTAGTTGTAGCTGGCGAGCATGCTCATCCATTTCCACATTGCCATGTAGTAAGCTCCACAACACATAAAACTCTAAGAGGCCCAAGAGGCGGTATCATCATGACAAACGATGAGGAATTTGCTAAAAAGATCAATAGCTCTATATTCCCAGGAATTCAAGGTGGGCCATTAATGCATGTTATAGCTGGTAAGGCTGTAGGCTTTAAGCATAATTTAAGTGATGAGTGGAAAGTATATGCCAAACAAGTCAAAGCAAATGCTAAAAAACTTGGTGAAGTTTTAATTAGCCGTGGATATGATCTAGTAAGTGGCGGTACTGATAATCACCTTGTACTTGTTAGTTTCTTAAATAAAGATTTTAGCGGTAAAGATGCAGATATAGCTTTAGGTAATGCAGGAATTACGGTAAATAAAAATACAGTCCCAGGCGAAATTAGAAGTCCATTTATAACAAGCGGTATTAGAGTGGGTAGCCCAGCGCTTACTGCTAGAGGTATGAAAGAGACTGAATTTGAGTTAATTGCAAATCGCATTGCTGATGTATTAGATGATATAAATAATCTTGATAAACAACGCAAAATCGCAGCCGAATTAAAAGATTTAGCTCATCAATTTATCATCTATAATAAAGCGACATTCTAATGCAGCGTATGGATTTATCGCTTATTAAGATGATTACAGATCACTACTATATCAAGCGTGATTTAACTGTAAAAAAGATTGAGCATAAGGGTAGGTATTTTTTTGATAAATTTGAAAGAGTAGATGAACCGCTTAGCCTAGCAATACAAAGAGAACATGCTGAGCGTAAAATAATTGTAGCACACTCTTTGATCAATAGGTTAAATAAGGTTGAAAATATTGTTTTTGACTATAATGGCAGAATGCCTGAACGCTTTTGGCATAGGGCTCAGCTACTACTAAGAGAAGAAGGGTTTATAAATTTCACAGCTTATGAGACCAAAACCCCTGGTCATTTACATCTATACGTCCATAAAGGTCATACAACCTTTATGGAAGGGTGTCAAATAGCTAATAAACTATCAGTGATGCTATCACAAAAGTTACCTCAAGAGTGGAGAATGTTTCCTACTATGGATATGCCATTAGAGTATAATATTCTAGCCTTGCCATATGAGCTCTATCAAAAAGAACGTGGTGCTAGCTGGTCAAAACATATGTAAAGGATAAATTATGGAAGAAAATAATAATTTACAAGATATCTTGCTAGATAAAAACGAAGAGGAAAAGTCTGGTGGTATACGCAAAATTTTAATTGGTGTGGCGTTGCTAGTTATCATTTTTGTTGTAGTATTGATTGTTGTGAAGTTTTTAAATTCAAATGAGACTAAAAAGGGTAACGATATATCTGATAGTCTATTACTACCTGCTGAGTTACCTGCTAATACATCAGATAATAGTGGCTCAAATGACCTTTTTGAACAAGTGCCAATTGTTAGTGATAATTCAAATTCTAAAGAGAGTTTTGAAAATATAGTAAATGAGTATAAAAATGCTCAAGCTGCTATGGATACTACACCTAGTATGATTGTGCCAGTGCTACCTCCAAAAGTTGAAGAGCCATTTGGTGCAACTGCTCCAGCTGTTAAAGATAACAAAAAAGAACCAGTTAAAAAATCTGAACCAGCTAAAAAGGTAGAACCAGTTAAAAAGGTGGAACCTAAAAAAGAACCAGTTAAAAAATCTGAACCAGTTAAAAAGGTAGAAACTAAAAAAGAGCCAGCTACTACAAACGGCCTAGCTAAGGGAACATATATTCAAGTTGCATCTGTATCTAAACTCGATAGAAATAGTGCTTTGATTAAAAGAATTACAGCTAATGGCTATAAATACACAACTCATGAAGTTGTTGTAAATGGTAACAAAGTAGTAAAAATTCTAATTGGTCCATTTAATTCTAACATTGAATCAAATATTCAAAAAATACGCCAAGATGTCTCAAGTGGCGCCTTTGTTTATAGGGTTAAATAATAATGAAATATTTTGCTCTTTTTGGTAATCCTGTATCGCATTCTATCTCGCCAAGGCTTCATAATAGTGCGCTTTGCGGATTGGGTATAAATGGAATATATGGTAGGATTTTACTAGAGCAAGGTGGTGATATAATTGATAAATTTAAAAAATATAACCTTCAAGGGGCAAATATCACCGTTCCATTTAAAGAGTCAGTAATCAACCTTTGCGATGAGCTTGATAGTATCGCAAAGGAGATTGGCTCGATTAATACATTAGTTCGTATAGGTGATAAGATTAAAGGTTATAATACCGATGCACCTGGATTTATGATGGCAATTGCTAAATTTGGCAAAATTAATAAGGTGCTAATATTAGGTGCTGGTGGTACTGCTAAAGCACTTGCATATATTTTAGATCTTAGCGGAGTGGACGTTGAGATTTTAAACCGAAGCGATAAAAGCGAACAGTTTAATAACTATAAATTCCATACTCATACAAATTTTACTCCAAGTAGTTACGATTTGGTAGTAAATACCACTTCAGCAGGGCTTTGTGGTGATGAATTGCCATGTGATAAACATTTGCTAAATGATATTTTTTCTAATTCAAAATTTGCCTTTGATGTTATTTATAATAAAAATACTCAATTTTTACGCCTTGCTAATGAGTTGAATGTACAAAACAAAGATGGTAGGGATATGTTACTTTATCAAGCGGTTTTGGCATTTAATATATTTTTTGATAATAAATTTAATCAAGATAAGATTACACAGTTAATGCGTGGAGTGTTTGAGCTTTAAAGTTCTTTTCTATCTTTTATTGCTTTAGTTAATGAAAGCATATCGACATTTTCTAGACTTACTCCAGTTGGGATACCTTGAGCGATTTTTGTAAAGCTAATTCCTAATTCCTTTAATTGATCTTCTATATAAAGCATAATACCATCACTATTTATACTTGGGCTAAAAGCAAAAATTAACTCTTTTGAGTTAAATTTACTAATCATATCTTTTAAATTTTCTACACTATTTATATCATTAAAGACAAAATATAATCCGTCAAATGAATTTGAATCTTCTATAGTTAGAATATCTTTAGGACTCTCAACTACGCATATTATGGAGCTATTTCGATTGATATCGCTGCAGATATCACAAATTTCATTTTGGCTAATACCGCTACAGATTATACAATGTTTTAGATTCTGAATGGAATTTTCTATTGTATGGGCTAAATTTAGCCCAAAAAATGGATCTTGTAATGCTACATAATAAGCGTATTTTATCGCTGATTTTTTACCTACACCAGGAATTTTACCAAAGGCTTCTACAAGTCTATCAAACTGCTCAAGCTTTTTCATTATCTAATTTTCCAAATTTAATCAAAAATTCATGATATCCATCAGCATAATTATAATCTAAGCTAAATTTATGCATAGAACATATGTGTTCTATGATATATAGTCCAAGTCCCATTCCACTAGCTTTTGAGCTATTATCTCTTATAAAGGCTTGTTTATAATGTTCAATAGAGCGATCTAATGGCTTACCATGATTTTTTATAGAAATAGTCTTATTATCGCATGTTATAAGCACTTTTTTATCATCAGAATATTTTAATGCATTGTCTATTAAGTTTTTAATAGCAAGAGAGAATAGTTGAAAATCTACTTTTAAAAGCGGATCGGAGTTTAAATTAACTTTAACATTACTATTAAAATCATCTAAGAGCATCATATCTTTAGCTTGATCTAATATGAGACTAAAACGATATTTAGCATAATCTAAGCTATAGCTTTTACTTAAAAGTTGTTCTATTTTAGCAAATTCATTTATTAGGATATTGAGTCGCTCAAAAATTGCTATTAAGCGCTCTTTTTGAGTGTCGTCTTCGATCATTTCACTAACGATTCTACCTTTGCCAATTGGTGTTTTTAACTCATGCATAATGGTGCGTAAAAATAATTGTCTAGACATAATGAGATCTTTAATTTTGCATGCTGCGTTATTAAATTCATATGCAACCTCGCTTATCTCATCGTTACCTTTAGAAAAATTGACTACGCAAACTCCATCCATATTACCAGCTGCAAATTTACGTATATCACTACGTAGTTTTTTTAATGGTACAAGACTTCTAAAAATCGATACATAAAGCGAGATAAATAGCGCCATAACAATTATGAAACTTGCTAATATACTGTCATTTCCACTATGTAAAGTAGATTCTAAAATTATAGTTACGCTTTGATTTTTAATGCGTAGATAAAGATTATTTTTGTAGCTAATGGTATCAACTATGCCAATTAATGTATCGCTTCTACTAACTAGTGTGCCGTGGTCAAAAATTGCCTTTTGCAAATTTGCATTTTTAACATAAGCTAGGTCAAAATTTTTAAAGTATCGCTCCCAATCTTCTGGCATATTGGATTTTTGGTATAGTGATAGTAGCCAACTAATAGAATTATAGTGATTTTCGCTAATTTTTTCTAGCAATCTCTCATTTTGTAGTTTAAAAAACATAAAAAATAGAGTGCAAATCACGATAAATCCAATAGCGAAAATTATCGTGATTTTGGTAGTTAGAGAGTATCTCATCCGACTAATTTATACCCTATACCACGAACTGAAAATATATGTTTAGGCGATTTGGAATTATCACCGATTTTGGTTCTTAAGCGACCGATTATAACATCTAAGCTTTTAGAATCTTTATCTTTTAGGCTTTTGCAATGATATACTAACTGCTCTCTTGATACTGAAAAGCTATGTTGTTTGATTAGGTATTCTAAAATTTCATATTCGGCTGGTGTTAGTGTAAGTGGCGCTCCATTATATGATATCTCATGCCTTTTATCATCTACTTTAAATAGCGTATCTGTGACCTCTTCTTGGGTTTCATTGCTCTTTTTATAACGGCGGATTAAGCTTGTAATTCTAGCGTGCATCTCCTTTGGATCGTATGGCTTTGGCAAGTAGTCATCAGCGCCAATTTGAAGTCCAACAACTCTATCATTTACATCGCTTCTAGCTGAACTAATGATGATAGGGATATCATATTTTTCTCTAATCTCTTTACAAACCTCTAACCCATCCATACCTGGCAGCGTCAAATCCAATATCAAAAGATCATAATTTTTGATACCGGCACTAAGGCCTAAATATGGATCTTCGTAATTTGTAACTTTGATATTAAATTTTATTAAATATTCAGATAAAATTTGAGCAAATTCCGGATCATCTTCTATCATTAATACATTTATCATATTTGGCTCCTAGTATAAAATTTGGCACTATTATACCAAAAATTAATAATAAATTTGCTTTTTATGTATAAATTTAGTAACTTTTGGATAAAATCGCCAGTTAAAATTATAAACAAGGAAGATATTTTGGAATTTGATTATTATGAGATATTAGAGATTTCAAGGGATGCTGATAGCGATACGATTAAAAAAGCCTATAGAAAACAAGCGCTAAGATACCATCCAGATAGAAATCAAGGCGATAAAGAGACTGAGGAGAAATTCAAACAGATTAATGAAGCTTATGAGGTTTTAAGCAACGCCGAGAAAAGAGAAATATATGATAGATATGGCAAAGATGGGCTAAAAGGCATGGCCGGTGGTGGCTTTGGCGGTGGATTTGATTTTGATGATTTGGGTGATATATTTAGCTCATTTTTTGGTGGTGGATTTGGTACTAAAAGTAGATCTAAAAATCAGTATAAATATGCTTTAGATATAGAAGTTGGTATTGAGTTAGAGTTTAATGAAGCGGTTTTTGGTTGTGAAAAAGAGATAAAATATAAGTATAAAATTCCATGTAAAAGTTGTAACGCAACAGGCTCAAAAGATGGCAAAAAACAGACTTGTAGCAAATGCGGCGGAAATGGTAAGATAGGAATCCAACAAGGCTTTATGCAATTTGTCCAAACTTGTCCAGAGTGCTCAGGTACAGGCCAAACTATCAAAGACAGATGCCCTGAGTGTAATGCTAGTGGCTATAATGAAATAAGCGATAGCATTAAAATCAATATCCCTGAAGGGGTGGATAATGGTACTAGAATTAGGGTTAGCCAAAAGGGAAATAGATATGAAAATTTAACCGGAGATCTATATGTCCGTATAGCTGTTAAAGATGATGAGCATTTCCATAGAAATGGAGATGATGTATATGTGGAGATTCCAGTATTCTTCACTCAAGCTATTTTAGGTGATAGTATCAAGATACCGACGCTTAGAGGGGAGGCGACTTTGGATTTGCCAGTAGGAGCTAAGGATAAACAGCAATTTATTATCGCTAAAGAAGGGGTTAGAAACGCTAGAACCAAGCAATTAGGCGATTTAATCGTTCAAATTTCAATCCAAGCACCTAAAAAGCTAAATGATGAGCAAATAGAGCTTTTGAAAAAACTTCAAAATAGTTTTAGTATCAAAAGTGGCGAAATGGCTACTGATAAGGGAATTTGGGATAAGATTAAAAGCTGGTTTTCATAAAATTTTATGGCTAAATTTATAACTATAAAATCGCTTATTTGAATTTGTGATTTTATAGTTATTTAATATATTGTCAATTTTTATATTTGTATAAAATTTGGAGAAATTATGCTAGAAAATATTGGTGAAAATGGCAATATTATATATGGCGATCTATAAAAACAGTTAAATTTCAAATGTGATTTTAAAGGTAAAAATAATATTGTATTTTTTTGCTGGAAGAAGCGAGAATATTAATATAACTTTTCACTCAGATAATAATTTGGTTTTTTATTGGCAATTGTGTTAGGGTAAATGGCTCAATCTCTCTTACAAAGGATTGCTGTTGTTATATAGACGATGATAGTAGTTTTGGCGGAGTTAGCCTGCGTATTTATGAGGCTACAAATATTATTATCGGTAGGGATTGTATGTTTTCATGGAGTATATGGGCTGGTACTTGTGATTATCATCCTATAATGGATATTAATAGCAATAATAGATTAAATTTTTCAAAAAGTATTTATATTGGCGATCATGTTTAGTGCGAACAAGAAGCTGGTATTTCAAAAGGCGTATTTATAGCATCTGGATCAGTAATTGGTGCTAAAAGTATGGTTGTTAAGCAGTGCTATTTAAATACTATAAATGCAGGAAATCCAGCAAAACAGATAAAAAATGATATATTTTGGCTAAGAGATGATATATTTGAACAAAAATGGAGTAAAGAAGAGACACTAAAAAATTTAAATATGTCAAATGAAAATTTTAAATATATTTATGATAAAGATAAGTTTATCTCACCAAAAGCTATTGAAAATATGCTAAATAGCCTAATTAATGCAAAAGATAAATTGGAATTTTTATATGATGTAATCTATAATAATAAGAGTAAAAATAGATTTGCTTATTTTGAAAATTATCCTTATGATATCTCTTTAACACAGTATAAAAAAAGATTTAATAATATTAAATTAAAGAGCAATTTTTAAATTGCAATATATCTGAGCCATCTAATATAGTAAAAAAGCCAAGCTCGAAGCTTACCTATGGTAGTGCAAAATTACAAATATTAAATGGACTTGAATATAGACTAGGCTATACTATGGTAGAGAGTTTTAAAAGTACAATAGGTATTTTTAAATTACCATTTAGATTGATAGATGTATTATTAAAATATAAAAAGGAACAAAAAATATATAAAGAAAATATAAAACATAATCCAAATTTAAAAGTGCCAGAGTTTAAATCATATAGTGATTATGAAGATGCCTTAAGATTAAAAAATCATTTAAGTTATAATTTAGGTAAAGCTTTAATAGAAGCTAATAAAAATTGGTATAAAGGTGGATATGTTAAATTTATATTTGAAGTTATTAAGATAAAAAAAGATTATAGTAAAAGAGTGTGAGTAAATTTAATACCCCATAATGGGGCATTAAATTATAGACCTTCAAATGGGTTTGTAACTACATTCTTTCTATCTACAATGTATGGTATAAGAGCAACATGTCTAGCTCTTTTTATCGCTTTTTCTACCATTTCTTGATGTTTTTTGCTTGTACCTGTTAAGCGTCTTGGCATAATTTTGAATCTTTCAGATAGACATTGTTTTAAAAGTGCCGTATCTTTATAATCTATAAAATCAATTTTTGCCTCTGTGAATTTGCAATATTTTTTACTATATTTTCTTTTTTCTGCCATTGTTTATCCTTTAAAACGGAATTTCATCTTCGCTACTATCAATAAAATTTGATTTGCTTGGTTTGCTATCATATTTTATATCAGCATCGAGATCTATCTCTGGGACTTTTTCTTGATAAGGCTCTTCTACTTGCTGTTTTTGATTGTAATTGCTATTTTGTTGATATCTGTTATTTTGGTTAAATTCTCTCCCATATCCACTATTATCTTCTCTTTGGTATGAGTTTGATCTGCTATTAGGATATCCGCTATTGTAGTTTGGCTCACTATCTCTATTAAATCCACCTTGATTTTGTTGTCCGCCTAGCATCTCCATATTTTCTACTACTACTGAGTGTTTAGAGCGATTTTGGCCATTTTGGTCTTGCCAAGTGTCAAATTTAAGCCTTCCTTCTATTAAGACTTTGCTACCTTTATTTAGATATTGATTTGCTATTTCGGCTTGGCGACCAAAAAAGGTTATGTCAATAAAGCAAGTTTCATCTCTCTTTTCACCATTAACGCTAAATTTGCGATTAACAGCCATACCAGCACTACCTACGGCGGTGCCACTTTGGATATATCTAAGCTCGATATCTCTAGTTAAATTTCCTATCAAAACTACTTTATTAAACATAATCTAGCCTTTATAAATTACTCTTGTGGAGCTGCTTTTTCTTCTGTTTTTGACTCTTTTTTAGGTTGGGTTAATTTTTGACCTTTGCTTAGTTTATCCCAAGCTGCGATCTCTTTTTTGTTTTCATATTTTACAGGTAAGAATCTAATAACTTCTTCGGTTATTCTTAAATTTCTTACTAATTCAGCGATTAGTTGAGTTGGTGCTTTGAAGTAGATTACAAAGTATGTTCCACGCTCATATTTGTCAATTTTATAAGCTAATTTGCGTGTTCCCATTTCAACTACACTAGCAATTTCGCCACCATTTTTTGTAATGATCTCTTTAATGAAATCAGCCTTAACTTTAACTTCATCTTCTGTAAGTGTTGGTTTTAAGATGAATAAAAGCTCATAATGTCTCATATATTCTCCTTATGGATTTCGCTCTTTTTCTACAAAAGAGCAAGGAAATTCGCACAAAATGCGGTTTGAATTTTACTAAAAATATGCTTAAAATTTGCTGTTTTGGCTTAAAATTTCTTGTAAATTTAAAAGGGCTGAGAGTAGGTAGCACTCTTTGTCTATGTTGTTTTTGCACTTTAGATCAAATTCAATCTCATTTAAAAATTTAAATATTTTAGTGTATTGATCAATTTTTATAGATATTGCTTGGGATTCAAGTTTATTTAAAATTTGTGGTGGAGGCGTGTATCCTAAGACAATTTTTGGATCAAATTTGCCATTAGTTTTTATATAACTATGTATCAGATAAAGTCTATGAAACGCCCTAAATAGCATATTTAAAAGCGAAATTTCATTAAACGAGCTATCATTTATAAACTCAAAATAATCGCTATTAATACTCTTTTTGCTAATGATTTTATCAAAAAGCGCATCAAATCCAATGCCGTTTAAGGCATAAACTCGCTCTTTTATCTCTTCAAGATTAAATTTATTTGCGATATTAGCGAGTTTATTTAGCTCACTAGCACTAAGATATAGATTCTCATTTTGTAAGTTATAAATGTATAAAAGAGATTGACTATCTATATTTAGGCCTAAGATTTTGGCGTGATTAGATAGGATTTGATTGACTTCTGAAGCAGTGCTAGGTGGGAAAAATCTAACAAAATTTGAGCCAAAATGCTTTTTTAAATCGCTTATGGATTTTTCATCGCCTTCGTGTAGTTCAAAGATAAATATGTTATTTGGATTATTTTGGCATTGGGTTATTAGCTCTTTTGTATCTTTGGCGGGGATTTTTTTGTCATTTTTGATATGTAATAAATTTGAATTTGCAAATAGCGAAGGCTCGCTAAGATGCGAAATAGCAAGGTTAAAATCATAATCATCATAGTATAAGCTAAGCATATTATCTTTGTTAAATTTATTTAAAATTTCTTTAGCGTAAAACTCAACTTGATAACTCTCAGCCCCATAAAGCAAGAAAAAATTTGGGATATTAGCAGAATTTAAAAGCGTTATAAAATCTCTTTTATACATCTAAAATCTCTACTATTTTGCCAATTATTTTAGCTGTTGGGATATCGACATCTGTGATTTGGACCATAACTGGGGTTAGAATTTCACAAAAATCGCTTAAAAATATTCTAGCGCCTTTTAACTCATCATCTAATCTAGCTATTGATTGATTGGCGCTCTCTTCTATAAAGCATTTAAATGTTTGGCCTATATTTTTAGCTGCCCAGCGAGCAAATTTGCGATCCATAAAATCCCAAGCTACCTTATCGGCTTCTCTTTCTAAGATATTTAAATTGGCGCAAAGCTCATCTATGCTAAGCATTAGGTAGTTGCTGATTTTAGGGTCATTTTGAGCTTTTAAAATTCTATGGAGCAAGAGATCTGAGTATCTGCGAATAGGGCTAGTAAAATGCGTATAAAACTCAAACCCAAGCCCAAAATGCCCCCGACAGCTACTAGAATACTCGGCTCTTTTTTGTGCTTTTATGATGAGTTTATCGACATCTTCTCTGATATTTAGCTCACTTGCTTTGGCTTGAATTTGTGTTATCAAAAAGATTAAATCGCCGTGATTTTCGGCTTCTATGCCAAGGGCAGCGAGATCATCTAAGAGTGTGTTGATTTTTTTTATATCTGCTGGTTCGTGATTGCGAAATATCCCTTTGCTTAATCTTTTTGCTGCGGCTTTGTTGGCTAGGAGCATACACTCTTCTATCAAAGAGTGTGATGGAGTTGAGCCTTCAAATTTAGTTGATTTAATCTCATTATTTTCATCAAGGCTCATTCTAAGCTCTAATGTATGAAAATCAAAGCCATTTTTAAGCCGTTTTTCTTTTAATCTTTGTGTGAGATCAAAAAGTGGTATTAGCCACTCTTTTATCTCGTCTTGACAATCAAATTCGCCTCTAAGCAAGCTATCAACTTCATCATAATTAAATCTTCTTTTAGAGTGGATCACACAGCTTATTAAATCCTCTTTAATGGCTTCTAAATTTGAGTTTAAAGTAATTTTAAAAAGATAAGCGAGTCTATCGCAATTTGGTTTTAAAGAGCAGATATTTTCGCTAAGTTCACGAGGTAGCATCGGCACAGCAATGTGTGGAAAATATATAGAAAAACCCCTAAGTCTAGCCTCTTTATCAATACCGCTATATGGGCTTACATATTCGCTGACATCGGCGATAGCTATGTAAATTTCATTTTTATGCTTATCAAAATATATCGCATCATCAAAATCCTTAGCATCAACAGGATCAATGGTGCAAAATGGCAAATGAGTTAGATCAACTCTATTAGGATACATACTTTTATCCACCTCATTGCCAAAGCTAATGGCTTCATTTATGGCTATTTTTGGGAAAATTTCACGCTTATTATATAGTGCCATTGAGATTTTTTGATCTACATTAGCATCGCTTAATACGCCTAAGACTTCTACAATATCATTATCTAAATTATTGATCTTTAAAACAGTGCCTAATGGAAGCTCTTTTAGGGATTTTTGACTAGCTTTTAGGGCTATCGTGATGGAGTTTGGGATAGTTACGCCCATTATAACGGAGCCAATTTTTTTGGTATATACTACACTTGTTTCATTTGCCATAAGCAATACGGCCACCACGGCTGCTTTTTGGCGTGGTTTTTTAAATTTAGTTAGTTTAGCAAGAACGATATCGCCAAAGTGAGCTCCGCCTAAATCACGATTTTCTATCATTAAATCTTGCTTAAATTTGCTATCGTATGGATATAAAAATCCAGTCCCATTACTAGATATATCTAGTTTTCCGCAGACAAAGCCGTCATTGAGATAATATCGATTTTTATATTTTGTAACGGCTTTTATCTGTTCTAATACTCTTAAAATTTCAAGTTCGCTTGACTTGATATATTTACTCTCTAATCCAGTAGTTAAAGAGTTTAAAAATGCTTTCAATGTTGTACTTTTTCAATAGCACTGAAAAATAGTTGAGCATCTAAATTATAGAGTTTTAAAAGCTCAATAGTACTATTTATCTGGTCTGGTAAGAGTGTGCCAAATACATTTATGCTATTACTTATCACGCTTAAGATATAGCAGTGCTTTTTAAGATTTTCTGGGGCATCAATTGGGTTTAAAGAGTATTTTATAACTTCTGCAATCTCAGGTTCTAGATTCCAGTTTTTAAAGATTTGAGCTGTAACCATCTGACTTGAGATACCTACCATATCTATCTCAAGTTTAGATAGTTCGTTTGTTGTAGAGATGTTTTGTAATTTATCTTTAAATTTGGTAGATTTTTTAGAATCAATTAACTCTTTAGCGATTATAATCTTGCCTATATCCATCATAAAACTAGCTGGTGAAATAATGTTTAAAAGTTCACGATTTATCTTGCTGCACCAGTGAAATGCTAAAGCGTTTTGCAATATTGCCAAATCCATAAATTTAGCACTAGATATTCCATATGGTTCTAGATTTATCTTAAAGCTTTTACTAATTGTGCCAGCTAGAGCAAAACCTCTAATAGTTGCCATTCCAAATAGTGCTACAGCTCTATTTATATCAGCAATTTCCCTGCTAAACCCATATAATGGACTATTTGCTGAGCGTAAAATATTTGCTGTTAACATTGGATCTTGGTGGATTACGCTAATTAACTCAGCAATATCACTATCTTCGCTGCTGCAAATTTGCTGAATTTTCATAATTGTCTCATCAAGTGGTGGTAGAGATTTTATACTCTTATAGATTGCATCGTTCATTATATTTCTCGTGTTTTTGATTGATTTGAGTAATTTTACTACATTGAAGTTAAATTTTTGATAATTTTTTGAAAATTTTATCAAATTTAAATTTTAATAATGTATAATTGCCCTTTATTTTTTACTAAAAGGAAGAAGATTATGGCAATAACAGTTTATTACGATAAAGATTGTGATTTAAGCCTAATTAGATCTAAAAAAGTCGCAATGATAGGCTTTGGTTCTCAAGGTCACGCCCATGCTGAAAATTTAAGAGATAGTGGCGTAGAGGTTATCATAGGATTACATCCAAATGGCAAAAGTTGGGCAAAAGCCGAGGCTAAGGGCTTTAAAGTTATGAGCGTAAGTGAAGCGACAAAAGCAGCTGATGTTGTGATGATACTGACTCCTGATGAATTACAAGCTGATATATTTAAAGCTGAGATTGAGCCAAATTTAAAAAGCGGTAGCGCAATCGCTTTTGGTCATGGATTTAATATCCATTATGGTCAAATCGTCCCACCAAAGGGAATTGATTGTATCATGATAGCACCAAAAGCCCCAGGCCACACTGTGAGAAATGAATTTGTAAATGGAGGCGGTATCCCAGATCTAATAGCAGTAGCGCAAGACGCATCAGGCAAGGCTAAGGATATAGCATTAAGCTATGCTAGCGCTATTGGTGGTGGTAGAACTGGTATTATAGAAACTACTTTTAAAGCCGAGACTGAAACCGATCTATTTGGAGAGCAAGCTGTATTGTGTGGCGGACTTTGTGCGCTTATAAATGCTGGATTTGAGACCTTAGTAGAGGCTGGATATGAGCCTGAAATGGCATATTTTGAGTGCTTACATGAGATGAAATTAATCGTAGATCTAATCTACCAAGGTGGTATGGCTGATATGAGATATTCTATCTCTAATACTGCTGAATTTGGGGATTATGTAAGTGGCAGACGAGTAGTAGATGAGAGATCAAAAGCAGCTATGAAAGAGATCTTAAAAGAGATCCAAGATGGTACATTCGCTAAAAACTTTATCTTAGAAAGAAAAGCTGGTTATACTAAGATGAATGCTGAACGCAAATTAAGCGATGAAAGCTTACTAAATAAAACTGGCGAAAAATTAAGAGCTATGATGCCTTGGATCAATAAAGGTAGACTAGTAAATAAAGATAAAAATTAATTGGAACAAGATAAAAAAAATAGCGCCCAAAGAAGTAGGGCGCTTTTATATGTTGGTATTTTGCTCTGTATTTTAGTAGTTGCTATGGCTATTTATACAATTGCTAGTAACTATAAAAATCCTTCTAAAGCTCATAATCAAACACGTATAATAGAGAATATAGATAGATATTTTGAGAGTAGAAGACAGGATTTTACCATATTTGATGTACCTAGAAATTTAGAGCTAAATATCACTGATGAAGTTAAAATACAAATGTTGCCAACTCCAAATTTTACTAAGTTAGATGGCGATGAATTTGATGGTGAGTTTGTTGAGATTAAAAGAGTTGATGAAGTAATTAACAATGATACTAATTCAACAATAAATAATAGTAAAGATCTAAATTCTACTCTAAATTTAAAAGCAAATCCAAGTCAAAAATTAGCCATAAATTCTAGTGAAAATACGAACATAAAACCAAAGCTAACTAATAAACCAAAATTGGCAATAATTATAGATGATATATCTACTTTTCATCAAGCTAAAAAGATTAAATCGCTAAATTTAAATATCACGCCATCAATTTTTCCACCGAATGCTAACTATCCAAATAGCGCAAGAGTAGCTAGGGAATTTGAGTTTTATATGATTCATTTACCACTTGAAGCTATGAATTATCAAGCGCAAGAGAAAAATACTCTAAAAGTAGGTGATAGCAGCGATAAAATAGAGTCTGAAATTAGCAAAATTAGATCAAATTTTCCAAAGGCAATATATATAAATAACCATACAGGAAGCAAATTTACAAGCGATTATGACTCTTTAAAAAAGCTCTTTATAGCGTTTAAAAAACACAATATGATATTTATAGATAGTTACACGACTAAAGATTCTAAGGCTAAGATTTTAAGCAGTGAGTTTGGGAATAAATATTTAAAAAGAGATGTTTTTATAGATAATACCAAAGATGAAAAAGCTATAATAAATAAGCTAAAAGAGGCTATAAAAATAGCTCAAAAAAGTGGCTTTGCTATAGCGATCGGACATCCATATGAGCAGACTTTTAAGGCTTTAAAGAGCTTTAAAAGTGAGTTAGAGAGCCAAGTTGATATAATGCTTTTAAGAGATTTGTATGAAATTTATAACTGACTTTAATCTAAACTCAAATTTCAAAAACCCACCACAAAAGCTATATTATAAAGGAAATTTAGAGTTATTAAATTCGCCAAAAGTAGCAATTGTCGGCTCAAGAAAATGCTCATCTTATACCAAAAACATAACCCTAAATCTCGCTTCAACGCTAAAAAAATATGGAGTTTGCGTAGTTAGCGGTGCGGCAATTGGCGTAGATATCCATGCTCACACCGGTGCGTATCCGCATACAATTGCGGTTTTTGGTAATGGATTAGATCAAATTTATCCATTACAAAATGCCAAAATGATAAAAGATATCTATCAAAACTCATTAGCATTAAGCTCATATGAGCCAGGCATCGTAGCAAAGGGGTGGCAATTTTTGGAGCGAAATTTAATCACAGTAGCCCTAAGCGACGCAGTTGTAGTAGCTCAAGCTGATATTAAAAGTGGCTCTATGAGTAGTGCTAGGGCGGCTATTAAATTTGGAATTCCGCTCTATGTATTGCCTCAAAGACTTGGTGAGAGTAGTGGGACTAATGAGTTATTAGCAAGTGGCAAAGCGCAGATTATTACTGATTTTGATAAATTTGCTATGAAATTTGGGCTGAAAAATTATGATCAAAATAGCGATGAGATCATTGAATTTATCAAACAAAATTCAAATTTTGATGAGTGTTATTCTAAATTTGGAGATCTTATCTATGATTATGAGCTAGATGGCAAAATCGCTATTGATGGAATTTATGTGAGAATTTTATGATAGTTGGGGTTGATATAGGACTTAAAAGAATTGGCGTAGCTATAAGCCCAGATGGCAAAATCGCTATCCCAACCACACCAATCTTGCGTAAAAATCGCAATCAAGCCGCAAGAGATCTTAGTAATATGCTAAGGGATAATGGAGCCAAAATTTTGGTTGTAGGCTTACCAAAGGGTGGTAACTCACAAGATGAGATGGAGCGTAGGATTACTCACTTTATATCTCTTTTAAATTTCGATGGAGAGATACATTATCAAGATGAATCTTATAGTAGCGTTGAGGCTAGCGAGCTAGTAGGAGATAGGCGAGATGGTAAATTCGATAGCGTAGCGGCGATGATAATTTTGGAGAGATTTTTAAAAAGATGAATTTTAAAGATTATCTAAAATCTAGTTTAAATAAGGCTGATTTTCAAAGGGTTTGGAATAGCTTTTTTGAGCCTAAAAGCGTTGGATTTTATCTAAATTTGCTGAAATTTGATAGGGATTATATTATCTCAAATTTGGATGATTTAGGGGTTGAATTTAGGGAGATTTTGCCAAATTTTTATCTATGTAAGGCTGAATTTAAAGAGATTTTGACTCACTCTGAGTTATTTAATAAAGGAGCGATATATATCCAAAATCCAAGTAGCTATCTAGCAGTTTTAGCTCTAAATCCAGCTAAAAATGATATCGTTTTAGATATGTGCGCTAGTCCAGGTGGAAAGAGCATTGCGCTAGCAAATATGATGGGATATGGGGCAGATTTGGCGGTGATGGAGAGCGATAGCAAGAGATTTTATACCTTAAAAGCAAATTTAAATAAATATGGTTGCGAATGGGTGAGAACCTACAATAAAGACGCAAGGAGTATTTCAAGGAGCTGTGTGGGCAGATTTGATAAGATTTTGCTTGATGCGCCATGCTCTAGCTACTCTCATTTTGGTGATGGATTTGTAGAAAAATCAGCCAAAGAGATAAAATCTCTCTCAAAGCTACAAAAACAGCTTTTAAACTCAGCGTTAAGTGCTTTAAAGCCAGGTGGGTGCGTGGTTTATAGCACTTGTACACTCTTTGAGTGTGAGAATGAAGAGGTGATTCAAAATGCCTTGGGATCTAAATTTGATATTAGTATCCAGCCTATTAGCTTTGGTTTAAAAAGCGAGATTGTGAGTGAATTTGGGCTTAGGATTTTGCCAGATTGTGATATGGACGCATTTTTCTTAGCTAAAATTGTGAAAAATAATTAAATTTTTTAATATAACCAAAGTAGCGATTTTGGCTAATTTTTAGCAACAAAATTGTATAATTGGCAGAATTTTTCTAAAATTTTTGGAGATAGAGTGGATTATATTTTAAAGATTGATTGTAATGATGAAAAAGGGCTTATATTAAGAGTTAGCGAGATTGTATTTAAGCATGGATTAAACTATGTTAGCACTAGCGAGTTTGTAGATCATGAAAATAGTAGATTTTATATGCGTGCGGTGGTTGTAGGGCAGGTAAATACAATTGAGTTTCAAAACACTCTAAGTGCCTATTTGCCAAGTGATAGTGTAATATTTTTTGAATCCATAAAGAAAAAAGATATAATAATCCTAGCAACAAAAGAGAATCACTGCTTAGGTGATCTGCTTATTAAACATAGTAGCAAGGATCTAAACGCAAATATCTTAGCTATCATAGCCAATCACGATACCTTGCGTCCATTGAGTGATAAATTTGATATCCCATTTACCTGTATTAGTGCTGATGGATTAGATAGGGTTGAGCATGAAAAATTGGTCTTAAAAGAGTTAGAAAAATATAAATTTGATTATATGGTTTTGGCAAAATATATGAGAATTTTAAGCCCTGATTTTGTCAAGCGATATCCAAAAAAGATTATCAATATCCATCACTCATTTTTGCCAGCTTTTATAGGGGCAAATCCGTATAAACAAGCTTATGAGCGTGGTGTGAAGATTATCGGAGCCACAGCGCATTTTGTTACTGATGATTTGGATGAGGGGCCAATCATCACGCAAGATGTAATAAGAGTAAATCACGAGATGAATTGGAAAGATATGCAAAAAGCTGGTAGAGATGTCGAAAAAGTGGTGCTTAGCAATGCTTTAGAGTTAGTTTTTGATGAGAGAGTTTTTGTTTATGATAATAAAACGGTGATATTTTAATGTTTAATATCGTGCTTGTAAATCCTAAAATTCACACAAATACCGGAAGTATCGGTAGAATGTGTGTTAATTGTGGAGCTAAATTACACTTAGTTAAGCCTTTGGGATTTGAGATTGATGATAAGCATTTAAGGCGTGCGGGGCTAGATTATTGGGCGAGCTTAAATCCTGTGATTTGGGAGAGTTTGGATAGTTTTTTAGAAGCAAATTTGGAATTTAAAGATAGATTTTTCTTTGCGACTACTAAGTGTAATAAGCTATATTTTGAAGCTGAGTTTAAGCCGTGGGATTATCTATTTTTTGGTGGTGAGGATTGTGGATTGCCACTTGATTTAATGCGATTAAATAGGGATAATTGTATCACTATACCTATGACTAGTCAAGGTAGGAGCTTGAATTTAGCCACTAGTGTTGGGATTATCACCTATGAGGCTATCCGCCAAAATATAGATAAATTCGATTTTAGGGATATGGTATGCGAATTTTAATCTCTATTATTTTGTTTTTTGGGGTGCTTTTTTCATCAGAATTAAAGATCGCTACATATAATGTCGAAAATCTCTTTGATGATAGGATTAGTGGTAGTGAATATAGTGATTTTAAATCAAATAGATGGAACGAGGCAAAATATCAGCAAAAACTACAAAAAATCGCTAGAGTTTTAAAGCATTTAGATGCCGATGTGGTGGCATTAAATGAGATTGAAAATCAAAATGTAATGAAGGCGCTAGCTGATTTGAGCGGATATAGATATTATAAATTTGCTACTACAAAGGGTGCGCCAGTTGGGCTTGGGCTACTTAGTAGATATAGGATTAGTGATAGTAGAGTTTATCTTGTGCCAAATGTCAAAACTAGGCCGATTTTGATGAGTAGGGTGGAATTTGATGGTTATGATATTGAGTTTTTTGTAGCTCACTTCCCAGCGGCTAAAAATCCACTTAAAAGCAGAATTGCTGCCGCTGATACAATGAAAAGAGCTATTAAAAATAGCCAAAATGGGGTGATTTTAGGCGATTTAAATAGCAATTATGGATATAAATTTTTGCTTAATGATCTTGATGGATGGACGAATTTGTGGGAGTTTATCCCTACTAGTCAAAGAAGTAGCTATAAAAATGGTAAAAGTGCAATTGATCATATAATATTAAGTAGGGATTTGATGAGTGGGAATTTGGGTTATAAAGATGGGAGTTTTGGTATTTTCAAAGCAAATTTTATGGATGATAGTTACTCTGATCACTACCCTATATATGCTACGATAACTACGCAAAATAACTCTAAAGAGTTGCCAACTCTATCGATTAATCAGCTTAAATCATCTAATCAAAGAGCCAAGATATCAGGCGTGGTGATATATAAGGATAAAAATGGATATATATTAGCCGATGAGAGTCGGCGTGGAATTTATATCTATGAGAAAAATCCATCTCTTGGTATTGGTATGAGAGTTGATGCGGTGGCAAATAAGATTGAAGATTATAAGGGTAATATGCAAATTAGTAGTATCTCTTATGTAAGCTTAGATAGCGATTTTAAGGGTGATGAGAGTAGCTATATGATGGATATAAATGATATAGATATGGCTACAAGCGGCGATGTGATTGGGGATATTGTCTTAGATATTAAGGGTGGATTTGCTAATATTTCTAATACTAAATTTAAAATTTACTCACCAAATAGGGCGATAAAAGATGGTAAAATCTCTATTAAAAAGGCTATTGTGTGGAGTTATAAGAGGCAAAAGGAGTTGATAATTGAGTGAATTTTTGACTTTTATGGGTTGGGTTGTTGTTGTGTTTATTATTTTTGTTCTTGTCGTTGGGTTTAATCGTCAAATGATGGAGAAAAATAGAATTAGAGATGAGATAACAGCTGCTAGAAAAGCCGCTAAGGATAAAAAGCAAAAAATAGATATAGATGGAGATAGCAATGAAAATATTAATTGAGATTGGAGTAGAAGAGCTTCCTGCGATACCTTTTTTAAAAGAGCTTAATAATATTGAGCCTAAATTTAAAGCCGCGTTAGATGAGTATAATATTAAGTGTGATTTTAAGCTTGATTATACCCCTAGAAGAGTTGTATTGCATGGTGATATGGATGAATTCGCTGGTGATAAGATGGTTGAGAGTATCGGCGCACCAAAGCATGTAGCATTAAGTAGCGATCAAAATTGGTCCGCAGCTGCGATAGGATTTGCCAAAAAGTGCGGTATAAGTTTAGATGAGCTGAAATTTGAAAATATCAATGGCAAAGAGGTTTTGTATCATAAGAGCGTGATTAAGGGGGATTTGAGTAAAAATCTGCTTGCTAAGGTTATAAATAAGTTTATATCATCTTTAAATTTCGGTAAATCTATGAGATGGGGAGATGGCAAGTATGAGTTTATCCGTCCGATTAGGTCTATTGTAGCGGTTTTGGATGATGAATTAGTGGATATGGAGATTTATGGTGTGAAGTCGCAAATGGCCTTTTATCCGCATAGAAATTACGGCTATGAGATGGTAAAATTTGCTAGTATCGATGAGTATTATAGTGCTTTAGAGCGTAATGGGATTATCCTTGGTGCTAATAAAAGGCGAGAAAAAATTCTAAATGAATTTAAGCAAATTGAGCAAAATAGCGGTTTGAAAATCGAGTTAGATGAGGATTTATTAGATGAAGTTGTGGCTATTACAGAGATGCCTACTGCGCTTATTGGTGGTTTTGAAAAAGAGTTTTTAGAAGTGCCTAGTGAGGTTATAGTAACTTCAATGAAAGAGAATCAACGATACTTCCCATTAAGAGATCAAAATGGCAAATTAAGCAATCATTTTGTGGTAGTTAGCAATGCTATTAGTAGTGATTCGAATTTGATAATCAAAGGTAATGAAAAGGTGCTAAGAGCTAGGCTAAGTGATGCGAAGTTCTTTTGGGAGAGCGATCTAGCTAGTGAGTTTAGCTCAGCGAAATTAAAAAATATCACCTATTTAGCCGCTCTTGGCTCAATGTATGATAAAGAGATTAGAGAGCGCCAAATTGCTAGAGAGCTAGCTAAAATCTATGAAAAAGAGCTAAAAGATGAATTTGGCGGTGAGTTTATAGATGAGCTTGATAGGGCTGTTATGCTTAGCAAGGCTGATCTTGCTACCTCAATGGTATATGAATTTACAGATTTACAAGGGATTATGGGGAGTTATTACGCTAAACATAGAAAAGAAAATCACTTTGTAATTGAAGCGATCAAAGAGCAATACCTGCCTAATAAAGAGGGTAGCGAGTGTCCGAAAAGCTACTTTTCTAGCGTGGTGGCACTATCATCTAAGCTTGATACGCTAATGGGATTATTTAGTATAGATAAAATCCCAACAGGCAATAAAGACCCATACGCTCTAAGGCGAGCTGCGGCTGGGGTTATAAGGATTGTTTTGAATTTAAATATAGAGTTTGATATCAAAAAAATTCTATCTCTAATAGCTCAAAATTATGCTAAATTCGATTTGGGTAGTTTGGAGCTATTTATAACTGATAGATTATACACTATGTATAATGCCAATCCATCTGTGATAAAAGCGTGTCTAGATAGTGGTGTAAGGGATATCAAAAGGCTAAATCTAGCTATAATTGCCTTAGATGAGATAAGCAAAGATAGCGAATTTAAAGAGAATTTCTCCACATTTAAGCGCCTAGCAAATATAATCAAAGATAGCAAGATTGATAGTGTAGATGAGAGCTTAATGGAGCATGAGAGCGAAAGAGCATTGTATAATAAATTTAACTCATTAAAATTAGATATCAATGATACAAAGGGATATTTGCTATCGTTATTTGATCTAAAACCTTATATTGATAGCTATTTTGATAATGTAATGATAAATAGCGATGATCCAAAGATCAAATCTAATCGCATATCCATAATCGGGCAAATTTATCAAGCATTTTTAAAAGTCGCTGATATAAAAGAGATAACTATATAATCATTAGAGTGCTTTAAAGGCACTCTTGGATTGGAAAATTGGATTAAGAAGGGTTAAAAGATACCAGCGAAGAGCAGTTTGGAGTCTAGGTGATACTCGATTGCTATCTTATTTCCGCCTCTATAATTTTTCAAATAACTGGCTATTTTGTTTGAAATTTCATCAAATTTAACTCTATTTATAGACTCTTTACCGCTTATTATAAGCTTTAAATTATCGCTATTTGAGTCTATTTTGACATCGTGTAAGATATCATTATATCCAAGCATAATATCTTTTTGATTATGCTCATCAGCTCCCATAAAATCAACATCTATACTATATGTAGATAGAGGTATATTTAGTCCAGTAGGCTCACTATTTTTTTGTGCATAGCTACCAAGCGATAATAAGCATGGCAAAAGTAGATGTAAAATTCTCATACAAACTCCAAAAAATTTATCCTAAATTTTATCATAAAGTGCATTATTTAAATATAAATTTCAAAGTTAAATTAAGGAATTTTAGGTATTATTGCGAAAATTTTTTAAGGAGATATAGTGAGTTTCGATGAATTAGAGCTAGAAGCTATTATACAAGAGGTTTTAGAAGAGTGTGGAGAGTTTGAGAATTTAGATGATGAGGAGCTTTATGAGCTTATTGAAAAGATCAAAGAATTAACAGATGGCGATACCGAAGAGGCTTATGAACAGCTAAATGGATATTCACCAATTAGTAGAAAAAGATTCTTATCTCTATACTCTGTTTGATTATGCGAGTAGTTTTAGCTCTTTTGATATTTGCTGTTTTTAGCTGGGCTGAGGATACCTTTAATGGTAGTGTGGAGATTTTTAGCATTGATTCTAATTACGCTGGTGAGCTAAAAATCAATGATAAAACCACAGCTTGGCTAGATCATCCTACGCAAGATGGAGTAAAGATAGCTATTATCCCTATTGGATACTACGCTAAAAATGATATTAATATCACAAATAGCCTAAATAACCAAAGCAATTTAACAATATTAAAAGTTAAGCAAAAAAACTATAAAAAAGAGAGTATCACAGTAGCCCCCTCAAAGGCTAATCCGCCAAAAAGTGTGATGAATCGCATAGAAAAAGAGAGAAAAGAGGCAATTGAGATATATAAGACTTTTAGCCCAAATTTGTTAGTTAATAGCGAATTTATATCGCCTATGAGTAGCTTTATCACTAGTGAATATGGAAATGCTAGGGTATTTAATGGTAGTATTAAGAGCTATCATGGTGGCGTTGATTATAGGGCGGCGATAAGGCAAAAGGTGGTGAGTGCTAATGATGGGATAGTAAGAATTGCTAAAGATAGATATTATGCTGGAAAGAGCGTTGTAATTGATCATGGTGGTGGTATTTATACACAATATTATCACTTAGATAGGATAGATGTCAAAGTTGGCCAAAAGGTTGCTAAAGGTGAGAAAATCGGCTTAAGCGGTGCGAGCGGTAGGGTGAGTGGACCACATTTGCACTTTGGGATTATAGTGCGAAATACTCAAGTTGATCCATTGATTTTTATAGAAAAATTCAACTCAATTTTTTAAATTCACATTTTTTAAACAAAAGCTATATATAATTTCACTATATTTTATATAGAAAGGATTTAAAATGAAAAAGATTTTAAGTATAGCTTTAGCGGCTATGGTAAGTAGTAGTGTGGCATTTGGTGCTGATAGTGCGACTAGTTTAAGCAAAGAGATGTTTGAGTTTAAAAAGCAAGCTAGTAAGGAGTACTATAAAATTCAAAAAGGTTGCGAGCAAATTCATGATAAAATAGCTAAAGCAACTCAAAATATGGATTCTAAACAAAAAGAGGAGTTCTATAAAGAATTTAGATATCAAATGCGTCAAAATATGGCCAAACTAGGCAAAGATGAGCAGTTTTATAATGGAATTTGTGGTCCGCATATAAGAGGTCCAAAAGCAAATAATCGCTCTGATCGCCCAGGTAAATTTACGCCTAATTGCCCAAATGGTATAAATCCAGATTGTCCAATGAGATGAGTAGCAAAATACTTCTAATAGAAGATGAGCCTATGCTTTGTGAGATGGTTAGTGATTATCTTATGGAGCAAGGCTTTGAAGTTGTAAGTAGTGATAGCTATGAAGATGGCTTGAGTTTAGCATATGAGGGTAAATTTGATATTTTTATCTTTGATGTTAAGATTATAGGCGGTAATGGCTTTGATCTACTTAATGAGCTTAGAGGCTCTGGGATTAATACTCCTTGTATCTATATTACCTCATTAAATGATATAAATGATCTAGTTAAGGGCTTTAAGAGTGGTTGTGATGACTATATCAAAAAGCCTTTTGAGTTAGCTGAATTACATCTAAGAGTAGATAATATCCTAAAACGCAAATTTAGCCACTCAAGTAGCGATAACTATGTAGAAATCTCTCCAAATATAAAGTTTGATATAATACAAAAGAGATTAATCAAAGATAATGCTATAGTCCAAATAGCCAAAAAAGAGGCTGATTTGTTGGTTTTGTTTTTAAAAAATCGTGGCAAAATTTTAAGCAGAGATGAGATATATATGAATTTATGGGATTATGGTCAGGTGCCAAGCGAGCTAAGTCTAAGAGTATATATCAGAAATTTGCGTAAAATAATCGGCGAAGAAAAGATAATCTCACATCCAAAAATAGGCTATGAATATGTATAGCAAAAAGTATATTTTGCCAATATTTTTGCTATATACTCTTTCTAGTATGATATTTTTAATCGGATTTGCCACTATGTATTATAAAGAGGCGAAATTTGATATAATCAAACGAGATAAGATCCGCCTAGAGGCCTTTGCTAAAGAGCTTGAGTATATACTTCGCTTAAATAATAATATAGATAATATAATGAAATTAAAATCCTTTTATCCAATTAATTTTTATAATATCAAAACAGATAAATATATCTATAAAAGCTTTGATACGCCGAAATTTAAAGGCAAATTTTATGAAGGTTTAGATGCTTTGTATATGAGAGAGAATATCCACTCAAAAAGGCGAACAATAGAGCTATTTGTAGAGTTAAAAAGCGAAGATACTATTAAGGATATAAATCAGCTTTTTTGGCGTGTGTGGCTTATAGCTGGGGCGGTTTTTGTTTTGGTCGGGCTTATTGCTTTTGTTTTGGTTAAGCTTGCGTATTTGCCGCTTTTGGCGCAGATAAAAGCGCTCAATAACTTTATCACAGATACTACGCATGAGATTAATACCCCTTTGAGCGTGATACTTATGAGTAGTGAGATGTTTGATAAAAATCCGCCAAAATATTTAGAAAATATTAAAATAGCAGCCAAAACTCTAAGTGGAATTTATAATGATTTGGCTTTGAATTTAAAGAATAATCCAAATGTTATTAGTAAATTTAATATCCAAACTCTGCTTGAGAGTCGCATTAAGCTATTTGAGCTTTCAGCTAATTCAAAGGGGCTTAAATTTGAGATTAATTCTAACTCTTTTGAGCTATCTAGCGATATACAAAAAGTTGGTAAAATATTAGATAATCTCATATCAAATGCGATAAAATATAGTAACAAAAATTCCAAAATTATTATCAATTTAGACCAAAATAGCTTTGAGATAATCAATTTTGGAGCTACTATCTCTAAAGAGAATATAGACAAAATCTATGATAAATTCAGCCGTTTTGATACGCAAAATGGCGGCTTTGGGATTGGGCTTAGCTTGGTTAAGCGATATTGTGATGAGCTTGGTCTTAGTATCGAGTGTGAAAGCGGTGATAATCAAACTAAATTTAGAGTTATTTTAAGAGATTTTAAAGATAGATAATTGGCATGGAGAGAGTCTCCATGCGATTTTAATATAAAATTAAATGTGCTTTTTGTGAGCCATGAACGCCAAAGACGGTTATAAGCTCTATATCAGCTGTCCTAGATGGCCCAGCGATAAATAAAATATTACTTGGTAATTTGCCGTTTTGATCGACTTTTAGAGCGTTTAGAGCGCTTACTAGTGAGTTTTTGACTCTATCTTTTTTAAGTAAAACTATACAAAGATTTGGAGCTAGGCTTAGCATTCTAGGTTGAGCTTGGCTAGATTTTAGCAATGCGACGCCATGAGAGCTGACGCCGTATTCGGCATGAACTATAGAGAACTCACTATGAAATACATCGCTTCTTAGCTCCTCTATAGGCTTATCGAAGCAGATTTTTTGATCAGCTTTAATCTTATCTAAATTTAAATTCAACCCACTTCCATAGATCATTTTTTTGTATCCATAGCTAGCTACAATCTCATTTATCGTATCTTCTAGAGCTGATGGCTCACACTCATGGACGATATATTTGTTATCGCTCATTTTTTGCTTCATTTCAGCAAGAGCATTATCAGTAGTTTGGATATGCTCTACTGGATCTATGCTAGGAGTGGATTCATGGCCTGTGATTTTATGGCTATCTTTTAAGCGAGAAAGGATCATCTCTTTGGATTTAGCTGAAATTTCATCTATTCTATTCATAGCGAACTCCTTCCATATTTTCAAGCTCTTTATATAGATCTTTTTTAATCTGTGGTAGCTCTTTGTATTGGCTCCAGCTTTTTATAACTGGGATTGAGTTTTGGAATTTATGTAAAACTGAGTTAAATAGATGAGTTTTACTAAGGCTAAATCTCCATAAAGCACCATTTGTAGCGATCTTAGCAAACTGCTTCATTGCAAAGGCTTCGGCTCTATTTTTATGGCTATTTTGTGTGCTAAGTGGTGGATTTTTGCCTTGGCCAACTTTATTTGCTCTTAGCTTTCTAATTAGATCAGCTAGCGGGATTCTAACAGGGCAAACCTCACTACATCTACCACAAAGCGAACAAAATGTAAGTATATCGCCGGTTGCTTTCATGCCAAATATATTTGGACTAATAACCTCGCCAATAGGCCCTGGATAGATAGTTTGATAGCTATGGCCGCCGATTTTGTCATATACAGGGCAGAAATTCATACACGCCCCACATCTAATACATCTAAGAGCTTCATAGTAGTCATGATGAGCTAGCATATCACTTCTGTGATGATCAAATAGTATCAAATGAACCTCTTTTGGCCCATCAAATTCATCATTTCTTGGAGCTGTGATTATGTTGTTATATGTAGGGATGAATTGTCCTGTGGCTGATGGTGTGAGTAGATGAACCATAGTAGCAGCATCTTCAAAGCTCTCCATAACCTTCTCAATCCCACAAAGTGCAACATGAATTTTAGGAGCGGTAGTACACATTCTACCATTTCCTTCATTTTCAATTAACCAAAATGCACCCTCTTTAGACATAGCGAAATTCACACCACTAAGCCCCATCTCTAAGCCTTCAAACTGATCTCTTAAATGTTTTCTAGCTATTTGATTTAGCTTTTCTGGTTCGCTTTCTAAATTTGAGCCTAATTTTTCTTGAAAAATTTTGCCTATTTCATTGCGATTTTTATGGATTGCTGGGACGACTATATGGACTGGAGCTTCATCATTTAATTGTATTATTAGCTCACCAAGGTCAGTCTCAATAGCATTTAATCCCTTATTAGCTAGATAGTGATTTAATCCTATCTCTTCACTAGCCATAGATTTGCCTTTTAATATCTTTTTGATATTGTTTTGGCGCATTAACTCATATATTATCTCACAAGCATCAGTAGCTGAGCTAGCCCAATGGACTTTAATGCCGTTTTTTGTGGCGTTTTTTTCGAATTCGATTAGTCTATCACTAAGAGACATTAGGGCGTTATTTTTAGCTTTTTTAGCCTTATCTCTTAATCCTTGCCAATTATTGAATTTCGCATTTATCACATTTAGGCGGTTTTTTTGTAAGGTGTGCATAGCAATTGTGAGATTTTGTCTTAATTGAGTATCGCCAAGCTTGATTTTTACGATTTGTTCGTGTGGCATTTTTTTACTCATAGGGATACTCCTTCTAAGCGTTTAATCAAAAAATCATATAGATGAAGACATTTGATATCTACGCCATTTCGTTTCATTGTACCTGAAATGTTTAATAAGCAACCACCATCGCCACTTATCAAGTAGCTAGCACCTGTATTTTTGATATCTTCTATTTTGGCTAGTGCCATTGCGTTTGAGATATCGCTCTCTTTGATTGAGAATGTCCCACCAAAACCACAGCACTCCTCTTCATGTTCAAGCTCGATTAACTCTACATTTGATAGTTTGCGGATTAAATTTTTGCTAGATTCTACGCTTTTAGCCACTCTTAAAGCGTGACAATTAGAGTGCCATGCGACTTTGATTTTATCGCCTTTATCTTGGTAATCTACTTTTAGAATTTCATCTAAGTATTGACTTAGATCATATACCCTAGCGGCGAATTTTTGAACCTTGTCAAATTCGCTACTTCCTTCAAAAAGCTCTAAATAATCATGCCCCATCATACCAGCGCAAGAGCCACTAGGAACGATAATCGGGATATCTTCATCAAATAAATTTATATTATGCATAGCTACAGCTCTACTTTCATCAAAATATCCGCTATTAAAAGATGGTTGAGAGCAACAGGTTTGATTTTTTTTGAAAATCACCTCCACGCCCTGGCGGCGTAGAAGTTTAATAGCATTTAAAACGCTATCTTGCATAGCAGCACTACCAAGGCAAGTAGCGAAAAAATATACTTTTCTCATAGATATTAACCCTTAAGTACGATATCTGGGATAATTCCTTGCATAAAGAATGCGATGATTAAAGTCCAAATACCAATTAAGATAATGAAAGCAACTGAGTATTTAAGTGTGAATTTAAATAGCTCACTCTCACGACCTACTAAACCAACAGCAGCGCACGCTATAGCGATACTTTGTGGGCTTATCATCTTACCTACGACACCACCAACAGAGTTAGCTGCCAAAAATAGTGCTTCACCAACACCAAGCTCTCTAGCGCTAACTTGTTGAAGTGGGCCAAATAGAAGATTTGAGCTTGTATCTGAACCTGTTAAGAATACGCCTATCCAACCAATCACAGGGCTAAAGAAGGCAAAAGCATCGCCAGTTTGAGCAAAGGCAAGACCTAGAGTTGTACTCATAGCAGCGTTTTTAGCGATAAAGGCAAATGATACAACAAGACCGATTGTAATACAAGGAATCGCCATCTCTTTTAGTGTATCCCAGAAGCAATCTGCGGCGTCGTTGGCTTTGATTTTTAAAAACCAAATTGATAAGAAAGCAGCTAGTAATATAGCAGTACCAGCTTGAAGGCCTACAAAGCTGATATTTAAATTTAACCCAATAGCCTTACCAGTAGCATCAACTATGCTTGTGCCTACATTATTAGCAGCTAAGGTTACAACTGTGTAATCAAATACCCCACCTTTAGCAAATAGTGCTTTAAACCATGGTTGAGTCCATAGAATTATACAAGCGATTAATAGGATAAATGGTAGCCAAGCTTTGAATATTTGGCCGTTACTAAGTTCGGTTTTGCTTGTAAAGTCTGTTTGGTCATCAAGTCTAAATATATTAGATGGTTTCCAAATTTTCAAAAATGCAGTAGTACAAATAAGGGATACAACAGCAGAAACAATATCAGGAAGCTCGGCACCAAGGTAGTTTGAGCTAATAAATTGTGTAGCAGTAAAGCTAATTGCAGCTACTAAAATTGCTGGAAATGTCTCTTTAACGCCTTTAAATCCATCCATTAAAAATACAATGAAAAATGGAACAGTAAGGCTAAGTGGAACTAGCATTCTACCAACCATAGCTGAGACTTCATATTGTTCTACACCAACTAAATTCGCCATCGCAATAATAGGAATACCAACCGCACCAAAGGCAACAGGAGCAGTATTAGCTATAAGACACAATCCAGCAGCATACAAAGGCTTAAGTCCAAGACCAACTAAAAGCGCAGCAGTGATAGCAACTGGGCCACCAAAACCGATAGCACCTTCTAAGAATGAGCCAAAACAAAATCCAATTAAGATAACTTGAATTCTGTGATCTGGAGTAATGCTAATAACGCTTTGTTTGATAACTTCAAATGAGCCTGATTTGACTGAAAGTTTGTATAAGAATATCGCAGCGATGATAATCCAAGCGATAGGCCACATACCTTGAGCGAAGCCTTGAACGAAGCTAGCACCGATGAGAGAAAAAGGCATATCATATACAAATAATGCCAAAACAGAAGCCAAAATAACTGTTAAAAAAGCAGCCATATAGCCTTTTAGCTTAAAAACTAAAAGCGAAACCAAAAAACATAAAATTGGCAAAAACGCCACAAACGCACTTAGCCATATATTGCCAAGTGGATCATATATCTGTGTCCATTGCATACAGACTCCTATCGATAAAAATTTTGTGAAATTTAATTTTAGCGTAAATTATTATTAAATTTAAGATAAATTATAAAAATTGTTTAAAAAATCGTTTGGGTGTGTATAATCGTAACATTATAATTAAATTTATTTATAAATTTCAGTTTGATAGAGTATCTCTGCCCAGAGTAGGGCAGAGTAAATTTATAGAGCTTTGGATATAATTTTAGCGAGTTTAGAGCTAAATTCGCTTGGATTTTCTATGCTCATACCTTCGCTGATTTTAGCCATATTTAGGATTAATATAGCAACATCGTTTATCATCAATTCGTTATTAGCTAATTTGGTGATGATTTCGTGATTTGGATTGATCTCTAAGATTGGCTTGATTTTTGGTGCTTCTTGACCCATCTGTTTTAATAAAGTTTGCATAGCATAATCTGGGTCGTTTTTGTCATAGATTAGGCACGCTACGGAGTCGCTTAGGCGATTTGATATTTTGACATCTTTGACTTCATCTTTTAAGATCTCTTTGATTTTGCTTATTAGGGCGTTTGTCTCATCACTAGTTGAAATTTCACTGCTAGTTATCTCGCTATCTATATCAGAGCTATTTATGCTCTTAAATGGTGTGGAGTCATACTCATTTACCATAGGCAAGACTATTGTATCTATCTCTTCATCACAGATTAGGACATTTATCCCTTTGGATTTAAACCCTTCTAAAAGTGGTGAGTTTCGTAGCATACTCTCATTTTGGCCGCTGATATAATATATCGATTTTTGATCTTCTTTCATTGCGGCTTTATACTCTTTTAGCGTGATTGGCTTGTCGTTTAGAGTGGATTTAAATAGGCATAAATTTAAGATATTATCTTTATTAGCATTAAATCCATATAGGCCCTCTTTGATAACATTACCAAAAAGAGAGTAGAGCTTGGAGTATTTTTCTTTATCGTTATTTAGTAGTTTTTCTAATTCGCTTAGGATTTTTTTGACGCTTTGGTCTTTGACTGCGGTTAGAATTTTATTCTCTTGTAAAATTTCACGGCTTACATTTAATGGGATATCTTCTACATCCATAACCCCACGCACAAATCTAAGATATGGCGGTAGAAGCTCTTTAGCGTCATCAGTGATAAATACACGCTTAACATAGAGTTTTACACCACTTTGATAATCTACTCTAAATAGATCAAATGGTTGAGTTGATGGGATATAAAATAGGGTAGAATACTCTATTTTGCCCTCTGCTTTTGTATGGATATGGAGTAGTGGATCGCTACTATCGTGGCTTATTTGCTTATAAAAGTCATTGTAATCGCTATCTTTTAAAGTAGATTTACTCATTCTCCATAGGGCGCTTGCTTTATTGATTTGAGAGTTTTTGCTCTCATAATGCCCCTCTTTGTTCTCATCTTGTGGGGCTACCCACTCATCTCTATCCATATAGATAGGATATGGAATGTGATTTGAGTATTTTGTAATGATATTTTCTATTCTAAAACTATCTGTAAACTCATCATCATTAAGGTATAGAGTGATCTGTGTGCCGTAGCTATCTAGCGTGGATTTTGAAATTTCATATCCATTTGTATCGCTACTCCATTTATATGCATCGCTACTTAGGGCTTTGCGACTGATAACTTCTATTTTGTTTGCCACCATAAATGCTGAGTAAAATCCAACCCCAAATTGACCTATTAATGAGCTATCTTTTTTCGCATCTCCGCTCATAGATTCTATAAAGCCTTTTGTTCCACTTCTTGCGATGGTACCTAGATTGTTGATTAGATCATCTTCATCCATGCCTATGCCATTATCTGTGATTACTAATGTTTTGGCCTCTTTATCTAGTTTGATATCAATTCTAGGGGTGTATTGAAGTGATTTATAATCATCATTAGTTAAGCATAGATAATTTAGCTTATCTAGTGCGTCGCTTGCGTTTGAGATTAACTCTCTTAAGAATATCTCTTTATTAGAGTAGAGTGAGTGGATCATTAAATTTAAAAGATCGCTCACTTGTGTTTGAAATTGATGTTTTTGCATATTTTCTCCTTTGTCTTGATATTATAACTAACTAAATTTAATCATCATTCAAAAATCACAAATGGTAAGGTTAGTGTATTTTTGATTATACTAAATGGGGTTTTTAAGACATCAGTCACTACTTGTGTTTTAATAATTGGCTCATCAATTGTTCCGCTAATTTTTATAATTGTAGATATGCTTTTATCTTTGCCTAATAGTATGTGGTTGACTAATGGAATTTTATCAATGATTGAGCTAGCATCTTTTAATAATTTTAATTCCAAAGTTATATCAATGACATTTGTGGCTAGATTTATCGTTCCATTGCCAATTATATCAGCGGTTGCACCTTCGATATCAATAGCATGAATTGTTAGATTATCATCGATTCGTCCAATCCTTATAATTCCATCTTTAACACTAAAGCCTTTATTATTAAAATCAGGTACCTTAAAAATAAGCAAGCTCGGAATAGAGTCTAAAAATGCTAGAAGTTGATTGTAAATTTTATAATCTTTTAGATATGTATCTTTTAATTCTAGGTCAGCTTTGAAATTTTTGCTATTTTTTCCCATAACTTTTAATCCAAAAACCCCTTCGCTAAATGTATTTAAATCTAAAATATCATTGACAGCTGTAGCTGATATACCATTTCCTTTTATCTTTAATATACCTTTACCTTCAGTAATAGATATATATCCTCCATCAAATTCCCCATCAAATTTAATAGTATCGCTAGTTTTATTTCCGCTAAAATGATCAAATGATACACTTTTATTAACATCAGCTATATTTAATATAGTATCATTGGCTATAAAGTTTAGATTTTTATCAAAATCACCTTTGGCAGCATTAGAATTTATAGTAATTTTGGCTGAATTTAAAAATATATTTACCTCATCATTAATTATGCTAGCCTCTACTATGCCACTATCGCTTTTTACATTAATAATATTGCTAACATTAATGGTAAAGTTATCATCGGTGTAATTTCCATCCTTTTTAGCTAGCATTGGAATATTAAATTTAGCATCATTAACTCTTGCATTGATATCTATAAAATTATTAGTTGTGATGTTAATTGCAGCTTTAGTGATATTTAAATCATTTATAAGCGTAGAGTAGGGCTTAAGCGGTTCTATGCTAGGTATATTTAGCGTAATTGGATTGGTAATATTTAGTTCATATCCTAAAGTTTTGGAGTTGATTTTTGGGGCTTTGCTAAATTCGAGTGTGATATTATCATCTAGATTTTTAATATCAAGTAGATTTGGAATAGCAATAGAATTAAATTTAGTATCAAACCATGCTTGTTGTGTATTTGCATCAATAAAAGCACTAAAATTTGCATCAAAAATACTATTTTTTACATGGCTATTTTCTATGGTGAGTTTATCGTTTTTTAAAATTATTTTAGCATGATTGGTATTAAATTTTGCCCCAGAGATATCAATATCGCCATCAAGTATAAACTCCCCATTAGCTTTTACAATTATATTGCTTAGGTCTATGATTAAGCGAAGCTTTGCATTCATATTGCCACTATTTTGCGTGATTGGGATATTTATATTGTAGGCTTTTAGTATATTATTTATATCATTACTATATAATGTTTTAGTATAAATATCTAGTATTAAATTTGGTTTATTAATTAACTCATTTATGCTTAAATTTATTATAGCGCTAGAACCTTGATATTTTGGATCTTTTATATCAAATTTAAGTCCAGAATTCTCAAATATCACATCTACGCTACTAGCAGTGGCTGCTGGGAGATTTGGGTGAAATTTTACTACTGGTGATACTGCTGTAGCTTTACCATAGAGCTTAGAGATTAGCGGATCATTGGAGTTTAAATCAAATTTACCACGTAAAATCTCAACCCTATAATCTTTAGCTTTTATATACCCATAAATCCAGTTTTTAATCTCATTATCAAGCCCAGTAATATTAGCTAAAGCGTTCATAAACTGCTCAATAGTACTAGCACTCACATCGCTAAGTTCATAGGTTAAAATATCATTTTCTATGTTTAGTCCTAGATTTCCGCTAAGCTCATAGGAGTTAAATTTTCCACTAAATTTATGTCTATCATTATAGAAATTTAGCTCTAAATATCCATTAATTGTAGTGTTAAAATCTTTTAATTTAATCTCATTTACGGCAACATTTAGATTGTGATTTTGTCTAGCAAAATTTGCATTTATATATAAATCTTTATTATTTAGATTAAATTTATTATCAGCATAGATAAAGTATGATTTATACTCACCATTTGTAATATTTGTAAGTTCAATTGTCTCAAAAAGCATATCAATCCAGCTTAGATAATGTAAAAGTTCTAAGGATGGTTTAGTGTTATTTTTTTCATTAGTTAATGGTAAAATATCGATATTTTTTACTCTTAGTGTAATTTTGTTATCTAATTTTATATATAATTGCGAAATTTTAAATTGGCTAAAATTTAAACTTTCTATCTTTATACCAATTTTTAACCATATAAAAAGGGCAACAAAAATGGAAATAAATAGCATTAAAAACAGAGCTAAAAAGCGGTTTTTGTTTATCATTTGTGAAATTGTACTCATATTTTTCCTATCGATTTTTGCTTCACTATCTCAAACGATGAATACCAGCAAGGCGGTATATTTACCAAAGGGAAGTGTAGGCGAAATTATATCTTATTTAGCTAAGCTAAATTTTAAGGTTGATGAATTTGATAAATATATTTTAGTTTTGATGGGATTTCCACAATCTGGATGGATTGAAATTGGGCAGACTAGCCTTAGCAAATTTGATTTTTTGTATAAGCTTACAACTGCTAAAGCTGCAATGAGAGATATTACACTCATTCCTGGTGAAACTACAGCATATTTTTTCTATGAAATTTCTAAAAATTTAGGGCTAAATTATAATGAATTAATGAAAAGCTACTTAGAAAATGCACCTATAAAAGAGGGGTTTTTAATCCCTGAGACATATAAAGTTCCAGTTGGAATTGGGGAGGCACATTTAGTTTATTATCTAATTAACACATCTAAAAAACAGCATGAGAGCCTAAGTAGAAAGATTTTTGGCGAATGGGATGAGAGACGATGGTATGAGTTTATCACTGTAGCTTCTATAGTGCAAAAAGAGGCTGCTAACAAAGACGAGATGGCTTTAGTAGCTTCTGTTATATACAATAGGTTAAAAATTGGTATGAAACTCCAAATGGATGGTACGCTAAATTATGATCTATATTCTCACGAGAAGATCACCCCACAAAGAATAGCCAAAGACAACACTAGGTATAACACATATAAATACGCAGGGCTACCACCAAATGCTGTTTGTAATGTTAGTTTCGATGCGATAAAAGCAGCAATTTTCCCTAAAAAGACAAACTATCTATATTTTGTAAGGGATAAAAGCACAGGTGCTCATATATTTAGCTCTACTTATGAAGCGCATACAAAAGCAATTGATCGCTCTAATAAGGCTAAATAATGCCACTTTCAAAGCTAAATAAAGAGCAGTATAGAGCAGCCACAGCGTCTATGGGGCATAATCTCATCATAGCTAGCGCTGGAACAGGTAAAACAAGCACAATTGTAGCTAGGATAGCTCATCTTCTAAATTCAGGGATAAAGGCTAATAAAATTTTGTTATTAACATTTACCAATAAAGCCGCTAGTGAGATGATAGAGAGATTGGGGCGTTACTTTGATAGTGATATAGTATCTCAAATCACAGCCGGGACATTTCACTCTGTATCAAATTCACTTCTAAAATCCCTTGATAAAGGGGTGATTTTAAAGCAACCTAGCGAGTTAAAAACACTATTAAAGAGTATCACAGATAGAAGACAATTTTATAGAATTAGCGATATTAAAGGATATAGCGGGGCGTATTTGTATGATATATACTCTTTATTTTGTAATAGCTGTGTAGGTGGCGAGAGCTTTGTAGATTGGTTTAGTGTTAATTATCCAGATCAGGTGGAATTTGCTGAAATTTATGATGATATTTTGCGTGAGTTTGAAGAGACTAAGAGCAATTTTAACTATGCTGATTTCAATGATCTATTAATAAAGATGAGAGATGAGCTTAAAAAGGGTGCTAGAATTTATTTTGATGAAATTTTGGTTGATGAGTATCAAGATACAAATTCACTTCAAGGCTCACTCATAGATGCTTTTAATACCAAAAGTCTATTTTGCGTGGGGGATTTTGACCAGAGTATTTATGCTTTTAATGGGGCAAATATAGGGATAATTGGTAGCTTTAAAGATAGATATTTGGATGCTAATATATTTTCATTAAATACAAATTACCGCTCAAGTGCTAAAATCCTAGCCTTGGCAAATAAAGTTATATCTAATAATCCTAGATTATATCCTAAATCGTTTGAAGTAAGCCGTGAGGGGGAGTTTAAATCGCCTATTTTGCTTGTTTATGATGAGCTTTTTATCCAGTATAACGCAGTAGCAGAGTTAATCTCAAATAGCAGATATAATAAAAATGATATCGCTATAATTTTTCGTAATAACTCAAGTGCTGATGGACTAGAGATAGCCTTAAAAGAGTATGGCATAAGCTGTAAAAGAAAAGGTGGAGTGAGCTTTTTTGAGTCTCGTGAGATTAAGGCGCTTATAGATTTGATATCGATTTTGGTAAATCCTAAAGATATTATGTCATTTATACATATTTTAGAGTATGCTAAAGGAGTTGGCAACGCTCATGCTAAGGAGATTTTTGAAATTTTAATCTCATCTGGGGATGGTAGCATCATAAAAGGCCTTATAAATCCGGATAAAAATAGCGCTAAATTAGCCCCCAAAAGGCATAATCATCAGCTTGGGTTATTTGATGATTTTAGTGAATTTATGCCATCAAATAGATTTTGTGAGCTTGGATTTGATGATGAGTTTATGAAATCTCCTGTTTTAAACTACTCAAATTTAAATCAAAATGGTGCGATATTTTTGTATGAGCTTAGGAATTTGATAGTGAATTTAGATAAAAATAGCTCACCATATCAAATTATAGATAAGGTGATAAAATCTCAAATTTATAATATTATAGTTGATATCTTAGCAACCAAAAGAGCAACCCTAAAAAATGGCAATATAGATAACGAGCTTAAAAGCAACGCAATAGAGCGGATAATATCTAAGGCTAAGGTGCTTTTAGAGATTAGTAAAAGACACAATAATATTGATAATTTTTACAACTTTTTAACCCTTGGCAAAAGCGAAATGAGCGAGGGCGAAGGGGTGAATTTGCTCACAATCCATGCTAGTAAGGGGCTTGAGTTTAGCCTTGTTTTTGTAGTGGATCTAGCTCAAGGTAGATTTCCAAATTCAAGATTAATGAGTGATATAGAAGAAGAAAGAAGGCTATTTTATGTCGCTGTCACAAGGGCAAAGGATGAATTGGTGCTAAGCTATGCCAAATATGACAAGATAAGAAAAGTCGAGTATCAGCCAAGCTGTTTTTTAGCCGAGGCTGGTATGGTAAAGCCTTTAATTTAAATTTTAAATTTTTCTTAAAATAAATTTCTACTATTAATATTATAAGAGAAATTATAGAAATTTTGCTTATAATCAAGCTAAATTTTAATTAAAGGATAAAAATGATTGACAATACTATAAATGATACTAGTCGTATCAAAGACGCTAGATATCTATCTAAGGTTATCAAAGCAGATGAAGCAGCAGCTCTCATCCCGCATAAGGCTCAAATCGGATTTAGTGGATTTGTTGGCGCTGGAAGCCCTCTATATATCCCAATCGCAATTGCCAATAGAGCTCAAAAGCTACATGAAGCTGGTCAAGAATATAAGATTAGTATATATTCTGGTGCTAGTACTGATGTGGATTTAGATGGTATTTTGGCTAAGGCTAATTGTGTTGAGTTTAGAACTCCATTTAATACAGACCCAAATATGAGAGGCCGTATTAATGCTGGTGAAACTAGATATTTAGATGTCCATCTCTCATCTCTTGCGTGGCAAGTAGAGTGTGGGTATTTTGGTGATATGGATTTTGCTGTGATTGAAATTTCAGGTATCACAGAAGATGGCAAATTAATCCCTACCACCTCAGTAGGCAATAACCAAGCTTGGTTAAATGCTGCTAAAAAGGTGATTTTGGAGTTAAATATCCATCAACCAAAAGAGCTAGAGGGATTTCATGATATATATGTCCAAGCCAAACCGCCATTTCGTGAACCAATTCCACTTAAAACTGCTAGAGATCGCATAGGAACTCCATATATGAGCGTGGATTTTGATAAGGTTGTAGGTGTGGTATTAAGCTCTACTGAAGATAGGCTAAATAGATTTACTCCACTTGATGAGGTTTCAATAGCCATTGGTGATAATGTGGCTAAATTTTTCGCTGCCGAAGAGGCTGCTGGTAGATTACCAAAGGGTAAATTGCTACCACTTCAAAGTGGTATCGGTAATGTAGCTAACGCTGTTTTAGCTGCTCTTAGCAAGGCTGGATATAAAGGACTTGAGTGCTACTCAGAAGTTATCCAAGATGGTATGCTAGACCTTGTAAAAGATGGCACCGTCGATCTAGCTTCAGCTTCAGCTCTCTCACTTAGTCCAACTGCTGTGGAGGAATTTAGAAAAAATGTTGATTTCTATAAAGAGCATATAATTCTTCGCCCACAAGAGATATCAAATAGCCCAGAATTAGTAAGACGCCTTGGGGTTGTAGCTATGAATGGTATGCTAGAAGCCGATATCTATGGCAATATAAACTCAACTAATGTTATGGGTACGCAGATGATGAACGGAATCGGCGGTAGCGGGGATTTTGCTAGAAATGGCTATCTATCTCTGTTTTTAACCCCTTCAGTAGCAAAGGGTGGGGCGATATCAGCTATTGTGCCTTTTGTGAGCCATATAGATCACACTGAGCATGATACTATGGTGGTAGTAACCGAGTATGGATATGCTGATTTAAGAGGTTGTAGCCCAAGAGAGAGAGCGCAAAAAATGATAGCTATAGCTCATCCAGATTATAGAGATATGCTACAAGACTACTTCGATAGAGCGTGCGCTCAGCCAAAACCAGGCCACACGCCACATATATTAAGCGAAGCTTTAAGCTGGCATGATAGATTCAACAAAACAGGTAGTATGAAAAAATAACCTTATAAAGCTTAGCTTTGGAATAATATTTTTGAACTTATCTAGAATGTAAAATTACTATAAATATAGATAATTTTACAAAGATAAGTTCAAATTTATACTAAACTTTCTTATAAAATTAATAAAAAATAGTTATCAATCAAATAATAAAAGTTTTAAATTTATACATTTATAAATTGACTACAATGTTTTATAGCTTACATACGATCGTAAAATAGAATTAAAATGTATGGTTATTTTGTAATTATACAGTTTTTGACGCTACGTTTGCCTTTATATAGGCGTTTATCAGCTTGGTCAGTGAGCTTGTCTGAGTCAGTTCCACTATCAGAAATCCCAAATGTCACAGTAAAGTGAATTGAGCTATCGGTAGAGACTTTAACTGGTGTTTTATTTATGATAAATCTGATATTTTGAATTTGAGTAATAAAGTTTACTCTACTAGTATTTGTAGCTACAATGACAAATTCTTCGCCACCCCAGCGACAGACTATATCAGATTTATTAGCGTTATCTGTAAATATTTGAGCTAAAGTTTTTAGAACCTCATCACCGATGTTATGACCAAATTTATCATTTATACTTTTAAAATTATCAATATCACACATAGCAATTGTAATTGTTTTATTATTTTTTTTAGTTAAAATAGAGTGTAAAGCTCGTTTATTAATTAGACCAGTTAGATGATCTGTTTGTGAAGCAGTTCGTAATTCATTTTTGTGCTTGTGAAGTTCTTTGATATTTATCTGATTTACAGTATTGTAAATTTTAAAAATTATCATAAACAAAAACAATAAAAAAGTAAGATTGCTAAGATAAAATATTTGTGAAAAGTCGCCTGGCTCTTTTGGAAAATATACATTTGAGATCATATAGACAATTATAAAACCAATAAAATCAAATCCAGCTAATAGATAGTTTATGATACGTTTTCTAAAAATATTTAGATATGTAGTCGAAGCAATTGCAATAATAATAAGGTAAAATCCATAATCCCATCCAAGTATAGTAGTAGCAAGCATCGATGAGATTACTATATGAAGATGTGCTAAGAAAAATGCTCTATCATAATTATTATCATCTATAGCCTTAAGTGAGATAAAATAGATAAAAATTCCAAGAAATGATATAACTGATAGTTCACTCATACCAATTAGATAAAATACTATAGAATATAGAAGTGTTACAACTAAAAATAGAGTTATTATAAATTTAAAATTAAAGGTTAGGTTATCTTTGATTAGGTTCATATTTTTCCGATACAACTTGGTTTTTGCCTTGATTTTTACCACGATAGAGTAGGTTATCAGCTATGCTAATTGCTTGGTTTATCTCTATTGGGTCTTCTATATATAGTAGTCCAAATGTTGCGCTGATAGGAACCTTATCAGGGTTAGCGCTATGGATAGCGATTCTGGCTGATTCTGCGATTTGGATACACTTTTTGAAGTTTTGTGCTGGAATAATAGCTAAAAACTCCTCACCACCCCAGCGGCAAATTTTACCAAATTTAGATATTTTAATATTTAAAATCTCAGCAACTTTTGATAAAACAATATCTCCAAAGATATGTCCATAAGTATCATTTACATTTTTAAAGTTGTCTATATCGCATAAAATGATAGCTAAAGAACGAATTTGATGATTTGAGAGCATTTTAAAATGCTTAGAGATAATTTCATTCATTGGTGCTCTATTATAAAGACCAGTTAGATAGTCAATCTCAGCAATGTTTTTATAGCTGATATTTTGCTTTTGTGTAGCAATTATATCAAGAGTCGAGATGGTGTTAGTGTTATCTTGTAATACAAAAAATTTCACCGCAATCATACAAAAACAAAAGATAAAACTAATATGTTTAATAGTCTCAGAGCCATAGTTTACATCAAGTCCGCTAAAGGTAAAATATAAAATAATAAATAGCGTAAGCTGCAATAGTGGAAGCGTAATTTTTAAGATTAAATTCTTAAGAGGCGAGGCGTAGTTAATAGCTATAAGTTCAAGTAAAAATAGCTCAAATCCATAACCCCACCCTAAAACCAAAATAGATGATACCATGATATACGTAGCACTAAGCTGTATCCATAATTTTATAATTTTTTCAAATTTAGGTTCGTTAAAATCTATATAAAGCGCCATTGATACAAAGAAGCATATGGCAAAATTTATAAATAAAAAAAATATTCCTGAGTATGCAAACATTGAGCCATATACGGCTAAGATGATAATGTATAATAATAGTAGCTTATGATAGATCTTAGGATATGATCTTAGCTCTTTGGCAATGACACTCATAGCAGGGTAGATTTAAATCCAAATTTATTAGCAGCGACTCGTAAATCATCAATAGTATCTATGCCGATGCTTTGGCTATTTATCTCTAGCATTGCAATTTTTTTAGCACTTGAGATAGCACGAAGCTGTTCGAGCTTTTCTATGTTTTCTAGTTCTTTAGTTGTAAGTGCGCAAAACTGTGCTAATGTGCTAACGCTATAACCATAGATTCCAATATGCGCTTTATACAGATCACAGCGACTTCTTGGATATGGAATTAATGAGCGTGAAAAGTATATAGCATAATCATTTATATCTGTGATTACCTTGACTAAATTTGGATTTTGAGCCTCTTCTGAGCTAGCAAATTTTAAGCAACTCGTCATAAATGCACCATCATTTATTCTTTGAGAGGTAAAATCTTTAAATTTGCTTAGATTTTTCTCCTCAAAGAATGGCTCATCTGCTTGTAAATTTATTACAATCTCATCATCTTTTAGTCCAAGCTTTTTGACCGCTTCATTAATTCTATCAGTGCCACTATCATGAGCTTTACTAGTCATTATCGCTTTTATTCCAAATTTTTGTGCAATTTGCAGGATATCTTCATCATCACAAGCGACAACAACATCATCGCATTTACTAGCTAACTGAGCAGTTTTAACAAACATAGGAACCCCGCCGATATCAGCAAGGATCTTATTAGCAAATCTAGTAGAGGCTAGTCGTGCAGGTATTACTATCATTGTTTTATCCACTCTATAATATTTGATTTTATCTGATTTTTTTTGACTATATCAGTATGAATAGCCTCTTCTTTAAATAGTTTGATTATACTTTTTGGAAGCTTTACATTATATTTGCTAGCTAGTAATTGCATATCAGCAAGTTCATCAGTGCTGGTTCTATTTTTTAGCGCTTTGATCATACTTGGAGTAAATTTAACCCATTGAGCAGTTGAAGTTATCACGGTTATATTTTCATCATTAACTAAATTTAGACAAGTAGCAGTATGTGGGTCAATTAATATACCTGATTTTGCCATTTTAGAGATATTTTCTATACACTCATCATCAGTACAAAATGCCGCATCAAAGTCAGCTTTTAGTACATTTAACTCATCGTTTGTTAGTTCGTATTTTTTATTTGTTGCTAGGCTATCCATCAGCTCTTTGGTTCTAACTGCACCAAATTTATCAAATAACAATCTCTCAACATTTGAACTAACTAAAATATCCATTGCTGGGCTGATTGTTGAAATTAACTCTTTATTATTTAAATCATAAATACCAGTAGTAAAAAGTTGAGTTAAGATATTATTTTGATTTGAAGCAATTTTTATTCTGCCAATATTTGCGCCCATTTTTTTAGCATAGTAAGCACCAAGTGCATTACCAAAATTACCACTTGGAACAATTATATCAATTGGTTCTTTATTATTGTTTATACTTATACATACATAGATATGGTAGATAATTTGAAATAAAATTCTGCCAAAATTGACCGAATTTGCAGCACTAAGATTGTAGCCTAATTCAGCTAAAACTGCTTTAAATTCACTATCATTTAATAATTCTTTAAGTGCTTGCTGAGCATCATCAAAGTTGCCCTCAATTCCGATTACTTTTAAATTTGGTGCTTTTTGATTTACCATTTGAAGTCTTTGAACCTCGCTGGTACCATTTTTTGGATATAGGCAGACAACTTTTATATCTTTAGCATTTTCAAATGAGCTTAGTGTAGCTGGGCCAGTATCGCCGCTAGTAGCACACATTATTAGCTGTTTTTGACCATGAGAAATAGAGCTTAAAAGCTCTCCAAAAGGCTGAAGTGCCATATCTTTAAAGGCTCTTGTAGGGCCGTGCCAAAGTTCGTTAATATATAGATCTTTATGAACTCTTTTAATCTCAACAGCGCTTTTATCAAACTTCTCATATCTACTAAGTGCTTTTTTGAATTTATTCAAACTAATATTAAAGTTAAATTTTTTAATAATCTCTAGCGCAAAATCTTCATAATTTAATCTAGCTAATTTTTTAAACTCTTTTTTACTAATTAGTGGTAAATTTATTGGTGCATATAATCCGCCATATTTGGCTGCTGGATTTAGTAATGCAGTATCTAAATTTACTGATTCGTTTAATTCATCACCACTTTGAAGTCTAGTGCCTACTAGCATTGGGGCAGTTAGTGCTTGGAGGGTTTCTAGGTGTTTTGAATTTATCTCGCTTAACTTTTCAATGGAGAGATATTCGCATATTTTTGGGTCTAATTCACCTAAAATAGCCTTGATTTTTTTAAATTTACCGACAACAACTAGCATTGCTTGATTAGCAGCTAGTTCTTTGTTTGCCCACGATTTTGCATTTATCGGGTTTAGATTGTGAATTTGGCTTACGCATTTATGATTTGCTAGCTCCTTGGCTAAATTTGTTACTTCGAATTGATTTAAAATTATGCTTAAAAGTTTCATTTGATTATACTCCCTATGCCTTCATCTGTGAAAATTTCTAATAATAATGAGTGTGGAATTTTGCCATCTATTATATGGGCTGCACCTACGCCATTTTGAATACACTCTAAACAAGCGTCAATTTTAGGTATCATTCCGCCGCTGATTGTACCATCTTTTTTAAGTGTTTCAATGCTATCTTTATCTAGTTTGCCGATTAAATTTGATTCTTTATCTAACACGCCTCTAATATCGCTTAAAAATATAACCTTACTAGCTTTTAATTTACTAGCTATCGCACTAGCACACAAATCAGCGTTGATATTGTATGATTCGTAATTTTCACCAATAGCAATTGGCGCAATAACTGGTATCAACCCATCATCTAAAAGAGAATTAATAAGCCTATCATCTACGCTAGTGATATCGCCTACAAAGCCGTATTTGCCATTATCCATTACCTTAGCTCTTAGCATATTATCATCTTTGCCGCTAACGCCTATGGCTCTTGCGCCATGCTTATTTAGCATACTAGTGATCTCTTTATTTACTAGGCCGCTAAGTGCCATCTCTACAACTTCCATAGTGTTTGCATCTGTAACCCTAAGCCCATCAATAAATTCGCTCTTAATATCAAGTCTATCTAAAAATGAGTTAATAGTTTTGCCACCACCATGGACTAAAACAACCTTAATGCCAACAATCTGTAAAAGTACAATATCTCTAGCGAAGTTGTTTTTTAACTTCTCATCTATTTGAGCTGCTCCGCCATATTTGATAACAAAAATTTTATCTCTAAATTTTTGGATATATGGCAAAGCACTAAGGATGACTTCAGCCGTTCTACTGCTTTTTAACATATCTTTCCTTCTTGATTTGTTTGATATATTTTATCTGAATTTTGGTAGTTTTTGATAAATAATTTGATTTTATTTGCAAAATTTGGAGAAATCGTTGTTTTTAAGTCCAAAATTGAAACACTTAATCCAAAATCTTTGATTTTTACATAGTCTTTTTGTGTTACTAAAAGGGAGTTAGCATTATATTTTTTAAGTATGCTTTCACACTCAAATTTATTAAATTTATGATGATCACTAAAAAACTCATATCCAATACATTTTTTAAATATAAACTCTAATCTTGAAGGGTTGGCAATAGCAGTCATTAAAACCATTTTTGGCTGCGGATTTATGATAGTCGTTTTTTTGATTATATCGCTACTGCTTGGGATGAAATCAGCTAGACAATAAAAGCTACTTGGATAGCGATAAACTCCGCTTGGGATGGTGAAATTTAGTCGCGGGGTTTTGGCTGGACGTAGTAAAATATTAAATTTAAAAATATTAGCCTTTCCAAATCCATCATCTAAAATAATAAGCTTAGCTCCTAAATTAATGGCTTCATTAATAGCGATTTTGCGATCGTTTGAGACTATTATATTGGCATTTTTTAAATTTGTAGCATATTCCATTGCCTCATCGCCACTAGTTGATACATCACATTTTATATCACCATTTAGTGCTACAATTTGCATACCTTTTGACTCTCTTTTATAGCCTCTTAGGATTATAAAGGTTTTAAATTCGTGATTAAACTCATTAAAAATTGCTTTAGTTAATGGAGTTTTTCCGCTTCCGCCTAGGACTAGATTACCAATACTAATTATTGGGATTGGAAATTTTTGCGCCTTAGATAGTTTGAATTTAATCCAAACTATACAATAATAAATTGCTGATAGCGGTAAAAGTAGGGCGCTAACAATAATATCAAAAACGCTTGGCTGGTAAAAATATCTCTCTAGCCAAGCGTGAAATTTGCGTTTAAACACGACTTTGTGCTACTGATTTGACTGCATTGCAGATATAAAGCGCTTCTTCATCACTAAGTGCGGCATATATTGGTAGTGATAAAATTTGTTGATAGGTTTTAAGCGCTTTAGGAAAGTCATTTACCCGTAGGTGATATTTAGTCTTATAGTAGCTTAATAGATGCATAGGGCGGTAGTGCAAGCTAGTGCTAATTCCCATCTCTTTTAGTTCTCTAGCAAAACTATCACGATTTTTATCGATTTTAATAATATATTGGTTATATATGTGATCTCGCTTAGCTAGTGGCGTAGTGATATGTGGGCAATTTTTTAACTCTTCATTATATATTGCTGCAATTGCCTTGCGGCGTGCGATAAACATTCCAAGTTTTTCAAACTGAGCAATTCCATATGCGGCACAGAGTGAATTTAGATCATATTTTTGCCCAATATCAATTACATCATACATATAGCCTAGATTGCCATCTTTATCAAAACTATCGTTGATTATAGCATGGTTGCGAATTAGTCTAGCACGACTAGCCATCTCATCATCATTTGTAATTATAATACCAGTTGTTGCTACTGCGTGTTGGACTTGTGGATTGATCTGAAAACAAGACATATATGAGCTCATATTGCCTATTAATTTGCCTTTATATGTAGCGCCCATCGCTCTACTAGCATCATCAATAATCTTTATATCATACTCATTAGCAAGGGCGTATATAGCGTCCATATCAGCACTCTGACCAGCTACATGGGTTATAAATGCGGCTTTTAATTTTTTGTGTTTTTGAGTTTTTAGGATTTTTTCTAGCTCATTTGGGTCTATATTAAAATCATCTTCATTTATATCAACAAAGATCGGCTCAGCATCAAAATGCCTAATGACTTGAGCGATACTAGGAAAGGCATTAACAGAGCAGATAATCTTATCTCCACGCTTTAAATCCATCGCACATAAGCTTAGGTGTATAGCGGCGGTGCCGTTATTTGTGGTGATAGCGTGTTTGGCACCGAAGAAATCTTTTATATTATTTTCTAAATTCTCAACCATATAGTTTGCATTTTTTTCTAAGGTCTCTTTGATAAGTTCATGCTCTCTATCGGTAATTAACGGGCGAAAAAATGGTATATCTCTCATCAAATCTCCTAATTTTATATATTTGGTGTTGCTGGTAGTTTTTGTTTGAAGCTATTTTTGGTGATTCTAGCAGTTATTTTATTTTTAAAGTCGCTATCAAATTTAGATAAATCTTCGCCATTTTCTATAGCTTTTAGCAGTTTATCAATCTCTTTATAGCTATATCCGATATCACTTTCATCGCTTTGATTTTGCCATAGATCGGCACTTGGAGCTTTGGCTATGATTTTGTGATTAACACCAAGGTAACTCGCAAATTCAAAGAGATCACTTTTATAGATATTTGCTAGTGGATTTAGTGCGCACGCCATATCGCCATAAATCGTACCATATCCTAGCATTTTCTCGCTTTTATTTGTTGTACCAACAACAAGTGCATTAAGCAAACTAGAGTGATCGTAGAGTAAAATCATGCGGATTCTAGCAGCAATATTTCCAACTCTTAGCTTATCATTTTTATCACTAAAAGGTAAAAAACTAGCCAAAATATCACTAATATCAATAATTTGGTAATCCAAATTTAGCTTACTAGATAGCTCTAAAGCATCGTTTAAATTTGCTTTATTTGAGCTAGAAGTTGGCATTATGAGTGCTTTTGTAGGAGCGACTTTGGTACAAAGTGTAGCCACAACCGCAGAGTCTAAGCCGCCACTTAGTCCAAGGACAAAACCCTTAGCACCAGAGCTTTTTAGGTAAGAATCAAGAAAATTTAGAAGCTTATTTTCTAATAATTTAAAATTTTCCACTAATATCATCCATTAAAAATAATACAAAATTATATCTAGATTATGGTAAAATCTATCTTAGAATATTAGAAAAAAAACTTAAAAAAGGTAGTAAAAATGCAGATTATTTCAAGAGCTTTTGGGATTTATGGAACCAATTGTTATGTAGTAGTTTTAAGTGATGGAGAGATTATAATCGATCCAGGCGATGGTGCGCTAGAGTGGATTGAGCGTGTATGCAAAAATCCATTAGCGGTATTTTGTACGCATGGACATTTTGACCATGTTTATGATTGTGATGCTATTAAAGCAAAATTTGGTGTGGATATTTATATACCTAAAGATGATGCATTTTTGTGTCAAAATGACCCGTTTGGACTTTTGCAGGCTAAATTTAACCCTGATATTTTAGTAAGCGATGGAGAAGAGTTTGATTTTAGTGGAGTTAAATTTGCCTTTTGCCATTTCCCAGGGCATACTCCAGGATGTAGTGTAATAACGGCTGGTGATGTGATGTTTAGCGGGGATTTTATATTTAAAAATTCAATTGGTCGGTATGATTTTCCTTTTAGTGATGGTAAATTAATGAGGCAGAGTCTAAAACGTGCTGTAGAGTTAAAAAATTATAAAATTTACCCAGGGCATGGTGAACCAACAAGCTTAGATGCTGAGAGAAATTCGCTAATTAGATGGGCGCAGGCAATTTAGCCTTTTGCGCCTATATAAGATGGATTAAATTTATTAACAAATCAAGATTTGTTAATACTAGCCTTATTGTTGCGATTCATCGCTTGTCATTTTACGTTGCTGAAGTCTAAATATATGCTCTTCTAGTACAACTATCTGATAGGTGCCTTCAAATATTTTAATCTCTTTGATTGTGCCTATGACCTTAACCTCACGCTTTTTAGACTCTTCGTAGTAGGCGTGCGCCTCAAATTCTACCATATCGCCAACTTTGGCTGGTGCGTATAGATTTACTTTTGCGCCTATAGTTACAGAGTGAAGCGTATTTATAGCTACATGCGCAGCCCACTCAGCCGCACCAAATATAAATCCACCATGAACTAGCTTTTCATCATCAAAAACCATTTCATTGCTAGTCATTAGCGTAGTTTTAGCATAGTTTGGTTTCATATCTACTATCCCGCCGCATAAAGTGGAGTTTATAGTAGCTGGTATATTTAAAAGCCCTTGAAAAATCTCAGCACTATCAATTAATCCAATATCTTGCAAACTCTCATCATACTCATTCATAATATACCCTTAAGTTAATCTTATATAAATTCTTTTTGGTGCTGGATAACCTTCTATTGTCTTAGAGTCATCATTTGGGTCTAAAAAGTCACCAAGACTTTGCCCATCTATCCACTCTGTTTTGCGCTGTTCAAACAAGTCAGTTTCCTTAGTAGCTAAAATTTCAAAACTTTTAAATTTAGCCCTTTGACACCAGTTTTTAAGAGCTTTAACACTTGGAATAAAGCTAATATTTGGAATTTTAGAGTAGCTACCATTAGGGCTTAGTACCATTTCATCATCACGCTCGATGTACATTGTATCTATAAATACCTCACCGCCTGGATTCATTGCTGATTTTAGCTCTTTTAGGCACTTTATTGGGTCGCTTCTGTGATATAAAACTCCAAGGCAAAATATTGTATCAAATTTACTTCCGCATTCAGGCAAGCTCTCTACACCAGCAATTTTAAACTCAATATCGCTTTTAATAAAGTGATTAATAAAACTAAATTGCAAAAATGCTAGCTCACTAGGGTCAAACCCGGTTATACTTTTTGGATCAAATTCGAGCATTTTAAACATATAATAGCCGTTATTACACCCCACATCTGCGATACTTTTACCTTTTAAATTTAGATACGGTTTTAAAATATTAAACTTAACAAAGCTTCTCCATTCGCTATCTATAAAAAGCTCATTTAGATTAAATGGTCCTTTTCGCCACGGCTTAAGCGCAACTGCAATTTCTTTAACCTCTTTAGTGAAATTTGGGATATTAATCCGCACACTTTCATCTAATGTAAGTTCACACTTATCGCTAGGCAGCTGCAAAATTTGCTTTAAAAGCTCATCGTAAGCTTTATTATTCATATATCTCTTTCCAATCTACTAAATTCTCATCACACTTTTTGTGATATATACCAGCTGCATCGTAATACTCCTTACAACTGTTGTAGTATTTGTCTGAAATTCCCCGTTTATTTATCCAAAGGCACCCTTGTAAAAATAGTGCCAAAATCACAAATATAATCAAATTTTTCATAGTGATAATGTTACCATTATTTTGTTTAATTTTGATATAATTTTATAAAAATTTGGAGTAAAATATGGAAATCTTGGATAAATTTAAAGGAATTTGCACTATTCCGCATTGTAGTTTTGATGCTTTGCAGCTTAGAGATTATCTAGTTGATTTTGCTAAAAAGAGTGGATTTAGCGTTAGGATTGATGAATTTGATAATATCTACGCTATTAAAGGTGAGCCAAAAATTTGCTTGCAGTCACACTATGATATGGTTTGTGTAGGAGATGCGCCAAATATTGAGTTAATAGATGATGGAAAAATTTTACGAGCTAAAAATTCTAGCTTGGGCGCTGATAATGGAATTGGCGTAGCAATTATGATGGATATGATGGAGAAATTTGAAAATCTTGAAGTGTTATTTAGTGCTAATGAAGAGGTTGGCTTGATTGGCGCAAATGGCTTTAATGGGCGCATTATAAGTGGTAGGCTTTTAAATCTTGATAGCGAACATGAAGATGGTGTATTTATAGGTTGTGCTGCTGGTGAGCTAATACATGCTAGGATTAAAGCTAGTAAAGTGCCGACTAATAATAGGCTTTATGAACTAAGTGTCTTAAATTTACCAGGCGGTCATAGCGGACTAGAGATTATTAAGGATATTCCAAATTCAATTAAAATATTAGCTGAATTTATTGCTAAAAATAATGGCAAAATTGTAGATATTAATGGCGGTGAGCGTAGCAACTCAATTCCTGTAAATGCTAAAGGGATAGTAATTTGTGATGAGATAATACATAGTGATGATATGGTAGTGGTGCGTGAGCTTGGCGTTGGAGAGGAGGTATTAGAATTTGGAGATAATATCTTAGCATTAATTAATAGCTTTTCTCAAGGAGTACGAAGCTATGATGAGAATCTAAAAATAGTGCGTGATAGTATAAACTTATCAAGGATTAAGAGTAATGATGGCGTTATAGAGTTAGAGTTTTTTGCTCGTTCGATGAGTGAAGATGGGCTAGAGAGGCTTAAATTTGAGACTGCAAGCTTAGCAAAATTAGCAGGGTTTGAGGTAAGCTTTTTTGAGAGAAGTGGGGCTTGGACACCAAAAATTGGTGAATTTGCTAATGTTGTTTTGAAATTTATGCAAGAAAATAATCCTAAGGTTAAATTTCAAGCTGTTCATGCTGGGCTTGAATGCGGCGTATTTGTCGCTAAGCAAAATGGATTAGAAGCTGCATCAATAGGGCCAAATATCTACTCTCCACATAGTATAAATGAACACTTAGAGATTGACTCACTAGAAAAAATAGCTAAAGTTGTAGAAAAAATAGTAGCATATTATCAAAAGTAAATAATTATGTAGCTTAGAGGGATTGCGCTTATGCTTTTATTGGCAAAAGCTAATAAGCTTTGATAAGAATTATATAAAAGCAATATAATTATAGTAAATGCAATTTTTAACATATATCCTACCTTTTTATGGAGACAAATTTACCATAGGGAAGCTAGCCTTATGGGCATCATTCCTATAATGCAATTTATATTATTATAATCTGTATTCTTCGTAAACTCTATCTTGTTTAATAGTTTAAAGTATAACAAAATAGATAAGAATTTAAAAGAATTATTTTTGGCTTAGATTATGAGATGCTCAATAATTTATTGACAAATATTAAAATATATTCTGAGTAAAATATAATCATATCTACATAGAATTTAAATCTGTGCTGTATTTTATGTAAAAATTTTGATGTTTGGATTCTTAGGCGTAGATTTCTACGCCATTAAAAAACTAGTTCATCGTAATTATAAATTAGATTTAATTATAAACAAATGATCTAAGCCAATCAAAAATTAATAAAAAGATAAAGCAATACAGCCACAATAAAGCTAATATAAAACTATATTAAAATCCAAGTCTATTCATTATATCTTTGATATTATGTTTGTTTTGGATTGGTTCTAGCTCCCAAATTGGGTTTTTAAGCTTCCAGCCATCTTCGCATTGTTCAAACATATCGCCTCTAAATTTTTGGCAATACTCTAACACTTGGCTTGGTGTTAAGTCTAGATAAGAGGCCATCTTTTGCATATAAAATTCACCATATTTGCCATCAAGCTCACGAAGTAAAAATTTACCTTCATCTTTAGTGATGTTTTTGCTTCTTAAATCATATGCTACATGGTCGCTGCACTGTCCAAAGCCAAATTTAATATATTTAAAATATTGATTAACAATGGTCATATATGTATCTAATTGAAAACATCTGCGATATGTACCTAGGTCATATGGATTGACATCTTTAGGATATATGCTAAGACCTCGCTCAATAGCAAATTTTGCATTATGTTGCATACTCCATTTGTTTGTATAATAATTTAGCCATACAGCAGTTACGCCCTTTTTGGTGAGTTCATCTACTGGAACTTTGTATAAAAATAGATCTTTTAGTTCAGTCTCTTCATCCATATAGATTTCTATTGGATTGTCTTTAAGAGTATTTGAATTTACGATATTTAGAGCGTTTCCACTACTATCTTGTAGGTTATTTTTAGCACCTAGGGTAAGAGCAGCATTCTCACCTTGTAATATCATAGGGATATTAAACATATCAGCAATTATATATGCTGAGGCATAAAGCGTGTATTCAAGAGGTTTTACGGGATTTAGATACTCCCAAAATGCTTTTTTTATCAGCTTTTTTGCTAAATTTCTATTTGGATTTATAGATATTGTCTCAAAACCATGACGCTTTAAATTTTCAAAATTTGCTCTTCCAATTGGCGTGATATCCATCGGCTCGCAATTAACTAGTAAAACTCTAAGCCCTAAAATATCTCTAGCATAAAATGCTTGAAATGTAGAATCCTTGCCGCCACTAACACCAATAACGCAATCATATGCCCCTTTGGATTTAGTCTTAGCATTCTCAGCAATTGATTTTAGCTCATTCTCTCTAGCACTCCAGTTGATTATTTTAGACTCTTCTTCCCATAAACACGCACCGCAAACTCCATTTTTAAAAACTACCCCCGGGCGAGTATTTGTCTGCAGGCATCTGCTGCAATATTCCATTATATACCTCTATAAAATTAAATTAAAATAAAAAAAAAGGGGGGGGGTAGATGGACTACTTCCCCTTTTTTAGAAAGTTTTATATGATTAATATAGGCCAAATTTGCCATCATTTCTTTTGTATAAAACACGCATTTTAGCATCCATATCATTAAATACATAAAATTGCGCACCGCTATCTTTTAATTTAGTTAAAGCTTCTTCAACTTCCATTGGTTTGTATAATTCAAGTTCAGTTGGTATAATCTCATCAGCACCTTCGATTGATACTTCATCTACTATGATTCTAGACTCTTTTAGTTCATCGCTATTTTTGTGAGTTACTAGTTTGTCATGATGTCTGCGAAGTACTTTGCTAGCTCTATCAAGCGCTAAATCGATTGCAGCGTATAAATCTTTATCTTTTTGACGGATTACTATTGTATCTTTTTTAGCCAAGTTAATAGCAAACTCTACATCAAAGCCTTTTTTGCCATTTCTTTCATCAGCTGAGATTATGGCTTTAGCTGAGATTATATCTAGATTGTACTTGCTAAGTGCATCAAATGCGCTATCACAATAACTTTTGATAGATTCAGTTAATTCAAACTGTCTGCCTACTATACTTGTATTCATAGCATTCTCCTTTAAAAATTTGTGTTATTTTAGCATAAGTATCCTTATTTAGGGCTTTTGGGTGGTTATTTTGCTTATTTTTATAGGAGTTATAGCTAGATTTGGATTGGTTTGGACTATGGTATGCATTATAGCTGCGTCTATATTTGGAGTGGTAGCATTAATTTCTTTCCAAATTTTATCATTACATGCCGGAGGTATTTTACCGCCTATATAGTGCATAATCACAACTTCAGATTTTAAAATATAATCACTACTATTTGGATAAAATAGACTAAATTTACTTGGGCAATGTTGGTTAAAATCATTTCGCTGAATTTGAGCAATGGCGTTTTGGGTAGCTGAAATGGCTATTAGTTTAGCTTGAGAGTGAAGGTAGAGATGATTAATACTAATAGTGGCAGTAGAACTAAGCGTGATGGTATTTAGTGCTAAGGCACTTATAGCAATGATAAACGCTACTGCTAAAATCAAGCTAAAACCACTTTTTAAATGATTTATTGTTTGTTTTTTCATAGGCTACTACTTTTGCAAAGTTCTATACCGTTTGACTCTTTTAAGCAAAGTTGAAAGATAATATTTGCGCCACTTTGTTTGATATTAAATGAACTTACATTGCGAGCAATTGGGTTGGAACGAATAGTTTTATTTAAATTATTTAGTTTAAATTCATTTAAATATAATGTGTTATTTTGCAAATTTAACGAGATTAGAGCGTGAGTTAGATAGTAAATTTCACTTATAAAAATAGGGTGATTTGGTCGTTTGATGGTTATTAGTTCATCTTTGGCACTTATGATTTTATGCGTATTTGAGTATATTTCATCACTTCCTTTAAATATAATTCTAATATCGTTAAGTTTTAAATTGTTTAACACTTTATCATTTTTACTTGTATCAAATTTACTTAGTGGCGAGTGCAGAGTGATTGTGTCATTTGTTGTTTGTATATTTAAGATATCAATAAATCCACTCCATTGATGATAGCTAGAGCTATTTTGTAGCGTCTCAAAGCTTTTGCTAAACCAGATAAATTCGCTAGCGCTCGCACTTTTATATAGTGGCTGAATTTTAGAGCCATTTCTAGTGGAAATGGACTCTTTTATGCTTTGTTGAAGATAATTATTTATGATTAGCATAGTATTTGTAGCAGTAGATTCTAGTCGATTTGTGGCTGATATTTGTAGATAATTAGTATGTAAAGAGCTATAGATTTGTATCATAATTCCAGCTAAAATCCCGCCAATAACAATAACAAAGCTCATCTCAAGTAGGCTAAATGCGCTTTTAAATGTAATAGTATTTGACTTGGCGTAATTAGATATTTTATGGTTAAATTTAATAAAGCTAAATTTCATGGCGATGGGATTATTAAGCTTCTTATTAGCGGTTCGCCAATATTATAGCTATAACTATAAAATATAATAGGCTTAGTATTTGCTTTGGTTGTAAGCTTTATAGCAATAGCATCAGTTGGATTATTTGTAGTATTTGTAGTAAATTTAAAATTATTTATAAATCCAACACTAATAGCATACTCTAAATTTAATAAATTTTTTGAATCTACTCCAGGTTTTAATAGCCCACTATCACCATTAAAGCCATTAATGCTATTTTTGGCAGTGTTGATTTTATTTGGCGTAATTTTAGATATTACTCGACTAGTAAGAGAATTTAATGGTAACTCACTACTATAATAAATTGGCTGAGCTAAACTAGGGCTAATAGCATCATTCCATGGATGGGCAATAATATTTGATAGTTTAGTATAGCTAGCTGTAACCGCCTCAGATAATATAGCATCATTTGTACTTTTAACTGAAATTTGCAAAATTGATGGAAGCGACGATAGTGCAATAGCTACAATAATAATTGATAAAATAAGCTCCAAAGATGAAAAGGCGTAACGCATAGATATCGTGGCTCACACGAGCCACTACAAGGATTTATTGTTTTTGGACATAAGCGCTGATTTTTTCTGCTTGACCGAAATTTGGATAGTAGCGATTGTCTAAGACAATTTGTGCCAGCGTAGCAGCAGTTGTGTTACAAAGTACTGGTGCTAAGAAATTCACAGTAGATTCTTCGATAGGACTACTGATAGCGACAATCGCATAAAGCTCTAATTTAGAGTTATCATCTATTTGAAGTAGATTTTTGTATGGAGTTGGGATATCAAACTCATAATCAGGGCGAAGCGCATATGGATTAATCATAGTAAAAGATGTTTTGCCATCTACATCTTGCATTTTAACAAAGAAATCATCAATTTTAGTTATCTCAACCTCTTTGATGTTTTCAAATCCAGGGATAGGGTTTTTAACAGAAAATTTCACTTTACTCTCCTTAAAAATTGGGTTTGTCGTATTGTAGCATTTTTTGTTCCAAATTCATAGGGTTTGAGCGTAATTTATAAAATTTTTTTTATAACGCATAAATTTACCAAAATATTGCTATAATCACCAAATTTTAATCAGATGAAGGAAAATTAATGAATATAAAATTCAAATCTGCTATTTTAGCTTTGTCTTTAGCTTTGTTAGCAGGTTGTGGTGCAAAAAAAGATAATGAACTATATAATCTCACTCCAGATCAATGGTATAATCAAATTTTAAATGATATCAAAGATGCAGACCTAGAATCAGCAGATAAGCACTATATATCATTTGCTAGTGAGCATGTAGCAAGCCCGTATTTAGAGCAAGTTTTAGTAATTATGGCAAATGCTCATGTAGATGAAGGAGAGTATAAGATGGCTAACTTCTACCTAGATGAATATATCAAAAAATATGGTACAAAAGATAGCATAGAATATATCCAATATCTAAAGATAAAAGCAAATTTTGATTCATTTAGCAAGCCAAATCGCAATCAAAAGTTGATTCAAGATAGTATTTTGCAGATTAATGAATTCTTAACAAACTATCCAAATACTCAATATAAGCCACTATTAGAGACTATGTTGATTAAATTTAGACTGGCTGAATACTATTTAAATATTGATATTTATGAACTATACAATAGATTAGATAAAGATGATTCAGCAGCAATTTATCAAGATAGAATTGATATTTCACCACTAAATGATATTAATTCAACTAAAGCCAAATTGCCTTGGTATATGACGCCATTTGAGTAGGAGAGAGAGTATGAGTTTGGCAAATTTACCTATTATAGTTGAAGATGAGCTATTTTTATACCCATTTATGATTACGCCAATATTTTTAAGTGATGAAAAAAATATAAAAGCGTTAGATATGGCAATTAATGATAGTAGTGCGGTTATGGTAGTGTGTTCTAAGCTCGCACATTCTGGAGAGAGAGATTTTGAATCTATTTATGAATATGGAGTAATTGGCAATGTAATGCGTCGTGTGGCGATGCCTGATGGCAGAGTGAAAATTTTATTTCAAGGATTAAGCCGTGGCAAGATTACACAACCTATAAGCAGCGATCCACTAATTGCTCAAGTCCAAAGCGTTGGATTAGAAGAGTTTGAATCAAGTAAAATCGAAGCAGGTCTAAATGTGTTAAAAGAGAGCGTAAAAAGCTTAAGCTTGCTAAATCACTTCTTTCCACCTGATCTGCTTCGTGCTATTGATGATAGCAATGAAGCTAGTAGGGTTTGTGATTTGGTTTGTAGTGCATTGCATCTTAAAAAGGATATAGCATATGGGTTTTTTACCCAGCTAAATTTAGAACAAAAAATACTAGATATCATAGAATATTTAAATGCGCAAATTGAAACAAATAAACTTCAAAAAGAGATAAAAAGCAAGGTAAGCTCCAAGCTAGATAGGGCAAATAAAGAGTATTTCTTAAAAGAGCAATTAAAAGAAATTCAGCGTGAGCTAGGAATGGATTTAGATAAAGAGGCTCAAATAGCACAGTATAGAAATAAGCTTGAGGCTGGGCGTAAATTTATGAGTGATGATGCTTATAAAGAGATAGAAAAAAATATCTCAAAACTAAGCAAAATGCATACTGATAGTGCAGAATCTAGTATGACTAGTAGCTATTTAGACTGGGCGCTTGATATGCCATTTGGTAAATTTAGTACCAAAAAACTCACGGTAAAAGATGTTCAAAAAGAGTTAGATAGCGACCATTTTGGACTTGAAAAGCCAAAAAGCAGAATTGTGGAGTATTTTGGACTTAAGGAGCTTTTGCATAGCAGGGGACTTGAAGATAATAAAGGAGCAATTTTATGTTTTGTAGGACCTCCTGGAATTGGTAAGACAAGCTTAGCAAACTCAATCTCAAATGCTTTAAAAAGGGAATTAGTGCGAATTGCACTTGGTGGGCTTGAAGATGTTAATGAGTTAAGAGGTCATCGCAGAACATATATAGGGGCAATGCCTGGGCGAATTGTTCAGGGTCTAATCGAAGCCAAAAGTATGAATCCAGTGGTGGTATTAGATGAGATTGACAAGGTAGCACGCTCATATAAGGGTGATCCAACTGCTGTATTACTTGAGATATTAGATCCTGAACAAAATAGTAAATTTAGAGATTATTATCTAAATTTTCATATAGATTTAAGTAAGATAATATTTATAGCAACAGCAAATGATGCTAGTGCTATACCGGCTCCACTTCGTGATAGAATGGAATTTATCTGGCTAAATAGCTATACGCCACAAGAAAAATTTGAGATAGCAAAGAGATATTTATGGCCTAATGAGCTTAAAAAACATGGGTTAAAAAGTAGCGAGGTAGTAATTAAAAAGGATGCTTTAAATCTACTAATTAGCGATTATACTAGAGAGAGCGGGGTAAGAAATTTACGCCATAGAATAGCTGATATTTTGCGTAAATCCGCGCTTGAAATATTGAGCGAACAGACAAAAAAGATATCTATAACTACTAAAAATTTAGAAAATTATCTAGATAAAAAGGTTTTTGAAATCACAGTTATAAGTGGCAAAAATGAGATTGGTATCGCAAATGGATTAGCCTGGACAGCAGTTGGCGGAGATGTGCTAAAAATTGAAGCATTAAAGATAAAAGGCAAGGGCGCTATGCAAATTACAGGTCAGCTTGGCGATGTAATGAAAGAGTCTGCTACGATAGCTTTTAGCCTTGTAAAAAGCCTTATAGATAAGGGTGAAATTTGTATTTCAAAAAATTTAATTCAAAAAGATAAAGATGGCATAGATATGGCAGTTTATGATAGTTATGATTTGCATATTCATGTTCCAGAGGGTGCTACGCCAAAGGATGGACCAAGTGCTGGAATAACAATGACTACTGTAATTGCTTCAATTTTAAGCGATACGCCAATCTATAGCGATGTAGCAATGACTGGTGAGATTACACTAAGTGGCAAGGTATTACCAATTGGCGGCTTAAAAGAGAAACTAATTGCTGCATATAAAGCTGGAGTAAAAAAAGCAATAATACCGCTTAAAAATTATGACCGAGACTTAAAAGATATCCCACAACAAGTAAGAGATAATATGGAGATAATTGGTGTTGAAGATATTACTGAAGTTTTAAAAGTTGCTTTAGTCAAATAAATATTGCTTATACGAAGTTAAGTATGTAAAGTATAAATACAATAAAAAGTCAGTGGTTTTTAGGTTGGCTAATTATCAAGGATAGTATTAAACTATTTTATTTTAAGAGTTATTTTAGGCTCTTAAAACCAATATGTTAGCTATGATTTATAATGATAATTTAATATATTTTATTAGCCTTTAATTAAATTTAATGTAGAATTATCCTTATTTAAAGGGGATTTTTTGAGATATTTGGCTTTGATATTTTTGATTTTTGCTTCTGCCTTTGGTGCTGATACGGTTACTGTGCCTACTATGAATCTTAATTTGAGCGCACCAGATACACCACAACAACTAGTAACTAGCTTAAATGTTTTAATAGTCTTAACTATATTAGCCTTGGCGCCATCTTTGATATTTATAATGACTAGTTTTTTGCGATTGGTTATTGTATTTTCATTTTTGCGTCAAGCTATGGGTACTCAGCAGATGCCACCTACAAGTGTGCTTATATCTATAGCTTTGATACTTACATTTTTTATTATGGAACCAGTGGCTAAGCAGAGTTATGAGCAAGGGATAAAGCCATATTTAGATGAGCAAATCAGCTATCAAGAGGCCTTTGATAAAGGGGCAAAGCCATTTAAGGAATTTATGATACGAAACACTAGAGAGAAAGATTTGGCCTTATTTTATCGTATTCGCCAGCTTCCTAATCCAACAACTATAGATGATGTCCCTTTGACTATAGCAGCACCCGCTTTTATAATTAGTGAGCTTAAAACTGCATTTGAGATAGGGTTTTTGTTGTATTTGCCATTTTTAGTTATCGATATGGTAGTAAGCTCTGTATTGATGGCTATGGGTATGATGATGTTGCCGCCTGTTATGATATCTTTGCCATTTAAATTGCTGATATTTGTCTTAGTAGATGGATGGAATTTACTAGTGGGCAATCTAGTCCAAAGCTTCAAGTAGCTACAAAGTATAAAATAGGCATTGTAATAAAGATAGTTATCATGCCTATAGCCACACTTGAGATAGCTAAATTTGAATCTAGATTGGCTTTTAATATCATAGCACTTGCTAATACCATCGGTGGAGTGGCGACTTCTATCAATCCTATTATCCACTCTTTGCTAAGCTCTATACCAAATATTTTAGTGATTGATAGAAATATAATTGGCGCTAATATCATCTTAGCAAAGATCACCACAGAACAGGCCTTATAAGAGCTTTTAATACTATTAAATCCAAGTCTAAGTCCGACAGCAAATAGAGCCACCGGCACCATACTACTAGATAGCATTTTCAAAGGCTCAAATATAATTTCAGGTAGATTAAAATTTTTAAGTATCACAGCCAAAGCCAGTGCGATAAATGGCGGAAATTTGATAATTTTAAGGCTATTTTGGATTATTGAGCTTTTCTGGGATGTCCCAAAACCTAAAATCAATGGCCCAAAAATGCTAATAGGCAGAGCCGTAACTACTTGATCAAATAAAATAACAATACTCAAAGCACTCTGGCCATATAATCCTTGAACAATAGGAATTCCGATAAATAAGGTATTGCCAAACATACTAAGGAGTGCTACACTAGCCAAAGTTGCGGTTGAAAATTTAAGCATAAATCCCATTGCTACAGCTACAAAAGCAGCTATTACAGATGAGATAAGTCCTACAAATACCATACTAATCAAATTTAAATCCACAACCAAATGATAGACTTTATCAAAAATCAAAGATGGCAAGGCAAACCACAAAACAAAATCCAAAAATACAATAGCCTTATTTGCCGAGATGATTCTTAATCTTTTAGCTACATATCCGCTAAATAGTAGTATAAACATCGAAAATAGAGGGTATATTATCATTTTTTAAACCTTTTTTGTATGTATAGATATATAATTGTAATTATAGCTACAGCTATCAATAAACAGATGGTGATTTGAGCTAAATACTCTTTGATAAGCTCTTTTTGATCGCCGATATAATACCCAATAGCGATCAAAATTGCCACCCAAATCCCCGCCCCAAGCGTGGTATAAAGGCTAAAAGTAAAGATATTCATCTTAGCTAGTCCTGCCGGTAGGCTAATATATTGTCTAATTCCTGGGATTAAGCGACAATTAAATGTAGAGATTTCGCCATATTTGTTAAAAAATCTCTCAAATTTAGCCATCTTTTCATCTGTGATTCCTATGTATTTGCCATATTTTAATATAAAGGCTCTACCAAAAAAGTAGCATAAATAGTAGTTAAATATCGCTCCAGCAAGGCTACCTAATGCCCCAGCACCAAATGCTAGATATAAATTCATCTGCCCAGTATATACCAAATATCCAGCCGGTATCATGACAACTTCACTAGGAAAAGGGAAAAAGCTACTCTCCAAAGCCATTAACAAAAATATCCCCAAATACCCCCAATCAGCGACTAAACTCACTAGATAATTAATGATATTTTCTAACATATCTAGCCTATTTATCTAAATTTTGAGCTAATAAAGTTTGCATTTTTGCTCTTGTATTTTCAAGCCAATTTTCATCGCTAGTATCCACAATATCCATATAGATAACCTTAAACGACCCGGAATTTACGCTAATAGTTTTGCTATCTATAATCTTTCTTGAGCCAATTATAAGCACCGGTTGAACTACTAAATTGAGCTTATTAGCGATGATATTTGCGCCACTTTTAAATTTCAAAATCTTACTCCCATTTCCACGAGTACCCTCAGGAAATATAGCTATGACTCTACCTTCACTAATTCTCTCTTTGGCTAATTTTATGATTTTTGGTAGCGATCTTGGGTCTTTGCGATCTACTGATATCATCTTTGGTATTTTGATTATATTGCCAAAAAATGGTATATCCCCAATCTCTTTTTTAGCTATCCAGCAGATATTAGCTGGATGAATTTCTTCAAGTGCCATTATATCTAGCATACTTTGATGGTTAGCTATTATCATATTTGCACGTGGGTCTGGGCTACCTATTACATCAATTTTATAACCGATTAAAAACCTTTGCATTTTTGTCCATTTTCGCCTTATCCATAGATTACTAGATGGTGCAATGAAAAATATCAGCACCACGATAATTACGCTTATGGTGATTTCTATGGCGTATAGCCAATTTTTTATCTTATTTAATACTTTCATTTTCTACCCAGCCTATAGTTTCATTTTGTAGGATAATTTTGGTGAAATTTTCATTTTTGGTAATAATTTTGACATTTTGTTCTTTAGCTGCAATAGCAAAAATAGTTGAATTTGGCATAGGCAAGATTCTTATTTTACTATTTGCTTTAAGTTTTGCTTCGCTAAAAGGTTTATTATCATAGATTGCGTAAGCTATAAATGCTACTGCAATAATAAAGGAGTAGTAACTCTTTTTCCAGATAAAAAGTAGTAAAAATAATATAATTGCAATATAAATACTAAGTTCTTTATATAGTCGAAACTCACCCTCTTTAGGATTAAGTGGTACTTGAGTACTTAAATCATTATCTTGGACTTTGATATCTAAATTTAACTCTTTAAAAATATTTTGAGTGTAATCGTAGTAACTAAAGTTTATATTAGTTTTATTATTATCACTTATTATAAAATAAATTCCAGTTTGATTTTTATAGTCGCCTTTTAGGCTATCAAAACCTTGCTTTTGAAATTCTCCTGGTATTTGGAATAGACTTAAATTTCCATTTTTACTTGCTAGTTCTATGGTAGTTAAATTTGAGTATTCATTAAATTTTGAACTTTTTACCATCTTTATCTCTAAATTTTCTCCGACAAAATTGGCAAAATTAGTTCGTAATTGAATATTTTTAATCTTTGGAAGATCAGGCTTTATTGTTTTATTTTGAACAAAAATTCCATTTCTTTTTAGCGTGAGCGTTAGAGCATCAATATTAGATTGAGCGCTACTAGCTATTAGATGGATTGTAGTTTCGTAAATTCCAGCGGATTTTTTTTTCCATAGCGGCTTTGGATTTAGCCAAGTTATATCAGTAGAGCGCATAGTAAGATTCATATCAAAATCTAGAACTTTATCTGTATTAGCAGTTAAATTTAAGGTAAAAGGCTGATAGATATATATTGATCTTTCTTTTATTTGGCTTGTGAGAACTAACTCAATTGGATCAATATTTTGATAAATTAACGATGGATCAATATCTATAACCTCATCAGTATCAGCTATACCTTGCATCTGCTCATTAGTGATGCGTTGTCCAAATGGCGTAGGCTCGCTAAAACCTACGCTAATTAGCAAAATAAGCGCAAAAATAGCCCTTAGCAAAGAAATCCTTTAAGCATTTTAGCTCCATCAGTGCTACCTAAAATACTCTCTACAGCTCTTTCTGGATGAGGCATTAGGCCAAATATATTTTTATCTTTATTGCAAATTCCAGCTATATTATCTACTGAACCATTTACGCTAATCTCATTGCCATCTTTATCGCAATATTTTAAGAGTACGCAATCATCATCATATAATTTTTTAATTGTATCGCTGTTTGCATAGTAGTTGCCCTCACCATGAGCTAAAGGGATATCTATTAGATCAGAGTTGTTAAAATTTGATAAGAATTTATTGTTATTAGATATTACTTTTAAATGGTTAAATTTGCTAATGAAGCTCATATTTTCATTTCTTCTCATTGCGCCAGGTAAAAGCCCGCTCTCTAAAAGCATCTGAAAACCATTACAAATTCCAAGTAGCAATCCGCCGTTTTTAGCGTGTTTTATTACTGTTTGCATTGCTGGGCTAAACTTAGCAATAGCAGCAGTTCTAAGATAATCACCATAACTAAATCCGCCAGGCAATACTATTAAATCAGCCTTAAAATCTGTTTGTTTATGCCAGATAATCTCTGAGTCAAATCCTAGTAAATCAAAAGCGTATTTAGTATCTCTTTCGCAGTTTGTACCAGGGAAATTAATGATAGCTACTCTCATTTTTAGCCTTTTAGAATCTCATAATCTTCTATAACTGTATTTGCTAGTAGCTCTTCGCACATATTTTTAATCTGTTCATTAGTAGTGTTATCACTTAGGTCTAAGATAATTTGTTTGCCAATTCTTACATCATCTACGCCATTAAAACCAAGACTTTCTAAAGCGTGTTTAGTAGCTTTACCTGCTGGGTCTAATACGCCATTTTTTAGATATACATTTACAATTACTTTCATCATTTATCCTTTAAATTTAATTATGATAATATTCTACGCAAAACCTCTTCATAGGCTACTTTTACATTACCTAAATCTTGTCTAAATCTATCTTTATCCATCTTTTCACCAGTATCAACATCCCAAAATCTACAGCTATCAGGACTAATCTCATCAGCTAGCAAGATATTTCCATCTTTATCAATACCAAATTCAACTTTAAAATCAACAAGTTTTAACCCTTTTGAAGCAAAAAATGGTTGAAGAACAGAGTTAATTTGTCTACCTAAATGGCGTAAAGTTGCTAAATCTTGTTCGCTTTGTACGATATCAAGTAAAATTGCGTGTTCATCATTAATTAGCGGATCGCCTAGTGCATCATCTTTATAGTAAAACTCAACTAAAGTAAATGGTAATACTGTAGCTTCTTTTATGCCTAGTCTTTTGCTAAGACTACCAGTGGCGATATTTCTTACTACTACTTCTAATGGAATGATTGAGCATTTTTTGACTAGTTGTTCAGTTTCATTTATACTTTCAACAAGTGCAGTTTTTATACCATTTTCTTTTAAAAGTTTAAATAGTGCGGTTGAAATTTTATTATTTAGCGCACCTTTTCCTGCTTCGTTACCCCTTTTTTCAGCGTTAAATGCTGTTAGATCATCTTTAAATTCAGCTATTAATAGCTCATCATTACCCTTAACACTCCACATTTTTTTACCTTTACCTTCGTAAAGTAATTCTGATTTTTCCATACTTTTTCTCCTTACTTGATGTTTAAAATTTTTATGGAATCTACTGCAGTTTTTAACTGAATATCATCATAAATTTGTTTTTGAGTTATTATGTTTTTGTTGTTTGTCTCTTTTTTCTTATTTTTTGGTTCAATTTTATCTAATTCACTCTCTAAATGTTGCTTTAAATCAGCCTCTTTGATATTAAATCCACTCTCATTATTTGGCACTTTACCAGGATATACCACTATATCTGGAGTTACGCCGACTGCTTGGATCGTTCTACCACTTGGGAGATAATATCTTGCTACTGTTAATCTTAGAGCCTCTTTTTTATCTACTGGCATAATGACTTGGACACTTCCTTTGCCAAAGCTATTTTCACCAATTACTACAGCTCTTTTTAGATCTTGCAATGCTCCACTGACTATTTCACTAGCACTAGCACTTCCACCATTTATAAGGACTGCTAATGGAGCGTTTGTTATGAAGTTGCCTTTTTGTGCTGAGTGGATCTCATCTTCATTTTTGTCTCTACCTTTTTGAGAGACTATAACGCCACTTTCAACAAATAAATTTGTAAGCCCAACAGCTTGATTTAATAAACCACCTGGATTATTTCTAAGATCTAGAATAATGCCTTTTGCTTTTGGATATTTTTTGATAAATTCTCTAGCTTTTTTGGTTACATGTTGGTCAAAATTTGTAACCCTTAAATATAGGATATTTTCATCTTCAATCATTTTGGCTTGAACTGATTCTACGGTGATTATATCTCTTATTATATTTAGATCAAATGGCTTTTTTTCGCCTTGTCTTACGATAGTTATTTGTACAGGTGTATTTGGTTTGCCACGCATTTTATTTACAGCTTCATCAATTGTGATATTTATAGTAGATTCGCCATCTATTCTTAAAATTACATCGCCAGATTTCACCCCGGCTTTATAAGCTGGAGTATCATCTATTGGTGCAATTACAGTTAAAGCTCCATCTTTAATTCCTACAGTAATACCAAGTCCTCCAAATTCGCCTTTAGTTTGAATTTGCATATCTTTAAATGCTTTTTCATCTAAATATCCAGAATGAGCATCTAGGTTTGTTAAGAGTCCAGATATGGTTTTATCTACGATTTGGGTAAAATTTATATCATCTACATAGTATTTTTCTACTACGGCTATTGTTTTGGTTAGCTTTGATAGGGCTTCTATTCTACTATCTTGGGAGGTTTGAGCATTTAGGGCAATAGCACTAGCAGCCATCACGCTTACAAAACCAGATAGTTGTAAAATTTTACTACTTTTCAACATATAACTCCAAAAAATTAAAATCAACAATTTTACCCAAAAATATATTAATTTAAAGTAAAAAATATTAATCAAATTAAATCTAAATTGGATTAAATTTGGCCAAACCTTGACAAATATAGACTAAAGTTATATAATACCACTCATATAAAGTTTAAGGAGAAAAATATGGCAAATATATTTAATGAACTCACATCAATGAGTCAAGATTTAATCGATAGCGCAATATCCTTAGCTATCGGAAACAAAAATCCACAAGTCGTGCCTTTACATATGCTTTGGGCTTTAAGTGCTGATAGCAACTCACTCTTAAACCAAATTTTAAATAAGGTAAATGTGAGCAAAGAAGCCTTGGTTTTGGATATCAAAAGCCACGCTGATAAACTGCCGCAAAGCTCAAATGTATCAAAAAACAATATCCAAATTTCAAATGAATTAATAGATAGCTTTGAGCGTGCTAAGGCTGTAATGATAGGATTGGGGGATAAATTTATAGCTGTTGATAGCTGGATAATTGCGAATTTAGATAGTGAGCCTATGAGGGGAATTTTGTCTAAATATATTGATCTATTAGAGATTAAAAAAGAGTTAGAGTTAATGCGTGGTGGCAAGAGTATCGATACGCAAACCGCTGATGAAAATTTAGACTCTTTAAATAAATTTGGAATTGATTTAACTAAAAAAGCCGCTAGCGGTGAGCTAGATCCAGTAATCGGTAGAGATGAAGAGATTACAAGAATGATGCAAATTCTAATTAGAAAAACTAAGAATAACCCGATATTATTAGGTGAGCCTGGAGTTGGTAAAACCGCTATTGTAGAGGGCTTGGCTCAACTAATTGTCAAAAAGGCAGTCCCTACAACCTTGGCAAATAAAAGAGTAATAGCTCTTGATATGAGCGCTTTAATTGCTGGGGCCAAATATAGAGGTGAGTTTGAAGATAGATTAAAAGCGATAATTGATGAAGTCAAAAAAGCTGGAAATATAATCTTATTTATAGATGAAATTCACACAATAGTAGGCGCTGGAGCTAGTGAAGGCTCTATGGATGCTGCTAATATATTAAAGCCAGCTTTAGCTCGTGGAGAGCTACACACAGTTGGGGCTACAACGCTAAAAGAGTATAGAAAATATTTTGAAAAAGACGCCGCTTTACAAAGGAGATTTCAACCTGTAAGTGTAGCAGAACCAAGTGTAAATGAAGCACTTCAAATACTTCGTGGGATAAAAGATAGATTAGAAGTCCATCATAATGTAAGCATCACAGATAGTGCTTTAGTAGCAGCAGCAAAGCTAAGTCATAGATATATTAGTGGTAGATTTTTGCCTGATAAGGCAATTGACCTTATAGATGAAGCGGCCGCAGAGTTAAAAATGCAAATTGAGAGTGAGCCTTTTGAGCTAGCTAAGACTAAAAGAGAGATTGAGACTTTAATAGTCGAAAAAGAGGCTTTAAAAATGGAGAGCGAAGATAAAAATAGCGATAGGTTAAGTGAGATAGAAAAAGAGATAGCAAATTTAAGCGAAAAAAGAAGCTCATTAGAGATGAAATTTAAAAATGAAAAAGATGTATTTGACTCAATTAGCAAGAGTAAAAAATTGATAGATTCTTTATCTATTCAAGCTGATGAATATCAAAGAAAAGGCGAATTCGAAAAGGTCGCCGAGCTAAGATATAGCCAAATTCCACAAGCTCAAAAAAGCATTGAAGAGCTAGAATTAAAATGGAAAGAGATGAAAAAAGATGGAGTTTTACTACGAAATGAAGTAGATGAAGATATGGTAGCTGGAATTTTAAGCAAATGGACAGGAATCCCAGCTGGCAAGATGCTCACAAACGAAAAAGAGAGATATCTAAATATAGAAAAACATCTCAAAGATAGCGTAATAGGTCAAGATGAAGCCTTACACGCACTATCTAGGGCTATTAAGAGAAATAAAGCTGGCCTAAGTAGCCAAAATCGCCCGATCGGTAGCTTTTTATTCCTTGGACCTACGGGCGTTGGTAAGACTGAGAGTGCGAAGGCGTTGGCGAAATTTCTTTTTGATGATGAAAAAGCGATGATAAGATTTGATATGAGTGAATATATGGAGAAACACGCCGTTAGCAGACTTCTTGGCGCACCTCCTGGATATGTGGGATTTGAAGAGGGCGGACAGCTCACTGAAGCAGTTAGACGAAAACCATATAGCGTGATTTTGTTTGATGAAGTTGAGAAGGCTCATAAGGATGTATTTAATATCTTGCTTGGAATTTTAGATGATGGTAGGGCTACTGATAGCAAGGGCGTAACTGTGGATTTTAAAAACACAATTATCATTTTAACTAGCAATATCGGCTCATCGGCGATTATGGAATTAAATGGCAAAGAGAGAGATGATGCGGTTAAACTTGCTTTAAAAGAGTATTTTAAACCCGAATTTTTAAATAGATTAGATGATTGCGTGATATTTAATCCACTTGGTCAAGATGAGTTAAGCAAGATTGTAAAAATAATGTTTAAAGAGCTTGAGAGTAAGCTTTTGGCTCGTGGGATAAAATCACAACTTAGTAGCGAAGCTATAAATTTAATCTCTCAAGCTGGATTTGACCCTGTATATGGTGCTAGGCCACTTCGCAGAGCCTTATATGAGCTTGTAGAAGACCTTGTGGCTGATATGATCTTAAAAGATGAAATCATAAGTGGCGATAGCATAAAAATTGACGCTAAAGATGATCAAATCATCATAACCAAAGATTAATATCTTAGCTTGTTAGATGATACAAAAATCATCTAACAAAGTCTATAAATTTATCTATACAAAATTGTCCCAAGCCTAACCATATTAGACCCGCACTCTATAGCTAGATTAAAGTCCCCACTCATTCCCATTGAGCAGATTAGCGCTCCTTGTGGCTTTAATTTATCAAATATATTTTTAGTTATATCAAAACTTCTTTTAATCTCATTTTCATCTTCGCTATTAGCGCCTATACTCATCACGCCTATTAAATTTAAATTCTCACATCTATTTTGTATATCTTTATAAATTTCTATAGCATCACTAGGATCGACACCTTGCTTGCTCTCTTCTTTGGCTGAGTTTATCTGAAGCAAGGTATCAAGCTTATAATTTAGCCTTTTATTAACTTCAAGTGCTATCTCTAAGCTATCACAGCTTTGCCACAAAGCTGGATGAAGTGATATAAGCTGATTTATCTTATTGCTTTGTAAGCGACCGATAAAGTGCCACTTGATATCTAAATTTGAGAGGATTTCGCTCTTTCTTTTTAGCTCTTGGACTCTATTTTCACCAAATTCTCTAAGACCTTGATTATATAGCGATATTACCTCATTTTGGGTTACATTTTTGCTTACAGCGATTAATCTTGCCCTACCATTAATCTGGTTTAAAATAGTATCTAAACTCATCTTACTCTCCTGCTAATCTAACTATATCATTGATAATAGTAAATATCATCAAAGCAAATAACAACGCCATAGAAGCGTAGCTAAGCCCTACAAAAACACGCTCATTTACCGCTCTTTTAAATATCATCTCATATAGATTAAAAACTATATGCCCGCCATCTAAAACTGGAAGCGGAAGCAAATTTAATATACCTAAATTCACAGATATCAAAGCTACTATTATTAAAAGCACAGATATGCTGATTTGACTAGCTTTTGTAGTGATATCAGCCATTGCGACTATACCGCCCATTTGGTCTATAGGGACTACGCCTGTGATGAGCTTTTCTAATCCTTGATAGATTAGAGTTGAGGCATTAATCGTCTCATCATAGGCAAATTTAATGCTATCAAAGCCTCTATTATATATGGTTGTTTTCTCGCCACTTGGTGTTATGCCAATTAATGGAGTGGTTATATTCTCGCCAAATATATTTTTGGTTTGAGAGAGTTGCGGGGTTAGTGTTATATGAAGCTCATTTTCACCACGCTTAATAAGTATATCTGTAGGATTAGTTGTGATATGCTTTTTTATCTCATCCCACTCCTTAATTTTAACCCCATTTATAGCTAGGATTTTATCATTTTTTTCTATATTAGCACTTTGTGCGGCTGAATTTGCCAATGTGCTACCAATAATAGGTGATAATCTCTCAACACCGATAAATCCAAGCATTATATATAGTATAAAAGCTAATAAGATATTAAAAAACGGCCCAGCAAATAAGATTATAATTCTTTTTAATGGGCTTAGTGTGTTATAACTATCGCTATCATAATTTTTCTCTTTTGGATTTGTATCATCTTGACCTTTTAGCTGAACATATCCACCAAGTGGTATAGCGCTTATACAATAGATAGTATTGCCCAATTTTTTGCTATAAATTTTCTCTCCAAAACCGATGCTAAAAGTCTTTACAAAGACACCAAAGTATTTAGCAGCCAAAAAATGCCCAAGCTCATGAAAAAATATTAAAAATGATAGCGACAATATGGTGATACCAAAATGTACTCCCCAATACCAAAAACTAGCTATTAAAAGTATTAAAACAAAGATTAAACTTCTCAAATTCTACCTTTATAAAAAATTATGTTAAAATTGCGTAAGTATAACAAAAAATCTACAATAATATACAATTATAAAGGTAATTTTATTAAAATTTGAGTAAAATACCCCACTTAAATAAAAAAGGTAGAAAATGTATGTAGCTCCAAGTATTTTATCAGCGAATTTTGGAGAGTTAGCTAAAGAGATTAAGGCTGTTTGTGAGGCTGGGGCTGACTTGATACACATAGATGTTATGGATGGCCACTTCGTGCCTAATCTTACAATCGGCCCACTTGTAGTAGAGGCAGTAGATAAGGTATCTACAAAGCCACTTGATATTCATTTAATGGTAGAAAATGTCCCATTTTTTGTAGATCTATTTTTGCCTTTAAAACCTAAATTTATAAGCTTTCATATAGAAGAAGAGAAGCATCCATTAAGGCTTATTGATCATATCCGTAAAAATGGAGTAAATCCCGCTATAGTGCTCAATCCCCACACACCTGTTAGCTCTTTAAAACATATCATAGATGAAGTTGATATGGTGCTTTTAATGAGTGTTAATCCCGGTTTTGGCGGACAAAAATTCATCCCTTCAGTCTTACCAAAGGCTATGGAATTAAGAGAGTTAATAGACTCACGAAATGCTAAATGTATGATAGAAGTAGATGGCGGAGTAAATGGTCTAAATGTAGCTGATCTAGATGCTGCTGGTGTGGATATTGTCGTGGCTGGAAGCTTTGTCTTTGGTAGCAATGATTATGCTGGGGCGATAAGAGCGTTAAAAATTTAATAATAAAGAGCAAATTTGAAAAACAAATTAGATAATTTTATAGATTTATTAGCCAAAACTAATCTTAATTATCACGATTTTATACAAAAAGCAAATGATATAGATGAATTAGCTGATATTATAGAGCCTAAAAATTTAGCCGATTGGCGGCTTTTGGGTCTTGAGCTAGAGCGTTTGGATAATGGTAAAATCGTTATGCCAACTAGATTTAGAGATTTTAATGAACAGGTGTTTTGTATCGTTGATATTGAGACAAATGGTGGGATAAAAAGCGGTCAAATCATCGAAATAGGTGCGGTTAAAATCCAAGGTGGCAAGGAGATTGATAGGTTTGAGACGCTAGTTTGGGCTAGTGAAATTCCGCAAAATATCAGTGAATTAACTGGAATTTATCAGCTTGATTTAGTAGATGCTCCGCATTTGGCAAATGCTCTTGAGAGCTTTAGGCTATTTTTGGCTGATTCTGTATTTGTAGCGCATAATGTTAAATTTGATTATGATTTTATCAGTATTAGCTTAGCAAAGCTTGGGTTTGGAATGCTCTTAAATCGCAAGATTTGCACCATTGATCTAGCTAGAAGAACGATAGAGTCAAATAGATATGGCCTAGATACACTTAAACAAATTTTAGGTATTGATAATGCTCATCACAGAGCCTTAAATGACGCAATCGCAGCGTGTGAGATTTTCAAAGAGTGTATCAAAAGGGTGCCGTGGCATGTCCAAAGCGTAGAAGATCTCATACTATTTAGCAAAACAGCAAAGACGCTAAAAACTCCAAATATAATAGAACAGATAAGTCCACCTAAAACAGATTTAAGAGGTTGATATGAGAGTTGCTATTTTATTTGTTTTTGCTATGATTTTTAGTGGATGTAGCTCTAAAATTTTAGAAAAAAATACTCAAAATAGCACTCATATTAAGATAGAAAATAGTATTAAAAATAGTGAATATACTCTAAATTTAAGCAAATATGTAGGCAAAAAATCAGCCGATTGCTCATCATTAGTTACAACCATAAATAGAAAAAATAATAATATCTACTCTCTAAGAGATCTAAGCTTACATTATAGCAAGGATGGTCGTCGCTCTCAAGCTATCTATAATCTTTATAAGAGTAAAAATCAGATAAATTACCAAAACGCATCGCCTGGAGATCTAATATTTTTTAACAACACAACCAAATCCACAAAAAACAAAACTAGCCACAATATTACTCACATAGGAGTTGTAAAAAAGATAAAAGATGATGGAACAATCGTTTTTTTACACAATCTTAAGGGTAAAAACATATTAAGCGTGATGAACTTAAACCACAAAAATTCACATCAAATTGATGGTAAAAAAGTAAATGCATATATAATAGCTAATTGTAAAAATATAAATTGCTTAGTATCAAATAGATTTTCTGGCTTTGGTAAAATCAGCCAAGATATAGCGGTGAAATAGTTGGTTGATATGAGAAATTTAGGAATTACAGCAGCGGTAATAGCGTTAAATTGTGCGATATATTTTTTAGAATATTTTGTCTATAATCCTTATGAATTTAGTATATTTTTTGGTCTTAATGAGCTATTTTTTGCTGGGGCGTATTGGCAGATTCTTACATCTATGTTTATCCACGGCTCATTTATGCATATTTTGATGAATATGATAGTGCTTTATCAATTTGGGATGATATTAGAGAGATATTTAGGGTGGATTAAATTTGGTATTTTATATATCTTTGGTGGGATTATAACTGGATTTTTAAGCCTTGGATATCTAGCTTTTGAGAGTGTGAATTTAGTCGGTGCGAGTGGGGCTATATCGGTATTGCTTGGATTTTTAGCTTGTATTGATAAATTTAATCGTAAAGGGCTTATAATAGTTATATTATTAGTTAGTTTTGCGCCGCTTTTGATGGGGGTTAGTGTAGCGTGGTATGCTCATTTGATAGGATTTGGCGTGGGATATTTGGCTGGATTTTTAAAGGTATTTAGATGAGATTTTTTGACGAGATTTGGGAGTGCTTGAACTCTTGTGATTTGGAGCAAAAATTTTTTAAATTTAGCCAAATTTATAGCAATTTTCATAGTTGTGATATGAACTTTAATAGCGATATTTTTAAGCTTAGTGCGCCTAGTTATTCTAAGATTTGCTCTATAAAATCTATGAAAGAGATAAAGCAAAAGCACACTAATGAGGCTTTTTTACACTCAATTGCTCACATTGAGTATAGTGCGATTGATATTGCTTTGGATGCTTGCTATAGATTTAGAAATTTACCGATGGAGTATTATCTTGATTGGTTAGAAGTAGCTAGTGATGAGATTAGACACTTTAGGATGATATCTGATAAGATGGAGTCTTTAGGGGTAAGATATGGTGATTATATCGTCCATGATGGATTATTTATCGCTCTAATCAAAACCCAAAATTCACTCATAAATCGTATGGCGATTCTACCTAGATATATGGAGGCCAATGGCCTTGATGCTAATCTTTTTATGATGGAAAAATTAGCTTTAAATGGCGATAGAGATGGTATTTTAGAGATATTAAAAGTAATCCATAAAGAGGAGATAGAACATGTCAAAAAGGGTGATAGGTGGTTTAAATTCGCTTGTAAAATAGCAAATGTAGATCCAAATTCATGGATTGAAATAGTACGAAAATGCTATCCAAAGGCATTTGAAGCAAAAAGAGCACTAGATATAGAGCATAGATTATTAGCAGGCTTTAGCAAAGCTGAACTTGATAGAATTCAAAAATTTCAGGAGAGAGCATGAAAACTATATATTTTATTCGCCACGCAAAGGCTAAAAAAGTTGCCGCTACTGACTTTGATAGGGCGTTAAGCTCTAAAGGCAAAGAGGCTGCAAAAGTGATGGCCGCTAGGCTAAAAAACAAAAATATCTTACCAGAGCTTATTATCTCTTCACCAGCTAAGAGAACGGCCAAAACGGCTAAAATCGTCGCTAAAAATATAAATTTTAGTGGTAAAATTCAGTTTGAAAACTCACTTTACGAGGCCACAACGCAAGATTATCTAAATATCATAAATCATATTGATAGTTCTTTAAATATCGTATTCATCGTAGGTCACAACGATACTCTAACTCAAATTTGCGAGATTTTAAGCGACAGCCATATCGGCGATATCCCTACGGGTGGAGTTTTTGGTATTGAGTTTGATGTGGATGAGTTTAAAGATATAAGGGCTAAAATTGGGCGAGTTTTGCTCTTTGACTACCCAAAAAAGATTGAATAAGCTTAAATTTAGATTAATTATAAAAATTATTTATAGTTTAATGGTTTAATTTAGTTAAAAATTGATAAAATAAGAAAAATTTTAAATAAAGGACATAAATGGCAGATATAATCTACACTTACACAGATGAGGCGCCAGCATTGGCTACTTTTTCACTTTTTCCTGTTATTAAGGAGTTTTTAAGTCGTGGTGGTATCAGTATAGATACTATGGATATTTCATTAGCTGGTAGAATTTTGGCTAATTTCCCTGAAAATTTAAAAGATAATCAAAAGGTGCCAAATTATCTAGAAATCCTAGGCGAAATGACCAAAGAAAAAACAGCAAATATCATCAAACTTCCTAATATTTCAGCATCACTTCCGCAGCTCAATGCGGCTATTGCGGAGCTTCAATCAAAAGGATTTAATGTACCAAACTATCCTGAAAATCCATCCAATGAAAAAGAGATTGATATTAAAGCAAGATACGCTAAAGTTTTAGGAAGTGCGGTAAATCCAGTTTTAAGAGAGGGTAACTCAGATAGAAGATGCGCTAGTGCCGTCAAAGCTTATGCCAAAGAATTCCCACATAAAAATGGTGCTTGGGATAGCACTATTAAAACAAGAGTAGCATATATGGATAGTGGGGATTTTTACGGCAATGAAAAATCTGTAATAGTCAAAGAACCAACCGAATTTAAAATCGAATTTACAGACAAAAATGGCAACACAAAACTATTAAAAGATGGTATAAAAGCAGCCGCTGGCGATGTGATTAGTGCTACATTTATGAGTGTTGCTAAACTAGATAAATTTATCGCTAAAACCATAGAAGAAGCCAAAAAAGAGTCTTTACTCTATTCAGTCCATCTAAAAGCCACAATGATGAAAGTAAGCGATCCGGTTATGTTTGGTCACTTTGTGAAAGTATTTTTCGCTGAAATATTTGATGAGTTTGGAAGTGAGTTAAATTCAGTTGGCGTGGTGCCAAATAACGGCTTAAAAGATCTATTTGCTAAAATAGAAAACTTGCCTATAAAAGACAAAATCATAGCAAAATACAATGAAATTTTAGACAAAAACCCAGATTTAGCAATGGTAGATAGCGATAAAGGAATTACAAATTTACATGTCCCAAGCGATGTGATAATAGACGCTTCAATGCCAGCAATGATAAGAAATAGCGGTAAAATGTGGGATAAAAATGGCAAAACAGCCGACACTTTAGCAGTAATCCCAGATCGCACATATGCGACAATTTATGAAGCGACAATTGATGATTTAAAAGCCAATGGAGCGCTAAATCCAGCAACTATCGGTAGCGTATCAAATGTAGGTTTGATGGCGAAAAAAGCAGAAGAGTATGGTAGCCATGATAAGACATTTATAGCTAGCGAAGATGGCAAATTTATAGTGAGTAGCACAAATGGCGATAAAATGGAATTTGAAGTTGAGAGTGGCGATATATTTAGAGCTATGCAAGCAAAAAGCGAAGCGATTAAAGATTGGATTAAACTAGCGATCAATAGAGCCAAAGCCACACACTCAACCGCGATATTCTGGCTAGATAGTGCTAGAGCACACGATGCTAGTATGATCCAAATAGTAAATTCAGAGCTTAAAAATTATGATCTAAATGGCCTAGATATTAGTATCGCAGCCCCAACTGAAGCGATCAAAAAATCAATCTCTATAATACGAACCGGCAAAGACGCTATTAGCGTTACAGGTAATGTATTAAGGGATTATTTGACAGATTTATTCCCAATTTTAGAGCTTGGAACGAGTGCGAAAATGCTCTCAATAGTCCCGCTTTTAAATGGAGGTGGTTTATTTGAAACTGGTGCTGGTGGAAGTGCCCCTAAAATCGCTCAACAACTAATAGAAGAAAATCACCTTCGCTGGGATAGCTTGGGTGAATTTTTAGCTCTTGGTGCGAGTTTGGAACATTTAGCTAGCGTAAGCGGTAAAAAAGAGGCCACAATACTAGCTGATACTTTAGATAAAGCAATTGTAAGCTACCTTAAAAATGACAACTCACCACGCAAAAATGTAGGTGAAAATGATAACCGCGGTAGCCACTTCTATTTAGCGCTATACTGGGCTAATGAACTAGCAAAAAGCGATCTAGCGCCTAAATTTGCTGGTATAGCAGCTGCTTTAAATGAGAATAAAGCTAAAATTACAGATGAGTTAAACGGCTCTCAAGGAAACAAGGTAGATGTCGGTGGATACTATATCTTTGATGATGCGAAGGTTTCAGCAGTGATGAGACCAAGTAGTATATATAACGAATCTTTAAAGAAATAAGTTGTGAAAATAGCAATAATAGGTGCCGGAAATGTAGGAGCTAGCATAGCTAGTCTTCTCATTTCTAAGCAGATGTGTGATGAGATAGCACTCATTGATATCAATCAAAATTTAGCTAATGCCAAAGCAATTGATCTATCACAAATGTCGATTGCTTTGGGTTTAGATATTATGGTAATTGGTGGTAATGATTATAAGCTTTTAAGTGATTTTGATATTGTTATCATCACAGCTGGAGTAGCTAGAAAAGATGGCCAAAGTAGGGCTGAACTTGCTAAAATTAATGCTAATATAGTAGCTCAAGCATCTAGTCAAATCGCCAAATTTGCCCCCAATTCCACTATAATTGTCGTTACAAATCCACTTGATATAATGGTATATGTAGCATTTAAAGCTAGTGGATTTAATAGAAAAAAGATTATTGGAATGGCCGGAGAGCTTGATAGTGCTAGACTTAAATTTGCTTTAAAAAATCATCTACAAAAGAGTGTAACTGACTCAAAATCTTGTGTAATAGGTATGCATAATGATAATATGATATGCTTGGTTGATGAAAATTTAAGTATAGATGAATATGAAAATATCAGATCTCAAACCATAAATGGCGGAGCTAAAATAGTTAAATTGATGAATACATCTGCATTTTATGCGCCAGCAGCTGGGGTTATAAATATCTGTCAAGCCTTAATAAATGAGGACTCCAAGGTGCTTAGTTGCTCGGTTTTGGATGATAATTTGATAGCTTTTAGTCGTTTGGTTAAAATTTCAAAAGATGGCGTAAAAGAGATTTTAGAGCTGAATTTAAAGCCAAAAGATAGAGAAATTTTAGATAAAAGCATAGAAGAATTTATAATTTATATTAAAAATATTAATATAAATGGTGCTAATATTAACTTTAGCTAAAGATAAAATTTTAGTTTTTTTATTTATCTATTTTATTAACTTTTTTCAGATAAAGTTTCGTAAAAAGTTTTTAAATTTAGTTTTGCGTTTGGCAAAATTTAGGTATTTGGATGCTTGATTTTTCAAGCAATTAAGTCGCTACAATTGTAGCTTGAAATTTGATTTAAGTTAGACTTAAATTTAATTAGGAGATAGTAATGATAGAACAACCGCTTAATACAGCTGTTTGGGTCGATGAGAGTAGGTGTAAAGCTTGCGATATTTGTGTAAGCTATTGTCCTGCTGGTGTTTTAAATATGAAAGAAGATATCCACGCTATTCAAGGAATGATGATAGAAGTTAGCCATCCAGAGTCATGTATCGGCTGTAGGGATTGTGAGCTTCACTGCCCTGATTTTGCTATTTATGTGGCTGAAAAGGGATTTAAATTCGCAAAACTTAGCCCTGAAGCTAAGGAGAGAGCAGCCGCAATCAAGGCAAATCATTTTAGGAAAGTTAATTAAGGATATAAAATGAGAGAGTTAATAACAACAGGAAATGCTTTAGCAGCAAAGGCAGCTATCGAGTGTGGCTGTAATTTTTTTGGTGGTTATCCTATTACCCCATCAAGCGAAATCGCACATGAATTAAGCGTAGCACTACCAAAAAGCGGTGGTAATTTTATCCAAATGGAAGATGAGATCGGTGGTATATCAGTAGCACTTGGTGCTAGTATGACTGGAGCGAAGGCTATGACAGCAAGCTCAGGCCCTGGTATTTCGCTCAAAGCTGAACAAATCGGCCTTGGATTTATCGCTGAAATTCCTTTGGTAATCGCAAATGTAATGCGTGGTGGCCCATCAACTGGTCTTCCAACTCGTGTGGCACAAGGTGATATTTTACAAGCTAAAAGCCCAAGCCATGGGGATTTTTGCTCTATTGCAGTAGCGCCAGGAAATTTAGATGAAATTTACACTGAAACAGTAAGAGCATTTAATCTAGCAAATAGATTTAGCACCCCTGTATTTTTACTACTTGATGAGACTATAGGTCATATGCAAGGCAAGGCTACTATACCAGATGTTAAAGATTTAGTAATCGAGCCTAGACGAGAATTCAAAGGCGATCCAGCAGAGTATAATCCATATGAAGCCAAAGAGGATGAGCCAGCTACGCTAAATCCATTTTTCAAAGGTTATCGCTATCACATCACAGGCCTACATCACGGCCCTACAGGATTCCCTACAGAAGATGGCAAAATAGTTGATTATAATATCAAAAGATTATTTAATAAAATTCACGCCCACCTAGATGAAGTGATAAAATTTGAAGAGTATAAGCTAGAAGATGCTGATATTTGTATCATTTGTTACGGAAGTGTGAGCTTAGCAGCTAAAGAAGCGGTAGATAAACTTCGAGATGAAGGTATAAAAGTAGGTATATTTAGACCTATTACTATATGGCCAAGCCCAGAAGCTAAAATCAAAGAGATATGCTCTAAATTTAAAAATATTTTAGTAACTGAGCTAAATATGGGACAATATCTAGGCGAGATACAAAGATGTGCTTTAAGAGATGATTTTAAAACACTATTAAAAGCAAACGGCAGACCGATTAGCCCGAGTGAAATTATTAGCAAAGTCAAGGAGTTTTAATTATGGCTTTTAATTATGATAATTATTTAAGAACAAGCAAAATGCCAACACTTTGGTGCTGGGGTTGTGGTGATGGTGTAATTTTAAAAAGTGTTATCCGTGCTATAGATGCGATGGGATGGAATATGGATGATGTTTGCGTGGTAAGTGGTATCGGATGTAGCGGACGCTTTTCAAGCTATGTTAATTGTAACACAGTCCATACAACTCACGGCCGTGCGATCGCATATGCTACAGGTATCAAACTAGCAAATCCAGATAAGCATGTAATAGTAATAACTGGTGATGGCGATGGCTTAGCAATCGGTGGTAATCATACAATCCATGGATGTCGCAGAAATATAGATATTAATCACATTTTAATTAATAACTTTATTTACGGCCTTACAAACTCACAAACAAGCCCTACAACTCCACAAGGCTTTTGGACTGTTACAGCTCAATGGGGAAATATAGATCCAAATTTTGACGCTGCTAAATTAGCAACAGCAGCCGGTGCGACATTTGTCGGTCGTGAGACTGTAATTAACCCAACTAGAATAGAAAAAATGTTAATTGAAGGGTTTAAACACGAGGGTTATAGCTTTTTTGATATATTCTCTAACTGCCATATAAATTTAGGTAGAAAAAACAAAATGGGCGAAGCTACTCAGATGGTTAAATGGATAGATGAGAGGACTTTACCTAAGGCTAAATTTGAAGCATTAAGCGATGAAGAGAAAAAAGGCAAATTCCCTACTGGTGTGCTATTTAAAGATGAAAATCGCATAGAGTATTGTAAAGCATATGCTAAGGTTAAAGAAGCGGCTCAAAATAAGACAAAAGTGAATTTTGAGGAGATAATATGAGTTTAACAGAATTAAGATTTGTCGGTGTTGGTGGTCAAGGTGTTATATTGGCTGGAGAGATCTTATCAGCGGCTAAAATTGAAGCTGGCGGATATGGGGTCAAGGCCTCAACATATACTTCTCAAGTTCGTGGTGGCCCAACAAAGGTTGATATAATTTTAAGCGATGAAGAGATCAAATATCCATATGCTAATGAGGGCGAAATTTGCTTTATGCTAGCAACTGCTCAAAATAGCTATAACGCATTTAAAGATGGTGTCAAAGAGGGTGGTATAATCGTAGTAGAGCCAAATTTGGTTAAGCCTAGCGAAGAGGACAAAAAACGCTGGAAAATCCATGAAATTCCTATCATCTCAATTGCCAAAGATGAAGTTGGAAATGTGATTACTCAAAGCGTTGTCGCTCTTGGTGTAGCTGTTAAATTCACAGGCGTTATGGATGAAGAGATCGTAAGAAATAAGATGTTAAGCTCAGTTCCAGATAAGGTAAAAGAAGCAAACAATAAAGCTTATGATCTAGGACTTGCATACGCTGCTAAATGTATGCAATAATCTTCACAAACCAAAGCCTAATTATTGGCTTTGGTTGCTCTTTATGTTAATACAATTAAGCAAATTTTAGAGTTTGCTTTGATATAATTTAGCCTTTAAATTCAACTCTTAAAGGAAATAAAATGGCAAAAGTTGGTATAGTATATGGCTCAAATGCCGGAGATACTAAGGTTGTAGCAGAGTATATAGGTCAGAGTTTTGATAGTGAAGTAATTGACGCAAAAGATCTTACGATTGATTTTTTAACTAAATATGATAAGTTGATTTTCGCAGCTTCTACACATGGCCATGGAGAGCTACAAAAAGATTTTAAAGCTAAATTAGATATCATTAATGAAGCTGATTTTGGCGGTAAAACTCTAGCTTTGGTAGGTGTAGGCGGACAGGTTAAACATCCTACGACATTTCTTGATGGTTTAGTAGAGTTTTTACCATTAATTCGTGGTGCTAGGCTTGTAGGTGCTACTGATATTGATGGATATGCGTTTAAAAATTCACTATCATTTATAAATGGCAAATTTATTGGTCTTGCGATTGATTATAAAAATGACAAAGATTGGCAAACTAGAGCTGATAAATGGATTGAATCTATTAAATCCGAATTCTAAATCTTATAAAGCTCAAAGTTAGCAATGGAAGCTTTTTTATTTGCAGAATATGTCGGTATAGCCTCAGCATCTTTGAGCGGTTTTTTGTTTGGAATACGCAGAGGCTGTGACTGGCTAGGCGTATTTTTAGCAGCATTTTTAACTGCACTTGGCGGGGGATTAATTCGTGATATTATCGTGGGTCGCCCTGCATATTCTTTTACACATTATATTCCTGTTTGTATTGTATTGGCTGTTATGATTTTGGCGTTTTTACTTAAATTTCACCAAAAAGATAGAAATAATCTAGATAAAAAATTTATATTTATTATGACTGATGCAGTAGATGTAGTAAGCTTTTCTATTGTTGGGGCTATTGTATCTTTGGAATTTGGGCTTAATATTTTTGGTGTGATTATGGTGGCGTTTTTTAATGGTGTTGGTGGCGGAATTATAAGAGATATGCTATTAAATGAGGTTCCGTGGTTTTTAAAAACTGGATTATATGGTACGATTAGTATGGGTGTTGGAGCGATTTATTATATAATGCATCTAGCAGGACTAACTAATATTTATTGTATTTTTGTGTTATTTACATTTGGTGTTACATGGCGGCTTGTAGCATACTATAGAAATTGGAATTTGCCGCAAATTCACTATAAGGATTAATTTATGCTAATGAATAACTATTCTAGAGCCGATGTGGGCTTTGTGCGTGGAGATGGTGCTATTTTATGGGATGATAGTGGTAAAGATTATATAGATTTTGCTAGTGGGATTGGGGTTTGTGCTTTAGGTCATAGCCATAAAGGTGTAGCGAAAGTGGTCGCAAAACAAGCCAAAACTCTCTTGCACACTTCAAATTTATATAATGTCGCCCCACAAACCAAACTTGCTAATAAGATATCAAATTTGCTTGGTGGTGGATATGAGTTATTTTTTGCTAATAGCGGTGCTGAAGCAAATGAGTGTGCGATAAAATTAGCTAGAAAATTTGGTTTTAGCAAGGGCAGAAAAAGCGAGATTATCAGTCTCAAAAACTCATTTCACGGCAGGACAATCGCTACTTTAGCGATGACAGGGCAGGATAAATTTCATCCAGATGAATTTGGTGCTTATCCAGATGGATTTAAATTCTATGATAGCATAGATGATATTATCGCAAATTTAAATGAAAATACCGCAGCTGTGATAATAGAGCTAGTTCAAGGTGAAGGCGGGATAAATCCACTTGATAAGGATAAAGTTCAAAAGTTAGCTAAAATTTTAAATCAAAAAGATATCTTACTAATTACTGATGAAGTCCAGTGTGGCGTCTATCGCACAGGGGAGTTTGTTACCTCTAAGCTATATAATATCACACCTGATATCATCACATTTGCCAAAGGGCTTGGTAATGGTGTGCCAATTAGTGCGTGTGCAACTAGAAAATCTATATTTTCGCCAGGAGATCATGGTAGCACCTTTGGTGGTGGATTTTTGGTTACAGCTGTATCAGAGTATGTCTTAGATAAGTTGGATGAGCTTAAAAATAGTGGAAAATTGGATAAAATAATAGCTAAATTTGAGAATAAAATAGACAAATTAATAGAAGAAAATAGCGATATTTTTCTTAAAAGAGTAGGTATTGGCTTGATGCAAGGTGTAGTCCTTAAAGATCCAAATTTACTATCTCAAATCGTATCAAAAGCTTTAGAAAATAGGGTTTTGGTCTTAAGATCTGGCGATAGAACGCTAAGATTTTTACCACCACTAAATTTAAGCAAAAAAGAGATGAAAGAGGGCTTTATAAGACTAAATTTAGCTATAAATAAGGCTAAAAAATGAGGCTAATCACCTATAAAAAAGATGAAAATATAAAGCTTGGTATATTAAGTGCAAATAACCGCATAATTGATATTAGTTATGCTGGAATAAATAAAAAGGATATGAACGAATTAATCATCACACTAAGTCAAGATGAACGTCAAATTTTAGAAGACCTTAGTACAAAAACAGGTGGTGAACCATATGACAGTGTAGAGATTTTAGCACCAATATTATCGCCTCTTCAAGATATTATTTGTCTTGGAATTAACTATATGGAACACGCTAAGGAGTCTTATAGGTTTAAAAAGATTGAATTTGATGGCAAAAGAGAATTTCCTGTATATTTTGGAAAACGAGCAAATTATATTTTAGGTGATGGGGCAATATTCCCAAGTCATAGTCATATTACACAAACTTTAGATTATGAGGTTGAGTTGGCACTAATAATTGGCAAAGACGCAACTAATGTAGCGCAAAATAGGGCGCTAGAATATGTTTTTGGATATACAATTTTAAACGATATCAGCTCACGAGATATCCAAAATCGATATAAGCAGTGGTATTATGGTAAAAGCCTAGATGGCTCAACACTTATGGGGCCATGGATTGAGACTAATCTAGATATATCAAATTTGAAAATAACTTCTAGAGTTAATGGGGAATTGCGTCAAAATGCAAATACTGCTGATATGATTTTTGATGCAGCATATGTAATAAGTGATTTAAGTGCTGGAATGACACTAAAGGCTGGAACGATAATTTCTTTAGGTACACCAAGTGGTGTTGGAATGGGTTTTACTCCACCAAAATATCTCAAAAAAGATGATATTGTAGAGTGCGAAATCGAAGGGATTGGCGTATTAAAAAACATAGTCGGCAAATAAGCAGTTGGGATATTTAAGCAAATTTAAAATATAATACAGAAAAAAGGAGAAAAAATGGCAGCATCAGATGAAGATGTAAAAAATGAAGGTAAAAAGAGTCCAGTGGTACTAATAGCGATTATAGGCGTAGTGGTCTTTTTACTTATCATTGGAATAATTGTTGCAATGCTTTTGATGGGCGGAGGAGATGATAAACAAGTGTCTCAAGCAGCTGATACACCAGCATCACATATGGCTCCAAAACAGAGGTCAAATGACTTTTTTAACATCGGCCCTATGTACCCAATGGATCAGTATGTAGTAAATTTACTTAGCGAGAGTGGTACAAGATATCTAAAAACTACTATGAATTTGGAGTTAAGTGAACAGACTTTAAGTCCAGAAATAGATAAAAAACAAGCACTAATTAGAGATATAATCATTAGAACTCTTTCGGCTAAAACTTATGAAGATGTAAGCACAGCTAAAGGCAAAGAGCGTCTCAAAGATGAATTGGTAACTAGAATAAATGAAGTCCTAAGAGATGGATATATCAAAAATGTATTTTTTACTGATTTTATTGTACAATGATAGGTATTGATATTGTCAGTATTAAAAGGATCGCTGCAGCCAAGGCTAGGCACGGCGATCTATTTTTACATAAATTTTTAAATCCTAGTGAAATTGAGCTAGCTAAAAGCGATGAAACTTTAGCTGGATTTTGGGCGGCAAAAGAAGCTATAAGCAAAGCGCTTGGTTGTGGTATCGGAGCTGAATTTGGATTTGGTGATGCTACAATTTATAAAGATAATAAAGGTGCGCCAAAGATCAAATTTAATACAGAAACACTTTATAAATTTAATATTAAAAATACTTCTCTTAGTATAACTCACGATGGTGGATTTGCAATTGCTGCAGTGATAATTGAGCGAGATTAAGCCATATAATTTGTAATATTAAATAATTCAAATTAAATTTTAAATCCTTATTTTATTAAATTAAAATCTGAAAATATGTAATAATACAATTACCAAAATCAATATTTGCTTAATAAAATTCAAATTGATTAGTTTACTAAAAAATTTAAATTTATAAATATAATTGATATAAAAATAGATTAGTGATTCATTTTAACGTTATTTGGGAATATTTTTAGCAAAATCAAACTATGAGTTTTTGTTTTTCATTTGCAGTTAAAAACTCTACCTTGATTATAGCTAAAAAGATAGATTTTGGAGTAAGAAATGCGCCAAAATATGAAATAGACACAAAAGAGCTATATAACCTTGAAATTAATGAAGCTTATAGAAATGTATATCAAAGCGTTGTTTTGCAGTGGCAAGATATTAGCAGTGGGGCTATGCGCCATCTTCGTGCTGGTAGTGGCGAGCCTAGTTATAATATGAGAATAAGCTAGCCTAAAAGCGATGGCGAGGCATACGCTAAAGCAAATGCAAAGCTAAACGAGCTTAAAAAAGGCGGTATCAGCAGTAGGTGTAGCCTAGCAGGGGCTAATATCATTACTGGCGGCTCTATAGTGTTTAAAAATACAAACAGCGATATAGAGCTAAAAAAGTTTAGCATAACAAGCGTAAGACATACGCTAAATAGTAGGGGATATAGTATTGAGATTGAGTTTGAAGGGTGAATTGGTGAGGCTAGTTGTGATCTAAATTGGCTTTTTGGGGTGTTTATGGGCTAAGTTTTAGTCGGTGATTTGTTTACATATTAAATAAAAATATAATAAAGTAGGGTGGTAAGTAAATTTTATATCTTAGATTTAAATTATTGAAATTTAAAATAGTAAGAGCATATATATCAACTACAATTATTATTGTTTAGTTTTACATCTGTATTATTGCTTCATTAGCCCCCCCCCTTTTTTTTAATTACACTACAATTATCATAGATGATAACTCTACATATATTACAATGGTTGATTGGTAAAGATTAAATAAAAACATAAAATGATTGAAAACAAACGCCTGACAAACAAAGCTATAATTATTATAAAATAATTAAAAATATATATAAAAAGCACTATTTTATATATTTAGTATTGAAAACTATAATTTTCAAACTAAAATAAATTCACCTATTTTGGGTTTTTTGATACTAAAAAATCCCCATTTTACCACTATTTATAGGATGTATGTATAATAATACATAGTAAAATATGTATTATTTTCATTAAAATAATAAGTAAAATTATTCTTGAAATTTTATGTATTATTTTATGTAAAATTTTACAATATATAAACTAAGAAATCAACTTAAATCAAAATTATATTCTATAGTATAAGCAAAAACTGAGCCAAAATTTGAATTAAACTGAAATTTATATTAAAATATAAAAAGATATAAAAGCTAAATAAATCAATATATTTTACCTATAACTACAGTAAATGACAACTAAAAATATATAATTCTCCAAGATAAAAATTACTAATATAATCTAAATTTAATCTTAATTATAAATTTATTTTGTCACTTATTGCAGCTAGTGTTTATTTGATTCTTTTTAAAACTACACCACATTCAATGTGATTAGTATGGACAAATTGGTCAAATATTGCAAATTTTACCACTTTATGTGTTTGACTTAGTATCTCTAAGTTATTTTGCAATGTCAGTGGATTGCATGATATATAAATTATATTATCTATCTTGTTCATAAAATCTAAAACGCTATCTTCGCACCCCGCCCTTGGTGGATCGACTAATATATGGCTAAATATATAACTATCTAAATCTACACCACGCAATCTCTCAAACTCTCGCTCCTTAGCCATTGCGCTCATTATCTCAGCAGCACTTAGTCTAGCAAATTTGATATTATTTACGCTATTTAATTGGCAATTTTTTAAAGCCATATCAATTGAGCTTTTAGATATCTCAGTAGCTAAAACTTTTTGGAATTTAAGACTAATTGGTATAGTAAAATTTCCATGTCCGCAATATAACTCTATTAAATCTGCTGCATTTTCTACTGCATTTACAGCCCATGAAATCATTTTTTCATTCATCTTTTTATTTGGCTGGATAAAGGCTGTATCGCTCATAATATAGTTAAACTCACGCCCATTTATATTTAAAATCTCATTTATTTTTGTATCGCCAAATTCTAGCTTTACTCCCCTACTCCTAGCTATTAGACCTATTCTTAGCTTAGATTGTATATTGGCTAGATTATCTTTTATACTATTTACATCTTTATGATATAAAAGCGTTACTATAAGACTTTTGGCTGAGCTAATAAACTCTACGCCAAATAATCGCTCTACTAGAGCCTTATCTTCTTTTATTGTTTTTAGAAGTTCTGGCATTATATTTGATATCTTAGTATCTACTATCTGGCAGCTTTGTATTGGTAATTTCGTATTTTGCTGACTACGCATACAGTAGCTTATATCGTTATTTTCATGCCAAATGCCAAATTCAGCTCTAGAGCGAAATCCACTCTCATCTGAGTCAAAAAACTCAAATTCTCCACTCCAAAACTTGCTAAAAAGCTCCTTTATCTTAGCGATTTTAAGCTGCTTTTGATCACAATAGCTAAGAGTCAAAACACAACTTCCACAATCTCCTAAATACCTACAATCCACGCTTATACCCTACTCTTTTTCAAAGAAAAATCCAGCCCAACTCTGCGTTGTCGGCATAACTTCAAGGCTATTTATATTGACATGTTTTGGTAAATTTATACAATCAAGCACGATTTGAGCGATATCATCTGCCTTTAAATACTCAGTTCCATCATATACCGCATCGCTCTTTTGCTCATCGCCTTTATATCTTACTAGGCTAAATTCGGTCTTAGCAATGCCAGGAGCTATCTCTGTAACTCGTATATTATCGCCTTTTAAGTCATTTCTAAGATTAAAGCTAAACTGCTTTACAAAGGCCTTAGTAGCACCATATACATTTCCACCAGGATATGGCCACTGACCAGCCACAGAACCAAGATTAAATATATATCCACTTTTTCTTTTAGTCATAATAGGCAAAACCGCCTTTGTAGCGTATAAAAGCCCTTTGATATTCGTATCTATCATAGTTTCAAAATCATCTAAACTAGCCTCATTTACACGCTCAAGCCCAAGAGCCAGTCCAGCATTATTAATCAAAATTTCAATATCTCTATACTCATTTGGTAGCTCATCAACTGCCTTAAATAGAGCATTTTTGTCCCTAATATCACAAGCGATTATGTGAGAATTCAAAAGTTCATTAGCTAAATTCTCCAATCTATCTTTGCGACGACCAAGCAAAATTAATTTATATCCATCTTTAGATAAAGCCCTAGCCATCGCCTCCCCAAAGCCAGATGTAGCCCCAGTTATAAAAGCTGTATTTTTCATCTTTAATCCTTAAATTTTATCATTTTGTGGGATAAATAGTTGATAGCTATCACCCAAAATATAGTGCAAACGATTAATATCTTTAGAAAAAATCGCTCCAAATTTACCATCCATAATCTTGCTACTAAAGCTTAAAAATTGTAAAATATTTTCATTATTTTTAAGCTTTAGTAGTGGATTTGTGCCATCATTTACGATATTGACCTTTTTATCAAAGATTTTTGATAAGCTCTCAAAATGCTCCCTTAGCTCTTTGCTATCATCATCAAATTTGTTATCAAAATGGTAAAAATATATACTAAAATCAAGCTGCTTACAGCAATCCATAATTACGCTAGAGTTGCTCTCAGCATCGGTTTTATCGCCTAAAATTACACCTCTTTTAACACTATTTAATCCACTTGTGCCTATTTTTAATACAGGAACTTTTAGAGCTTCATAGCCCTTTTTATATAGATTAAATGCTCTACCATTAGTAACTACTAGACCGATATCAAGCTCATTCATTTTAGATTTTTGAATCGATATTGTAGTGCTAAAGTAGTCAATTTTGATAAAAATACTATCTGATCTAAGCTCTTTAATATCGCTAAAAATTTTGCTAAGAGTTGGATTTACTACCTTTATATATAGCTTTTTGCTATTTAATTTTTTATGTAGTTCTAATGTATCGCTTAGTAATCTTTCTATATCGTTATTGCTCATTAGCTTCATATCCAAGGCTAAATAGATATTATTGCCAAATGGATTTGGGAATTGACCTGGCTCTTTTTTGATAGCACGGAATACATTTTCTAAAATTCTAGGCTCTCCAACTACTAGCAAAGTATCATTTGGCAAGATTAGTGTATTAGAAGTAGCTATTGTATAACTTCCATTGCGATATATCATAGCAATTTTCCATCGCTTTTTACGGATATTTCCTACATGCCTATATGCGTAGCTACTACCATGTGGGACTTGAACTTCCATAATCTCCCCTAGCCCAAGACCGATATTATCAGCAATTACTGGCACATCAGGCAAGAAATCCATAAATCTAGAGCTTAGAATCTTTCTAGCATCAATTATAGATATTAGATTATCGCCCTTAAAATGCCTTCCCATACCCCATAAATCCAGCACATCGATCTCTAAATTTGGATAAATTTGACGCAGATTTTCACAAACGCATCTTATATCAAATTCATTTTGCATTATCACCATAGCTTGTTCAAATTCACTCTTTAAATGTAGTTTAAGCTTACCAAGGCTAGTTGGGTCAAAGTTATAAAATATAAAATTCTCAAAATTCACATCCCAGCTAGGGATTGTCTCTTCATTATAGGTGATTACTGTGTAGTTGTGTAAGGCGTTATTTTTGCTATTAAATAATCGCTCTAAGAAATTTTTGGCTAAAATTCCATCAGCAATAATCAAGATATTTTTCATCAATTCTCCATAAAAATATGGCCTTATATTATCATAATTGAAATTTAAAATAGATAAAATGTGGATTTTAAATATCTGTACCTAACTCATTATTGTAAAGCTAAACAAAGTCAAATAAAATTAAAAATACGATAATAACTTAAAAGTATGAAATATTAAACTCTTAAACAGAGATATTATGATTTTTCGTAGTTAGTAAAATTCTTATAAATGTGTTATAATGTTTTTATAATTTTTATTATTGAAAGAATAATTGTATGGAAACTCACCACATATTACCAAAATCGGAAATGACAGAAGAAGATATTAAATTTAAATTTATTACTCCAGCATTATTGGCAAAATGGGATGATAAAAACATCACAATGGAAACAGATCTTGTAAATAATTTCACGGATGGGAAGGTTCTCATTAAAGGAAATGTTCCAAGTCGTGGTAAAAGGAAAAGATGTGACTATGTTCTTTGGTATAATAAAGGGACTCCACTTGCGATTGTAGAAGCTAAAAATAATAATCATTCAACATCGTTTGGTATACAACAAGCCATTTCCTATGGAATTATGATGAATGTTCCTTTTGTCTATACATCAAACGGAGATAGCTTTTTTGAACACGATTTTACAACTGGGCTTGAAAAAGAATTTCCCCTTTCGGAGTTTCCCACTGCAGATGAACTTTATGCCCGGTGGAAAGGTGTTGATGCAACAAAAATTCTAGAAGTTGAAAACCGAGAACGATATGCGATGGATGGAGAATCAAAAGCATATGATGTTCCACTTTGTTTTGAAGAAAATCTTTTGAATACGCCTTTCTATTCTGGTTCAAATTGTTATCCCCCTAGATACTATCAGCGAAATGCGGTAAATAGAACCCTTGCGGCAATTTCACAAGAACAAACCCGAATTCTTATTGTAATGGCAACTGGAACAGGAAAAACCTATACGGCTTTTCAGATTGTATGGAGACTCCTTGAGTCAGGAGCAAAAAAGAAAGTGCTCTATCTTGCTGATAGAAATAATCTCGTAGATCAGACTATTAACGGTGACTTTAAGCCTTTAGAAAAAGTAATCCACAAAATCAATTTCCAAAAAGAAGATAAATCAAAAATTTCAGCATATCAGGTCTATTTTGCCCTTTATCAACAGTTGGATTCCGCAAAGCACCAAGGAGAGGAAGTTGAAGAAACAGAAGCTGAAATAGAAGCAGAAATTGCCAAATATAAAGAGTTCTTTAAACCAGATTTCTTTGATCTTATTATAGTTGATGAGTGCCATCGTGGGTCTGCAAAGGCTGATTCTCGCTGGCGAAAGATTCTTGATTATTTTAGCAGTGCTACACAGATTGGTATGACGGCTACACCAAAAGAAACAAAATATGTTTCTAACATCGATTATTTTGGAGAACCTGTTTACAGCTACAGTCTTAAACAAGGAATTGAAGATGGATTTCTTGCTCCATTCAAGGTAATACATGTTCGCACTAGTATTGATGATGGCTGGAGACCGAAACTAGGTCAAAAGGATATTAACGGAATTGAAATTAAAGACCAAGAATATAATCTTTCAGATTATGACTATAATATTGTCATCCAAGATAGAATTGATGAAGTTGCCCAGGAAATTACAAAATTCTTAAAAGAAACAGACCGTATGTCCAAGACAATTGTATTTTGTCCCACAGAAGATGCCGCAGAACGTATGCGAGTTGCACTGAACAATTTAAATACTGATATGATTCTGAAAGATAATCAGGGCAATGTAAAAGAGCAGTATGTTGTCCGTATCACTGGAAGTGATAAATATGGAAAAGAAAAGCTGGATTATTTCATTTCAGTTTCGCAGCCCTATCCCGTTATTGCAACTACATCAAAGCTACTTTCTACTGGAAGCGACTGCAAAATGGTAAAACTCATTGTTTTAGATGAGCTAATCAATTCAATGACAGAGTTTAAGCAGATAATTGGCCGTGGAACTCGTCTGAGATATGATGAGGGAAAAACTCATTTTACAATAATGGATTTTCGCCGTGTAAGCCGTTTGTTTGCCGACCCAGAATGGGATGGAGAGATTGAACAAGATGACGATTATAATCCAAATCCACAGCCAGAAGGCGAATATGAGGGTGATTTTGGAAATGGCAGTGATGTTAAGGAGAGCCCCAATGGTAGGAAAGAAATTCAGTTTGTTGGAAAAGGCAGCGTTACTATACAAGTTCTACAAAGACTAGTTTCTATCTACGATACAGATGGCAAACTTCTGAAGCAAGAAAGCATCGAAGATTACACAAAAGAAAGTATTCTTGTAACATATCGAACCCTTGAAAATTTTATCCAGACCTGGAATCAAGAGCAGAAAAAAGAAGTCATCCGCAATATGCTTAAAGAGCGTGGTATAGATTTAGAGCTTATTAAAAAAGATCAAAATATGATGGATGTGGATGACTTTGATTTTATCTGCCATATCGCATTTGACCAAAAGCCCTTGACTCGTCGTGAGCGTGCAGAAAAAGTAAAGAAGCGAGATCTTTTTGGTAAATATGGAGAAGCTGCAAAAGAGGTGATCAATGCGCTGCTAGATAAATATGCCCAACTTGGCATTTACGACATTGAGTCAACCGAAATTCTCAAGCAAAGTCCATTTACAAAGTTTGGGAAACCTTCTCGGATTGCAGCCTTGTTTGGTGGAAATGATGAGTATAGAACAGCTCTTCGTGAATTGGAAAATGAATTATATAAAATAGCGTAAGGTGTGTCGCACGGATTGGATTTTGCTAACACAAAATCCAAAAAAAGGAAATCAAAAATCCGTGTAACAAAATAAAAGGAATAAATAAATGAGCAACTTAAGTGGTTTTGTAAAAAGAGTCCGTGATGTAATGCGGAACGATGCCGGTATAAATGGTGATGCCCAGAGAATTGAACAGATAACCTGGATGCTTTTCTTAAAAGTTTATGACGCAAAAGAAGAAGACTGGGAATTTGATGATGAACAATTTGAATCTATAATTCCCCCAAAATTACGCTGGAGAAATTGGGCTCATGTAGAAAATCAACATGATGGACTTACCGGAGACCAGCTTTTGAATTTTGTAAACAATGAACTTTTCCCAACATTAAGAAAACTTGAAATAAATTCAGATACCCCAATTCGCCAAAGTATTGTGCGCACAACTTTTGAAGATGCAAACAATTATATGAAAGATGGAGTGCTTCTCCGTCAGATTATCAATATTATTGATGAGCTTGATTTTGGAAGCTATGAAGAAACCCATGCCTTTGGCGAGATTTACGAAACAATATTAAAAGAACTTCAAAGTGCAGGTTCTGCCGGTGAGTTTTACACTCCGCGTGCCGTAACAGAGTTTATGGCAAAAATGATTAAACCACAAATTGGCGAAACTATGGCTGATTTTGCCTGTGGAACAGGAGGATTTCTTTCAAGTTGGATAAAAGAACTTGAAGCAATCAAAGACGCAAAAGGATCAATCAGCAATGAAGATTCTGAAAAACTTTACAATTCAATTTACGCAATCGAAAAAAAACAATTCCCATATATGCTTTGCGTAACAAATATGTTACTTCACGGAATTGACAATCCAAAAGTATTTCACGATAACTCACTTACAAAAAAACTTTTGGACTACACGCAAAAAGATGCATTTGATGTAATTCTTATGAATCCACCTTATGGCGGAAGCGAAAAAGAAGACATCAAGCAAAACTTTCCAGCTGATTTAAAATCAAGCGAAACAGCAGATCTTTTTATAGCTGTTATTTTGTATCGTCTAAAGAAAAATGGTCGTGCCGCTGTAATTATTCCTGATGGATTTTTGTTCGGCAATGATAACGCAAAGGTAAATCTCAAGAAGAAGCTACTGACAGAGTATAATCTGCATACCGTGGTACGGTTGCCACAAAGTGTTTTTTCGCCATACACAAGCATTACTACAAATATTCTCTTTTTCAATAATGAAGAACCAACCGGTAAAACATGGTTTTATCGTGTAGATATACCAGATGGAATTAAACACTTTTCTAAAACTAAACCGATGAAACTTTCTGATTTTGATGATTGTGTTGCATGGTGGAATAATCGTAAAGAAATAGCCGATGAAGAAGGAAATCCAAAGGCAAAATGCTTTACTTCTCAAGAGCTTATAGAAGGTGGCTATAACCTTGACCTTTGCGGTTATCCTCACGAGGAAGAGGAAATCTTAAGCATAAAAGAGACAATCATAAATTATAAAAAGCATAGTGAAGCTGCAGAAGAAAAAATCAATGTAACACTAGCAAAAATTACTAAAATCCTTGGAATTAAATTGTAGGAGAAAAATTGGCAAAGACTTATACTATTCCTAAATTACCACTTGGAATTGACCTTGAAACAAAAGAAATACTCAAACAAGTTAATCTTGCAAACAAAGCGTTGGCAGAATTAAAAGGAGTTGCTCATACAATTCCAAATGAAGGTGTTTTGATTAATTCTCTTGTTATACAAGAAGCAAAGGAAAGTTCCGAAGTAGAAAATATAGTAACAACCCATGATGAGATTTTTCAAGCAGATCTTTCTGTAAGTAATTATGCAGTTAGCAATGCAGCAAAAGAGGTTATGAATTATAGAGAAGCTATGCTTGAAGGCTTTTCAAGAGTAAAAGAAAATATGCTTCTTACAAATAACATTATTAAAAATATTCAAGAAAAGCTTGAAAAAAATAAAGCTGGGTTTAGAACAAGTGCTGTAACATTACAAAATTCTAAGCAAGAAATTGTTTATGCTCCTCCAAAAACAGGAGATGAAGTTGAACATTATATGTCAAATCTTGAACACTTTATTAACAATTCTGAATTATCTGATTTAGATCCATTGATTAAACTAGCAATAATACATCACCAATTTGAAAGTATACATCCTTTTTATGATGGTAACGGAAGAACTGGGCGTATTATTTCTGTTTTATATTTAGTACAAAATAGACTTTTGGATTTACCAATTTTATATTTGAGTCGTTATATCACTCGTAATAAAGCCGATTATTACAAATTGATTCAAGCTGTCCGTGATAATGATGGAGATATAAAGGATTGGCGGAATTGGGTTATGTTTATTCTTAAAGGAATAGAAGTTACTTCTAAAGAAACAATTATTTTAATAAATGGTATTGCGCAATTAATGGCACAATATAAAGCAATCTTAAAACCCGTATTTGGAAAAACATATAAACATGAACTTTTGAATAATTTATTTTTCCATCCGTATACAAAGATTGAATTTATTGAACGGGATATGAATGTTCAACGCAAAACGGCAGCAAAATATCTTGATATGATTGTAGATTTAAAACTTTTGACAAAAATGAAAAAAGGATCATCTAATTATTATATTAATAATGCTTTATTTGAATTATTTCTAAATCAAGGAAAAGTTGTATCAGAAGTTGAAATTATTGAATCTGTAAAATCGTAATATGTACCCAATTTAACGATTTTGGGTACATGCTCATTCGTATATGTACCCAAAATATTGTTTTTGGGTACATATTGATGACATTATGTACCCAATTTGATGAATTTGGCAACATAAAAAAGGAAACTAAATTGGCAAAGATAAAAAAAGATACAAATTTAAGAAAATCAATTCTCCAAGCGGCCATAACAGGCCAGTTGATTAGTAATGTAGAAGGGGAAACTAAAACAGGCAAAGAGCTTTTAGACAAAATTATAGAAGAACGCAACGCAAAACTTCTAGCCCAATGGGAAGAAGCAAAAAAGAAAAACCCAAAAGCCAAAAAGCCCGCTCCCATTGTCGCAAGTGAGATTACAGAAGATGAAATCCCCTTTGAAATTCCTAAAAACTGGTGTTGGTGTAGATTGGGGGATGTGGGAGACTGGAAAGCTGGTTCAACTCCATCTCGTTCAAATCCAGAATTTTATAATGGAAATATTCCTTGGTTAAAAACTGGTGATTTAACCGATGACTTTGTAGATATCATTCCAGAGTGTATTTCAGAAATAGCTCTCAAATCATGTTCTATGCGATTAAATCCTGTTGGCTCTGTATTAATTGCAATGTATGGGGCAACAATTGGGAAACTTGGAATCTTGAATATTGAAGCAACAACAAATCAAGCCTGTTGTGCTTGTATCACGCACGAGCCTATATCTAATAAATATATGTTTTATTATTTAATGTCTCAAAAAAAGGCTCTTACAGAAAAAGCGGAAGGTGGAGCCCAACCTAATATTTCAAGAGAAAAGCTTGTTATTTATCCGTTTCCACTCCCACCGCTTGCCGTGCAAAATGCAATTGTTGCAAAACTTGAAGAAGTGCTACCTTTGGTTGATGCTTACGAAAATGCGGTTCTCCAAAAAGAGGAATTAAAAACCGCTCTTCCAGACAAAGTAAAAAAAGCTATTTTACAAGAGGCAATACAAGGCAAGCTCACAGAATCTTGGCGAAAAACTACCACAATAGAAGAAAGTGGCAAACAACTTTTAGACAAAATTATAGAAGAACGCAATAAAAAACTTCTAGCCCAATGGGAAGAAGCAAAGAAGAAAAACCCAAAAGCTAAAAAGCCCGCTCCAATTGTCGCAAGTGAAATTACAGAAGATGAAATCCCCTTTGAAATTCCTAAAAGCTGGTGTTGGTGTAGATTATCTGAATATTTAGACATTCGTGATGGAACACATGATTCTCCCAAATTTTATGACACTGGTATCCCTTTTGTGACAAGTAAAAATTTAAATAATGGAAAATTAGATTTTTCGGTATGCAAATATATTACAGAAGAAGACCATAAAAAATTTAGTGCAAGGTCTTTTGTTGAAGATGGCGATATTCTTTTTGCTATGATAGGAAGCATTGGAAATCCTGTTATGGTAAAAAAAGAATTTGACTTCAGTTTTAAAAATATGGCTTTATTTAAATGTTACTCAAAAGAAAATACAAATATGAAATATATTTATTTTTATTTATGCCATATTCAAAAGGAATTAAAAGAAATTGCCACAGGTGGAGTTCAGTCATTCATAGGTCTAGGAACATTTAGAGAAATGATTTTCCCCCTCCCACCACTTGCCGAACAAGAAAAGATTGTAGAAATAATTGAACAGATGTTGCCTTTGTGTGAAAAGTTTGGTGGATGAAATGACTTTTGATGAAAGAATAAGAAAAGCAATTTTAGATATTTAAAGAGAATGATATAATCTAAAAGCCTTTTTATAGCTAAATTCTGCTTTAAACTTAAAGTATATTTTATATGAGACTTTAAACTCAAAACTATAAGAAATTTTGCATATTCTAAATTTATTATATTGATAAAGCAATTTAATATTATATATCTTAATACCTTGTATTTTGCTTTTTAAATCAGTTTAATTATTCTAAATTCTAAGCAATATTTTGCTAAAATTACGCCGATTTAATAAGGAAGTTTGATGGAATTTAAGATAGATAAAATAAGCCAAAACGCCAGAGCTTGTACTATTAAGATGGCTCACGGAGTTGTACAAACTCCAGTATTTATGCCTGTTGGCACACTTGGGGCGATTAAGAGTCTAGATGCGATTGATATGGGTGAAATTTTAAAAGCTAAGATAATTTTAGCCAATACCTATCATCTCTATTTACGCCCCGGAAGTAAGGTTATAAGGGGATTTGGCGGACTTCATGGATTTAGTAAATTTGGTGGCAATTTCTTAACTGATAGTGGTGGATTTCAAGCTTTTTCTCTATCGCACCGCTCTAAGCCAGATGAAAATGGGATTAAATTTAAAAGCCATATAGATGGTAGCCTTCACTACTTCACGCCAAAAAGTGTGTTAGATACGCAGTATGATTTGGGTAGTGATATTATGATGATTTTAGATGATTTGGTAGCCCTTCCAGCGACAAAAGAACGCATAGAGCTAAGCCTAAAACGCACGATAAAATGGGCTAAAGAGGCTGAAATTTATCATAAAAACCAAAAAGCAAATGGAGTTGGAGTTAATCAAAATCTATTTGGTATAATACAAGGTGGGACTGACTATAACGCTAGAAAAGAGTGCGCTATGGCCTTGTGTGATATGGATTTTGATGGTCTTGCTATAGGTGGGCTAAGCGTAGGCGAATCTAATGAGCAGATGTATGATACAGTAGAGGGCGTAATGCCCTATATCGATCCAAATCGACCAAGATATCTAATGGGCGTTGGCACTCCAGAGGATTTAGTAGAAAATGTTAGTCGTGGGGTTGATATGTTTGATTGTGTGATGCCTACAAGAAATGCTAGAAATGGGACGCTATTTACTAGCTTTGGCAAGTTAAATATCAAAGCAGCAGCCTTTACCAATGATCATGAACCAATAGATAATGAGTGCGGGTGCTACACTTGCAAACGATATAGCCGTGGATATTTAAACCATCTATATAAGGCTAGGGAGCTTACATTTTTTAGATTAGCAAGCTTACATAATCTACACTATTATTTAAATTTAATGAAAGAGATGAGAGAGGCTATAATGGCTGATAAGTTTATAGAGTTTAAGATGGAATTTTATGCTAAAAGGGCTTTAACTAAATAGCTAAAGACTATAATTAGAGTATCACTAAAAATTTTTAATACTTTATAGCTTTTAAAAACTTAATAAAATAGATTTAAATTTTAAAAACTCAAAATAGTTTTAAATTTAAATCTATGCAATGTAAGATATACAGAATGCGGTATTTTATATAATCTTATAAATTTTTTAAAATATTTTTATCAATTTGCTCAAATCCTTGATCAAAAAATCCACTATCAGGCTGAGCATAAAACTCATAATCAAAAATCTTAGTTCTTAAGCTATGTAGATATAGTCTTTTTGAGCTACTTTTGGCATATTTTTCATCTCCGACAATGCCAAATCCACTACTTGCTAAATGCACTCTAATCTGATGAGTTCTACCAGTTTCTATATCTATTTTTAGTAGTGATTTTTTACCTTCGACTGCTACTGGAGTGATATGTGTGATAGCTGTTTTGCCACTTTTTAGATCGATTTTGCCAAAGGCTCCAGATTTTGTTTTTATGGTTGTTAATGGCTGGTTTATAGTAAAGCTTTCACAAACTATACCTTTAACAACTGCAAGATAGGTTTTACCTACCCTATTTTGTGCAAATTCTTTAATAGCACGCTGTTGAAAATCTTCATTTTTATATAGCAAAATCACTCCACTAGTCTCTTTATCTAGACGATTTAAAAGTGGAAATTTAAATATTTCAGCGATCTTTTCACTCGTGATAAAAGGTGGTTTGTTGATTGCTATTATATTTTCATCTTCAAAAATTTTCACTGGTTTGGCTAGTTTTGTTACCTTAAATTTAGCACTCTCTTTTAAAAGTCCTCTAGCAAGCACAAGCCTTTGGCCGCCTACACTTACTAGTCCAGCGTCTATTAACTCCTTGGCTTCGTTGTTTGAAATGCCCTCTTGAATTGCTAGAAGTTTATAAGCCTTTTGCATATTTATCCTTTTATATCTTTTATTATCTTATCCATATCGCACATATTTATAATTTTTGTGTTTTTTAAATTTGAATTTATCTTTTGCCACACATTATCATATGAACAAAACTCAATCCCGCTTACTGCTTTATATAAATCTTTTTGATTATGGATATACTCTCCGCTTAAAATTTTGCATTTAAATTGAGCTGCCTCTATAGGATTATGCCCTCCAATGCCCTTTTCAAAACTACCACAAAGCACGACAATATCAGCAATTGCATATAAATTAACCAGCTCCCCAAGAGTATCTACAAGAATAATCTGCGAATTTAACCCCATATTATCACTAAATCTCTCAAAGCTTATATTTTTAATACTATCTTTAATAATATTATAAACGCTATTAAATCTCTCAGGATGACGCGGAACTATAAAAAGCTGGTCATTATCCTTAAGAATTAGATTAGCTAATAGATTTTTCTCTTCATTTTCATGTGAACTAGCTATTATTATCACTCTTTTATCTGGTTTTTTATATTGCTTTGATGGCTTTGGTAGATTGGCTGATTTGATATTTCCTACGACTTTGATATTTTTAGCCCCTAGGCTTATTAAGCGATCTTTATCTGTCTGGCTTTGTGCTAAAACTAAATCAACATATTTAAAAAGCCATTTATAATAAAATTTAAATCTTAAATAATTTTTATAACTTTTATCGCTAATTCTAGCATTTAAAAGTATAGTTTTAGAGCCGTTTGATTTAGCTACTCTAAATAAATTTAGCCATAATTCTGCTTCAAAAACTATTAAAACATCTGATCTGCTTAACCAAAAAGGCAAAAAGCACTCAAATGGCAAAAACCTACAATCTGCATATCCCTTAGCCTTATCAAATCCAGTTTGGGTAATTACACTTACTCTACAATCTTTTAACTCTTTTACTAAAGGCTCAATAGCACAAGCCTCACCAAAGCTACAAGCATGAAAATGGTATTTAGCAAATTTAGGCTTTGGATTGCGATATAAGAAAAATCTAGCCCTAAGGCTACGGACAAACTTTTGCTTAAAACTTAAAAGCCATAAAAACGGCGAGCAAATTCCGAGCAAAAGTGCCGTACATAGAGTATAAATCACTCCTCAATAGTCTCTTTATATAAGATTCTACCACAATGTGGACAAGTTGTGATATCTTCACTTTTAATAATATGAGCATATGTTTTATCATTAATTTTCATAAAGCAACCATAACACGCCTGCTTTCTAACTGGTACAACTGCTGTATTTTTTGCCCATTTACGAATTTTTTCATAAAATGTAAGTACTTTTTGATTCATATCAGCTAGCAATTTCTCTTTTTGATCATAAATCTTGCTTCTTTCATTTTCAATAGCTTTTAACTCATCAGCTACTTCGCTATTTAAGCTATCTAATGCACTTTGAGCATTAGATTTTTTCTGTTCTAGTTCAGTTTTTAACTCATTTTTACTATCTATTATTCTCTCAAGTCTGCCAATCTCTTCATTAGCTGCTTCAAGTTGATCTTTTGCTAGATCCTCTTCTAAATTTAGAGCTTTTATCTCTTTTTCGCTTTTGACAGCTGAAGATTTTTTGCTAATATCTTTGATTTTGGCATTAAATTCATTAATATGAGAATTTGTATTAGCAATTTGTGCCTTTAACTCTGATATTTCTGTATCAACTTTTTCTATATTTTCATCTATAGTTGTTATTTCATCTTTTTTAAGTTGTAAATTTCTATTAATACTCTCAATTCTTGGTGCGTAATTATCTATTTTTTGGTCGATTTGTGATAAATTCACAAGTTGTTGTAAATACTTATTCATTGATTTCCTTTGGTTATCTATATTCAAATGGGTTTATTGAATTTGTGATTGTAGCAAAAACTTTAAACTTTTGCAAGTTTAGCGCCAAAGACTCCCCAAAATACCGCTCACTTTCAAAATGATTAATATCAATCAAACTAAGTGAATTTTCATAAGATTGAAGTGCTGTATGATATTTAAAATCTCCGCTTAAAAAACAATCGGCTTTAAAACTACCAATTAGCTCACTTCCACTTCCAGTACAAATGGCTGCTGTTTTGATAAAATCACATCCTTTAACTACTCTTATAGTAGTTAAATTTAATTTGGATTTTATATCAGTTACAAACTCTTCAAAGCTCTTATTTACCTCAAATTTAAACACAAATTCACTATCTTGTTCATAATTTTTATAGCCTAAAACCTCACTTAATACAAATTTATTCAAAACCACTTTATCATAATTAGTATGCATAGAGATTAAGCTAATATCCTTTTTAATCATATCTTTGATTAAATTTGCTGGATATTCACTGCTATTAATGATTTTTAAACCTTTAAAAATTAACGGATGATGTGTTATAAAAAGTGTTCTAGGCTTAGCCTGAGCTATAAGTGAACTATCTAAATCAAGACTTAAAGTAATACTATCAAACTCATCATTCATACTACCTATTATAAGTCCAGAATTATCCCAACTCTCTTGTAAATCAAATGGCGCTATGCTATCAAGCATAGCATAAATTTCAGATATTTTCACCTATTTTAAACTCTCTTTATAAGCTAATGCGCAGCCTTTAGCTAGTTCTCTAATTTTTAAAATATAGTCTTGCCTTTGTGTAACGCTAATTGCTCCACGTGCATCAAGTACATTAAATGTATGCGCTGCAAGCATACAATAATCATATGCTGGAAGTGCTAATCCATGCTCTAAAATCGCCTTACACTCACTGGAATAAGATTCAAACCATGCAAAGAGTTTAGCAGTATCAGCTATTTCAAAGTTATATTTGCTAAATTCAAATTCACCTTGCTTATGCACATCGCCATATGTTACTACATTGCCATCATGATCATCCCATATGATATCATATACGCTATCTTTATCTTGCAAATACATAGCTAAGCGTTCAATTCCATATGTTACTTCAGCGCTTATTAATTCGCACGGAATTCCGCCGACTTGTTGAAAATATGTAAATTGAGTTACTTCCATACCATCTAACCAAACTTCCCAGCCTAGACCCCAAGCACCAAGAGTTGGGCTCTCCCAGTTGTCTTCTACAAATCTTATATCATGCTTTTTAAGATCAAGGCCAAGTCTTTCAAGGCTTTTTAAATATAGCTCTTGAATATTTTTTGGACTTGGTTTCATTATTACTTGAAACTGATAGTAGCTTCCAAGTCTATTTGGATTCTCACCATATCTACCATCTGTTGGACGGCGAGATGGAGCTACATAGGCTACATTCCATGGTTTATCACCTAATGAACGCAAAAATGTTGCTTGATGATAGGTTCCAGCGCCAGCTGGCATATCGTATGGTTGAACGACAATACAGCCTTGCTCATTCCAGTATTGTTGCAAGGTTAAAATTATCTGACTAAATGTCATGAATTTCCTTTATTATTAAAATTCTCTATGGCCTTATTCCACATCAACTTATATTTACGCTTTAAAAATTCAACCTCTTCTTGAGCATTTTTAAGCTGAGTAGTAAGCGTCTCAACAGTCTTTCTATCCTCATCATATAACTCTTGCATAGAATAAAGCGCTTCTTTTAAAAATTGATTTTCATTTCTAAGCACATCTAATGTTTCATCTTTAGCATCTAGGACTTTTTCGTGTAAATTTAAAATCGTTCCAATTGTCTTTTCGACAAAGCTCTCACCTGGTAAAGTATGTTGCTCGGTACTAGCAACTATCTCACCATTGTGCGCTGGTACAACACTCATTGTGCCTTCGTTAGCCTCTATATATATTACATCATTATCTATTTTTGTATTTAATGCACCACGCTCAATCATACCATCAACAACTTCACGCTTTAGATGTACTAGCTGACAAAACTCATCAATGGCTAGATATGTTTTCATTTAGCACCACCTAATAAAACTTCGATTTTTTTAGAATCCATTTCAAGTGATTTAGCCTGTTTTTCTCTATCTTCTTTTAGTTTTAAAGCCAAATTTTCATCACTTAGAGCTAAAATTTGCATTGCTAAATATGCTGCATTTTTAGCTCCAGCCTTGCCAATTGCTAGAGTTGCTACTGGCATACCAGCTGGCATTTGAACAGTTGAATATAGCGCATCTACGCCATTTACTGCTGAACCTCCCATTGGCACACCAATCACTGGCTTTAGACTATAAGCAGCAACTGCACCGGCTAAATGAGCTGCCATACCTGCTGCACAGATAAATACTGCTGCGCCTCTAGCATCGGCATCTTGGACATATTGATGAGTTCTAGTTGGGCTTCTGTGAGCTGAACTGATAATCATCTCATATTTTACATCAAATTCTTCTAAGATTTTAGCCGTTTCGCTTACAATCTCGTAGTCGCTTTTACTACCCATTATAATGCTTACAAATTTCATCTACTCTCCTTCTATAATCTCTTTACGCAAAAAGCTAAATTCTGGCAAGTTTGCAGGGAGATTGATCTCGTTTTCATTTCCGCTATGAATTTCATCAAATTCCTTACCTTTAGTACTTACTAGCTTTTTAAATTTAACATAATACTTATTATCATCTTTTTTATAGATGGCACCAAGCTCATTTTCTACACTATCTATCACTGCATTTACAGGAGCAAAAATCTCATACTCATGCTTTGTATCAATTTTAAATTTAGTCTTAAAACTTTTACCATCTAGACTAATAGCATGAACTTGATGCGTACCCTCTTCTATACTAGTAGTATGGTTTTGCGTGTCATCTCTCTCATATGGTTTATGAATAAGATAACCATCGCTAAATCCACGATTTTTAAGTGTATTTAACTCTGCAGCATAAATTTCTGGATTAAATTTACCAGCAATTGCATCATCAATCGCCATTCTATAAGCCTTGGTAGCGCAAGCTGCGTAGTATTCGCTTTTTGTTCGACCTTCAATTTTTAGGCTATCTACAGCACCGGTTTGAAGAATTCGCTCTATATGCTTACTTAAATTTAGATCTTTGGAATTCATTATATGCGTGCCATGCTCATCCTCTTCTAAACGAAATAAAGCGCCATTTTCAGGACTTTTAGCATATAATTCATAGTTAAATCTACAATCATTTGCACAACTTCCACGATTACTTAATCTACCGCTTTGGACAGCCGAAACCAAACACCTACCAGAGTATGCAAAACACATCGAGCCATGACAAAATATCTCTAATTCTAGGCTTGGAATCATCTCTTTAATTAATACAGCATCTTTTAAGCTCATCTCACGAGCTGCTACTATTCTACTAGCACCCATATCATGGTAAATTTGAGCATCTAGATAGTTCATCACATTTGCTTGAGTAGAAAGATGTATCTCTATATTTGGAGCGATCTCTTTAGCAAGTTTCATAACCCCAGGCGTAGCGATTATAAAGGCATCAACGCCAAATTCGCTAATTGTTTTGATATGTTTTTTGAGATTATCAAGCTGAGTATTATATGGAAAACCATTTACCGTAGCATAAAATTTAGCACCATTTTCGTGTGCTAATCTCACGCCCTCTTCAAAGTTCTCAAGATTAAATTCCTTTGCACTTCTTTGACGCAAAGAGAAATTACCCACACTCGCATACACAGCATCTGCACCATAAGCTAGAGCAATTTGAAGTTTAGTTAAATTTCCAGCCGGGCTTAAAAGTTCTGGCTTTTTCACTTTTTACCCAATGAGTTGATTAAAGCTTCTATATCAGCATTACTTACAACATCTTCAGTTGTTGTATCGCCCTCAATATGCATAGCTGAACCAACACGTTTTTCATCATCAATTTTACCTTCAAATAGGCTATTCATATATTTACTTAGCGCACGCATTACATTGATAACTCTTTCTATTTTTTGACGATGAATATCTTGATATTGCATCATATCCATCGTCATCATAATTTCATCTTGTCCCATTTGAACATTGCTTATAATACTATCTATTTTATTGTCTAGATTTTTATTAAGCTCTAAAAGTTCGCTAAATGTTTGAACATTTGGAAATTTTTCATGCAAAATTTCAAAAACCTCTATATTTCTTGCAATGCAAGTTTTAGCATCATTTGATGTGTTTTCTGCATCTAGACAAAATCCACTAATAGTTTCAAGCTTATCAAACATCTCAGTGGCTTTTTTTTCAGAATCCTTTGTAACATCATCTAGTTGATTAACGACTTTATGATCATCTGTCGGTGGTGGTGGTGGCCACGCACTTATTGAACTTACTCTATAGTTATCGTGCGTAACGACATGGCCGCTATTTTGAACCACAGCATCAGCATCTTCGGTTAAATCTGGCTCATCAAGACTAGTATCGCTTACATTATCTGTACTGCTAGTTAAATTGCTTGAATCTTCACTGCTAGTTAAATCGCTTAAATCTTCAGCCATTAAAGCATCTAATTCTTCTTGTGTCATAAGATCTCCTTAGGAACGTAATTGCGTGATTGTATCTAAATTTAGATAAATTTTGCTTTACATTACAAAAAATCATTTAATATTTCAAAAAATATTTTTAAATTTTGCTAACTTTAAGGAATCATTTTGTATAATTCCCATTCTTAACTTAATTTAGTGCGCTCTTAGCTCAGCTGGATAGAGCATTTGATTGCGGTTCAAAAGGTCAGAGATTCGAATTCTCTAGGGCGCACCACTATTTAATCAATGATTCAATTTAAATTTAATCTTTTATTTTATATAATTCTTCTATTAATTTTGTATTTTTTAAGGATTTTTTCATGATCGTAGATCTACACAATCATACTCCACTATGCAATCACGCAACAGGTACTCCAATAGACTATGCCAAAGCTGCTTTTAATCAAGGGTGTAAATTTTATGGATTTAGCGACCATGCACCAATGGATTTTGACCAAAAATATAGAATGGGCTTTAAGGATATGGATGACTATAAAGAGTCAATTGAGATGCTTAAGGCTGAATTTAATGGCAAAATGGAGATATTATTTGGCTATGAGGTGGATTATTTACCTGGATTTATAGATGATAGAGTCTTAAATGCTAATGTAGATTATCTAATTGGTTCGGTACATTTTTTAAATGGTTGGGGATTTGATAATCCTGAGTTTATAGGCGAATATAAAAATAGAGATATTGATCAAATTTATATTGATTATTTTGACGCTATTAAAATGATGGCAAAATTTGGCAAATTTGATATTGTTGGTCATATTGATCTTATCAAGGTATTTAACTATAAGCCAAAAACAGATATAAGAATTATCGCTAAAGATGCTTTAAATGAGATCAAAAAAAGCGGTATGACAGTAGAACTAAATAGTGCTGGTCTTCGCAAACCAGTAGGCGAAATTTATCCAGGAGATGAGATATTAGAGATGATGGCTCAAATGGGGATTGATATCACTCTTTCAAGCGATGCGCACTCTGTAGAGCAAGTTGGTTTAAATATGGATAAAACTATACAAAAAGCTAAAAAATTTGGCTATAATGAGGTTGCGATATATCAAAATCGTGATAAAAAGATGATAAAAATTTAAAATAGTATGGATTTCAATATAAATTTAAAATTAAAATTGATATTTTATGCTATAATTTCAAAATTTTAATTTTTCAAGGAGTTTGCCTATGGGTAGATTTGTTAATAGCGTTGATGAATTTTTTGAATATTGTGATGAAAATGAAGTTAAATTTGTAGATTTTCGCTTTACTGATCTTAAAGGAACATGGCACCATGTATCATATAATATAAAAGCAATTAATAAAGATTCTTTTAATGGAATTCCATTTGATGGTAGCTCGATTGATGCGTGGCAGCCCATACATAAATCAGATATGATGCTTATACCTGATGTTGAGACTGCGTTTTTAGATCCATTTACCGCTGATACAACTATCATTGTAATATGTGATGTTTATGATATTTATAAAAATGATCTATATGAGAAGTGCCCTCGCTCAATTGCTAAAAAGGCTATGCAACACTTAAAAGAGAGCGGAATTGGTGATGTAGCGTATTTCGGGCCTGAAAATGAGTTTTTTGTCTTTGATAATGTCAGAATTATAGACAAACAAAACTGCGCAATGTATGAAGTAGATACCGAAGAAGGCGAATGGAATGATGCTAAAGACTATAAAGATGGTTATAATAGCGGCCACCGCCCAAGAGCGCAAGGTGGATACTATCCAGTTCAGCCGATTGACTCAATGGTGGATTTAAGGGCTGAAATGGTAAATGTATTGGAGCAAGTTGGTCTTGAAACCTTTGTTGTTCATCATGAAGTCGCTCAAGGCCAAGGCGAAATCGGTGTGAAATTTGGAACATTAGTAGAAGCTGCTGATAATGTGCAAATTTACAAATATATAGTCAAAATGGTAGCTCATTTAAATGGCAAAACGGCTACATTTATGCCAAAACCTCTATATGGCGACAATGGTAGTGGTATGCATGTCCATCAAAGTATATGGAAAGATGGCAAAAATCTATTCTATAAAGCTGGAACATATGCTAATCTAAGCGATATGGCTAGATGGTATATCGGTGGCGTATTAAGACATGCTAGAAGCGTAGCTGCATTTACTAATCCAAGCACAAACAGCTATAAAAGATTAATTCCTGGCTTTGAAGCACCAAGTATTCTTACATACTCTTGTCAAAATAGAAGTGCTAGTTGTAGGATTCCTTACGGCTCTGGTGAAAAGAGTGTAAGAGCTGAGTTTAGATTTCCTGATAGCACCGCTTGTCCATATCTAGCATTTGCTGCGATGCTAATGGCAGGACTTGATGGTATCAAAAATAAAATTGAGCCAGTAGGACCAATGGATGAGGATCTATTTGAGCTAACTCTTGATGAAATTAGAGAGCGTGGAATTGAGCAATTGCCGCATACTTTAAGAGGAAGCTTAGAAGCTGTAATCCGTGATAATAAATATCTAAGTGCGATTATGACAGAGCACTTTATAGAGACTTATCAACACTATAAATTTGAGACTCAAGTATGGCCATATGAGCAACGCCCTACTCCGTTTGAGTTTAAAACTGTATATTCTTGCTAACATACCACCCTTGGGAAAAGCTCAAGGGTGATTTTATACTATAACTTTAAAATCTGACTACTTTTAAGAAAATTAATTGGAATAGATAATAAATTTCTAAATTGTTTTTTAGTCAAGGTTAATTCTTTTTTACTTTTAAAATTTGATTTTACATTTTTAAACTGAATAAGTATTCTAAAAACAGATTTTGAATACTTGCTTTTAATACCACAAAATTCATGTAGATTAAAATATAAGTATCTACTAAAGCTAAAAATTCTTTAGCTGTTTTATTTACTTCTAATGACGATATTTGTTTATTTCTATAAGCTTTTATCGAAGTAAAAAACATATTAAAGTCCGAAGCAGTAAAACTCTCTGGAAATACTAAAGTCATGTTTATATCATTTGCATATGATAAATCACCTTTTTCAACTTCTATTTTCATTATAAATTCCTTAATAAATTTTTTAATAATATATCTTATTATTAAGAGAATTAAAAAATTAAAAGCCGTTTAATCAACATTTAAATATTTTTTTAAAGTTTGCAAAATTTATAAAAAAAGAATGTAAAAAATGTAAAACAAAAGCTATTATTTTGATTTTGCTAAAAATACTCTCAAACATCGCTAAAATTAAAGTTTAAGCTATTTTTATTAGATTAAATACTTCTTTACATAATAGCTTATAATATGAGACAACATCAAAACTAAATATTAATATTAGATTATATAAAATCATCCAATAAATTTAAATGATTTTATATAATATCTATCTTAAAAAAATTATTTATTCATCAAATTTAGAAGCGCTTTGAATTTTACTCTTTGTATTTTCTAATGAATGGTTTTCTATAATTGCAATTATCCCTTTTAACAACCTAATCGAAGCATCGATCTCAACCTTTCTAGTAGAAATGCTCTCAATATTTGCCCCTACACTTACGCCCTTAGCTAAGCCATATTTATATAAAAACTCAAACATATCAAGGCTAAGCTTGACTGAGCTCTCTAGTGCATCATCACTATCAAAAATCCTATGTCGTGATAACTCGCTAACTGAAATACCAAGCCACTGCATAAATTCAAAAGTCTTTATATTACCACACGGTGTAAATGTGAATATAATTGGAGTATTTTTGATTCCTAAGGCGGCAAAATCATCTAAAAATTTCTTAGCTGTTTCAATATCATAAACAGCCTGTGTGATAAAAAACTCACAACCCTTAACACGCTTAGATGCCACACGCAAATCTTCATCGTGTTTTTTAGTGTGTCTCTCAGGAATGCATATGCCACCAAGTGTTAGATCGTTGGCGATCTCTTTTTTTATCTTATATGCATCATTTAGACTAAGCTTTGGCGTATCAATAGCCGAACTAGCCCCCACAAATACACTAATTGCATCGCTATGAGTTTGTAAAAACTCTTTAAATTCGGCCTCATTATAGTTACCTATAGCCTTATAAATTACAGCTTCATATCGATTTTGCAAATAATCTTTAGCATAAATTTCAGGCTTTATTGTACGGACAAACTCAAATGTTCTATTGCTAGAGTTGCGATTACTCTCATCTTGAAGGTCATATATTACAAGACCATCTATCTTTATACCATCAAGCCTACTAAGTTGTCTAAGTGCTATCTCTTTAGCCTCATCATGACTTAAGCTAATCTTGGGCGGTGTAAGACCATATAGAACAATTCCAGATTTACCTTGTTTTATCTTATTTTTTAGCATATGACTCCAAATTTACTTAATAGAGCCAACCGAAGTTAGCTCTATAAATAAATTAACTCATACGAATGATTTTGACTGCTTTTACCATATTTTCTAGGCTTGGTTTTACCTCTGGCCATTTGCGAGTTTTTAGCCCACAATCTGGATTAATCCATAGTTGAGATGCAGGTAAAACTTCTAATAAGGCATTGATCTGTGCAGCAATCTCTTCAACTGTAGGAATACGCGGGCTGTGGATATCATACACACCTGGGCCTACTTCTTGTTTATAGCCTACAGATTTAAAGATTTTTAATAGCTCATTGCCACTTCTTGCTGTCTCAATACTGATTACATCGGCATCCATTGCTTCAATAGTTTTGATGATATCATTAAATTCAGAATAGCACATATGTGTGTGAATCTGCGTAGATGCTTTTGCTACGCTAACGCTTAATTTAAAGCAATCAACTGCGAATTTTTCATATGCTGAGATATTTTCTTTACGAAGTGGATATCCCTCTTTAAATGCTGCTTCATCAACTTGAATGATCTTAATACCAGCTTTTTGCAAGTCATCTATCTCATCATATATACAAAGCGCAAGCTCTTTAGCAATTTCACTTCTTGGTTTATCATCTCTTACAAAGCTCCAGTTAAGTATAGTTACAGGGCCTGTTAGCATACCTTTCATTATTTTTGATGTGCGACTTTGAGCATATGTAATCCAATCAACTGTCATAGGTGCTGGGCGGCTTACATCGCCAAATAGAAGTGGTGGCTTAACGCATCTACTACCATAGCTTTGAACCCAACCATTAGCACTAAATGCGTAGCCTTTTAGCTGTTCGCCAAAATACTCAACCATATCATTTCTCTCAGGCTCACCATGAACTAATACATCCAATCCGCACTCTTCTTGAAATTTGATACAATCATCAATATATTTTTTGATTTCACTCTCATATGAATCTTTTGTTATCAGAGATTTTTTATATGCGTTGCGGACTTGGCGAAGCTCTGGAGTTTGAGGGAAGCTACCAATTGTAGTAGTAGGAAGTTCAGGTAGATTAAAGGCGGCTTTTTGGATTTTAATACGCTCTTCATATGCTGTATCTCTATCAAATTTAGTTAGAGATTTTACTCTATTTTGAACATTTATATCATTGATTAATTCTGAAGTTTTTCTTGAAGCGACTGCTAAGCGATTAGCCTCAATCAATGAGTTACCAATCTCACAAAAATCACCACCATTTACCAATTTTTTTAGAAGTCTAAGCTCTGTAAGCTTTTCAACACCAAATGCTAACCACTCTTTTATACTTAAATTTTCTTCATATTTTAAAGTATATGGCACATGTAAAAGTGAGCATGAAGTACCGATATATAGGCGTTCATCTGAGATAAATGCTTTGATTTTATTTACAACTTCAGCTTTAGCATCTAGATTGCTTACCCATACATTTCTACCATCTATTAATCCAGCAAAAAGCACTTTATCGCTATTTGATAGTAGTTTTAGAGCCTCTTCTTGGCAAGCTGCATGGACAAAATCCAAACCTATAGCCCAAATTTTACTCTTTACTACTTGAGCTACAGCTTCGTTTGCATGCTCAAAATATGTCATAAATATGATTTTAACATTATCTGCAACACTTGCAAGCGTGTCATAGATAGGTACAATTTTGCTAGCTAGCTCAGCTGCTCTATCTGTTACAAAAATTGGTTCATCTATTTGAATAATAATCTCATTATCAAGCTTTGAAAGTTCAGCAATTAGCTTTACATACTCACTACTTAAAGCATCTAAATGATCAAGCGCATTGCTACCATCTGTTGTTTTACTAAGAGCTAAGAATGTTATAGGGCCAATTAAATTTATTTTTGCATTTTTTACACCAGCTTCTTTTGCCTCTTTATATTCAGCAACAATCTTGCTGCTATCTAGATTAAATTTAACATCACGACTAAGTTCAGGAACTATATAATGATAGTTTGTGTTAAACCATTTTGTCATCTCCATAGCTACGCTATTTGCATTTCCTCTAGCCATTGAGAAGTATAAATCATAGCCACTAAGTCCAGCAAAGCGCGGAGGAATCGCACCAAAAGTTACAATATTATCAAGCATTAAATCATAATATGAAAAATCATTTACGCTAATTAAATCTACTTTTGCGTCTATTTGATAATTCCAATGGCGTTTTTTTAACTCAGTAGCTACTTTTTCTACTTCACCAAAGCTAGTTTTACCAGCCCAAAAACTCTCAAGAGCAAATTTAAGCTCTCTTTGCTCGCCAATTCTTGGAAATCCTGTTACGAAACTTTTTGACATTTTATTATCCTTTTATGTATTTTTAAATTTATTTGATCTGGCTGTATGAATGGCACATTTCAAACAAAACAAGTGGCGGTTGAAGTCCGTGAAATCTATAAAATTGACTAAAATCACTACAATAGAAATTTTTTAGCTTTAATAGAGTTATACGTGTTTTTCGCTTAAATATACAATTGCAATGCACTGGAAAAGTGACCACAAAAGCCAAATAGGATATAGCATTAACAAATGAAAGCTGTAATCTAGCTAAAAATGTAAATTTATCACTATTTAAAGCTTTAGAAATAGCACGGTAAGCAAGTACGCATGGGACAGCTCATAGCCTTTATATCCTTAAAAAATTTAAAATTTGGCGGAAATTTTAGCAAAAATCTTATAAATACTAGCTGAAATAGCCTTGCTTTAAGCAAGACTATTAGCTCTCTTTAAAGAGTTTTGAAGCTAAGATTTGAACCTTATCTTGGTCGCTAGATTTTTTCATTGTTTTGAAAATTTTATTTAGATAACCTTCAAAAAACTCTTGATTATTTACTACTTTTTCGCCTTCAGATTTTATTATGCTGTGATACTCCCCATCACTACCTAGCTCAAATGCCAACTCATTATCTTGAACTTGCAAGCGTAGTATTTCACCCAATTTACCTTGAGATACCGGATCAGTAATTGGAGTCATCAACTCTAATCTACGCTCAAGATTTCTTGGCATCCAATCAGCGCTACTGATATAGAATTTAGGATTAGCGTGTTTAAAATAAAATATTCTAGCGTGTTCAAGGTATTTACCGATTATCGATCTAACCTTGATATTTTGACTCATTCCAGGCACACCAGGGCGCAAACAGCAAATACCACGTATTATTAAATTTATCTGTACACCAGCGTTACTAGCTTCATATAGCGCCTTTATTACATCGCTATCTACTAGCGCATTCATCTTAGCTATGATTCTGCCCTCACTACCCATTTTGGCTTCGTTTTTAATCATTGCAATCACACGCTCTTTAATCTGCATTGGTGACATTGACAATCCATTTAAGCGGCGATTTTTACTAAAGCCTGATAAAATATGAAAAAATGTTGTGGTATCTTTTGCCACATCGGCTCTAGAGGTAAAGTAGCTTACATCGGTATAAATCTTAGCACTACTACCATTATAATTACCGGTACCTAAATGAATGTAGAAATTTAGCTTATCCCCTACTTGACGAATAACTTGACTAACCTTTGCATGCACCTTAAACCCTGTAATACCATATATTACATGTGCACCAGCATTTTCTAGTGCTTTTGCCCAATGAAGGTTATTTTCCTCATCAAATCTCGCTTTTAATTCAACCATTACAGTAACTTGCTTGCCTTCATTAGCAGCATCTATTAATGCTTGAATTATAGCTGAGTTTTTCTCCACTCTATATAAGGTCATTCTAATTGATATAACCTTTGGATCTTTAGCTGCCTCTCTAATAAACTGCGTAACAGGATCAAAACTCTCATATGGATGAAATAATAACACATCTTCTTTATCGATAGCATCAAACATAGAAATATTTTGCCCAAATGGCGGTAAAGTCTTTGGTGTGTATGGCGGAAGTAGTAAATGAGAAAATTCCTTATCCCCAATAATTTGCCAAAGCGCTCCAAGTGTTAGTGGAATATTATATTCATAGATATCTTTATAAAAGATTTTCATATGTAAATTTAGAAAATCTAAAATCTCAGGATCGCATCCAGAATCTATTTGAAGTCTAACAAATGCCCCTTTTCTACGAAGCTTAAGCCCCTGCTCTAAAATCATCATAAAATCATCGGCTTCTTCTTCTTCAATTACCATATCAGCATTTCTAGTAACCCTAAACGCACAGCTACTAAGCAATCTATAACCCGGAAATATCTCTTCAGCGTGCCTATGAACTATACTCTCAATTGGCACATAAATTCCATCACCAGCATAATAAAATCTAGGTAAAACTCTACTAATTCTGATCATACCAAACTTAATAATCTCAGGGTGAGCATCATCACAAAGTTTAACTGCCAAAGCAAAGCTAAGGTTATTAAGATGTGGAAATGGATGTGTAGGATCAACAGCAATTGGCACAATAACAGGTAAAATATTTGAGAAAAAATATTCATCTGCTCTAGATTTTACCTCGTCACTTAACTCTTCATAATTTTGGATAAATAATCCATGTCCTGCAAGCTTGCTAACTGTGTCTTTATAGTAATTTTCTAGTACCTCTTGTTCATCTTTTAGATATTTTCTAATCTCTCTTAACTGATCTAGTGGAGTCATCTCATCGCTACCGCTTACTACGATACCAGCAGCAAATAACTGTTTAAGTCCTGCGATTCTGATCATATAAAATTCATCCAAATTCGTACAGTAAATCGCTATAAATTTAAGTTTTTCAAGTAGTGGAAGATCCTTGCTACATTGTGCTAAAACTCTAGAATTAAACCTAAGCCAAGATAATTCACGATTTATAAATTGATCCTTATTTTCCATATTTTACCTTTTTTGCTATTTTTTGCTACCAAATTCACGCAAGAATCTAGCCTGTGTTTTAAACCACTCTTTAAGCTCCATAAGTGGATATCCGCCATACTCTTTATAGCCTTCAATACTCTTTGATACAGCGCCACGCCCAGCAATCTTAGCAAAATCACCTATGCTTAGATGCCCTGCGGTTCCGCTTTGACCGCCCATTATTACATTGCGACCAAGCTTTGTGCTACCTGCTAAACCAACTTGAGAGACCAAGATACTGCCATAGCCGATTTCGCAATTGTGGCCTATTTGAACTAGGTTATCAATTTTTGAGTATTTACGCACAATTGTCGGCTCAAAAACTCCCCTATCTATCGTGGTACAAGCGCCAATTTCTACGCAATCTTCTAAGATCACCCATCCATTGTGATATATCTTAATGTGTTCGCCAGTTTTGGTATGTGCGTAGCCAAAACCATCGCTACCGATTACTGAATTTGCGTTAATTATACACTCATTGCCTATTACGCTATCAGCATAGATTGTAACATTTGGGTGGATTATACAATCACTGCCGATTGTTACATTATCACCTATATATGCTCCGGGCATTATTAGGCTATTTTTGCCCATAGTTACGCCACTTCCTATATAGGCATTTGGCATTATAGTTACGCTCTCATCTATATTTGATGGTTTGAATTCTCTAATCAATGGCTTTGAGAAGTGCTTTGATAAGATAGCAAAAGCAAGATGGGGATTTTCTACCACAACCGCCCTACTCTTTACCATATCCACCATATCTTTACTCACTAGCACAGCACCAGCCTTACAATCAGCTAGATATTTTGTATTTTTAGGTGAATCGCAATAGCTCATTTGAGCCCTTTGAGCTAACGCTAAGGAGCTAAGAGAGACAATCTCGATATCATCACCGTTAAATTCTAATCCCAAAATAGAGTAAATTTGACTTAATTTCATCATACTTCCATCATTACTGAGCCGCTTCGGACTATTTGTATTGGGTTATATTTTTTCATAACTTTAATAAAACAATCAATTCTAGCAGAGTTATCACAGCCCATTACTATTATGTATTGTTCATTTGCGTTAGCTACTATAGCGTTATATGATTTGAGTATCGCATCAAGTCCGCTAAAATCCTCATTTAGCGAAATTTTGATAAGCGCCATCTCTTTTTCTACATATTCGCCACTATCATCTATAACTTTATAAGTTGGTATGAGTTTGTGAAGTTGCTTAACTATCTGCTCAAATACCCTAGCATCGCCACTTGTGGTGATCGTAACTCTAGAAAATTCACTCTCTGGCACAGGAGCTACAGTCAAAGAGTCTATATTGTACCCACGCCCTGAAAATAGCCCAACTATACGGCTTAAAACCCCGTGTTCATTTAATACAATTGCAGAAATAACCCTTCTCATTCTCACTCCAATATCATATTATAAATAGCCGCACCGGCTGGCACCATAGGCAAGACATTTTCAAATCTATCTATCTTAACCTCAATCACACTCACACACTCACACTCTAAAGCGGCATTTAAAGCAGATTCAAATTCGCTCTTTGTAGTAGCTACAAATCCCTTACCGCCAAAGCCTTCGCAAATTTTGACAAAATCAGGCTGAATGCTAAGATCGGTATTAGAGTATCTCTCATCGTAAAAAAATGTTTGCCACTGACGTACCATACCTAAGAAATTATTATTTAAGATGATATTTATCACTCGTTTTTTATTCGCTACTAAGGTCATTAGCTCTTGGATATTCATCAAAAATCCACCATCACCGCTAACAGCAATAACAGGCGCATCACTAGCCCAAGCAGCCCCCATCGCAGCTGGAAGTCCATATCCCATAGTACCTAAACCACCACTTGTAAGTAGCTGTCTAGGGCGATTAAATGGGAAAAATTGCGCAACCCACATTTGGTGTTGGCCGACATCTGTGGTGATTATGCTCTCTTTTGGCAAAATTTCTCCCATTTTTTCTATTACCCATTGAGGCTTTAAGACTTCATCGCTATCTTTATAATTAAGCGGGTGAAGCTTTTTGTAAATTTCGATCTGATCTCTCCAAGCGCTAAATTCATCGCCATTTAAATTTATCTTCTCATTTAATTCTATCATTACATTTTTCAAATCGCCAACAATAGGATAATCTACTTTGACAATTTTACCAATGCTACTTGGGTCTATATCTATATGTATGATTTTGGCATTTTTGGCAAATTCGCTTAGTTTGCCTGTAACTCTATCATCAAATCTAGCCCCAAGACAGATGATCAGATCAGCCTCGCTTAATGCCATATTTGCAGCGTAGCTACCATGCATACCAACCATAGCTAAATTTAAAGGATTAACAGAGGTTAAAACTCCAAGCGCCATTAGTGTCTCTACTGCTGGAATTTGAGTCTTTTGGATAAATTCTCTAATCTCATCACTAGCCCCGCTACTTACAGCGCCACCGCCTATATAGGCTATTGGTTTTTTAGATGCCATGATGGCTTCACAGGCCTTTTTAATCTGATTTGGATGGCCTTTTGTGGTTGGCTTATATGTTTTCATCTTTATCTCGCTAGGATACTCAAAATCGCCAATAGCAGCCGTTACATCCTTAGGTATATCTACATGGACTGGGCCTGGGCGGCCACTTCTTGCGATATAAAAGGCTTGTTTTAAGATAAGTGGCAACTCTTCAATACTTTTGACTAAAAAATTATGCTTCACGCAAGGTCTTGATATACCTACGGCGTCAATCTCTTGAAATGCGTCTGTGCCGATTAATGGTAGGCCAACTTGACCGCTAATTAAAACTAATGGGATGGAGTCAGCATACGCCGTAGCTAGACCGGTTATAGCATTTGTAAATCCTGGGCCGCTAGTTACAAATGCCACGCCGACTTCGCCACTAACTCTTGCGTAACCATCGGCTGCATGTAGGGCTGCTTGTTCGTGGCGGGTTAAAATATGGGTGAAATACTCTTGTTTATATGTCTCATCATAGATATTTAATGCTGCGCCACCAGGATAACCAAAAACAACGCTAACACCTTCGTGTTTTAGCGCTTCGCTTATCATTTGCGAGCCATTTAGCTTTTTCATATTTTTACCTTTAATTAACTTTGATTTTCAAATTCTTTGATTATAGCATTAAATTTTAATCATAAAGTTTAAAAATATGAATTTTAGTTAAATAAAATTTCTAAATGTATCGAATTTACACAGTTAGCCTATGTTTTTTATAACTTCGTTAGCGTTTTTGCAATTTATCTCACCTAGAATTTGGATATCTCTACCCCAAGTTACATTTATATATTTTATATTTGCGTTTTTAGCCGCCATAGAATCCTTATAACTATCACCAATAAAAATGGCTCGTTTACCAAGGCTATCCATAATCAAATTTAACATATTAGGGGCTGGCTTGCATGGAACTTTATTACTAGCACCTATAATCATCTTAAATTTATCTAGAATTTTAGCATTTTTTAAGATTATCTCTAGACTAGAATTAGGTGCATTAGATGCTACTGCCATAGCATAATTTTTATCCTCGCAATACCCCATAACTGCCATAGCCTCATCATATACTTTAGCATGTAAAAAGTAATTTTTTTGATACTCATCTTCAAAGATTTTCATCATATTATTACTGATTTTATCAACACCATAAAACTCTATCATATAGTTTTTTGCCGGATTGTTGATAACTTCGATAATATAACTATAACTAAGCGGAGTTAAATTTAACCCTAAGCGCATATAATTAATAGTCTCACAAATAGCTTGCGTGCTATTAATTAGCGTTCCATCCATATCAAAAATTATAACTTTACTCATAAACATGACCTTTATGCTTATCTTTTTTATAGCTTTTTGAATTTTTGAGTTTTTCGAGTGAATTGGCAGCCTTTAAAAGCATCGCCTTATCATCTATGGCAATGACTAAATTTACAAATTCACAAAGTGATTTTGCATATGGTTGATCAAGATAAACTGGCTCTATTTTAACTAAAATTTCTGCATTTTTTTCTACTAGCGTGCGAAATTTAATACTATCATAGTCATCACGCTTTAGATTTCTTATAACTAATTTAGCAAATTTTTCAAGCCCACGTAGGTATTTAACTCGCTTTACTTTATCATTCATGGTTTTACTATATCTAACCCTTTTTGCGATGCTAGTATCATACCACCAGAGAGATTTATCACATCTTTATAGCCATTTTGAACTAGCAATTCAGAGGCTCTTAGACTACGTACTCCACTTCGACAAATTATAGCAATTTTCTTATTTGGATCGATTTTCTCCTTGATATTTTCTAGAAATTTCTCATTAAATTCACCATTGTTATCAGTTAAATTTACTAAAATAGCACCCTTTAAAACGCCCTGCTTCCACTCATTTGAAGTTCTAATATCGATAATCTGTATACTATTATCACTCATTATACTCTTATTAATATCTACAGAAATATATTTAGCCATCGCCATCGAAGTTGCCAAAAACATCACTATTAACACCTTTATCATTTAATTTGCCTTAAATTTGATTTAGCCTTTGTAGTAACTCATTAGGACTAATTAATCCAGTAATTTGAGATTTTAGCTCACCATTATTATATATTAATAAAACTGGGGGTCCATAAATTTGATACTCTCTCATTAGCTCCTCATTTTCTGGGCTTGATTGGCTTAAATCAATCTTTATTAGTATAAACTCATTAAGCTTCTTAGCCACATCGCTTTGGGTCAAAACATCACTTTCAAGCTCTTTACAATTAACACACCAACTCGCCCAAAAATCTATCAAAATTGGCTTTTGACTAGATTTTATAATCTCTTTTAGCTCTTTTAAATTGGTTACATATTTAAAATTAATATTACTTTTATCTTGCGTAATTAACAAACTTGATTTTAAATTTAATCCAAATTTACTCACACTAAAATCAATAACTATCACCATACTAATAGCAAAGATTATAAGCATTACTCCTTTTATTGCACGTTGAATTATACTGCTAGCATTTTCAAACGCACCAAAAATCACAGCTAAAATAACACCTAAAACGCCTTGCCCTAGCAACGAAATTTCATCGCCAATTACTGGTGAAATAATCCAAAGTGCCATCGCAAGCATAATAAAGCCAAATATAATCTTAATTTTTACCATCCACTCACCTGGCTTTGGTAAAACCCTACCTCCACCAAGCCCAATAGCTAAAAGTGGAAGCCCCATACCTAAACTCATTACAAATAAAGATAATCCGCCAATAACAATATCCCCGCTATTTGCGATATAAAGTAACGCTCCAGCTAGCGGTGCTGCCACGCATGGTCCTACTATTAAAGCTGATGCTACGCCCATAAAAATAACACCACCCATTCCGCTAAATTTAGAACTTTTAGTATTTAGGTAAACTTGTAATGATTTTGGTATTTCTATCTCAAAAAGTCCAAACATTGAAAGTGCTAATACAATAAAAACAATACTAAAACCAATCAGTACTACTGGAGTTTGAAGCATTCCTTGGACACTAGCACCCAAAGAGCTTGCTAATACTCCAGCTATAGCATATGTAACACTCATAGCTAATACATATATAAGGCTGATTATAAAACCACTTTTGGCACTTTTAGCCCCTTTAGCGACAATCAAGCCTGAGAGAATTGGAATCATTGGAAAAATACATGGGGTAAGAGATAGCAAAACGCCGTATATAAAAAATGTTGATATTGCCCAAAAGATGGAGTTGTTTGCTAAATTTATAGCTATTTGTGACTGCTCATTTTGAGTTTTTTGATTAGACAAATTTTGGCCTGATGCTATATCTTTAGATAAGCTAACTAATTCTTCATCATTTCTAGTAGCTAAATTTGTTTTGTTTGTAGAGTCTACTAGATATCTACTAGATATAACACTACCACTTGAGTCAAATTCAACTCCAAAGCCATCCTTTAATGGCTGATAACAAAAGCCACTATCGCTGCAACCTTGGTAATAGATATCAAGATTAAAGCTATTTTTACCCAATACAATTCCTGCTGGGATAAAAATCTCTAAATTCCTATAAATATCATAGCCCTCATATTTTATCGCCTTAGGAATATTTAAAAGTCTTGTGATATCGTTATTATCTAGCATTATCTTGATTTTATCTTGATATAAATATACACCATCTGCAATATCAAATTTAGCTATTATACCACTTTGATTATCTCCGCTAATATTAAGCTTAAAGGCATCTTTGGGATCTAGTACACCACCAAAGCACAAAATCCCAAAGAATAAAAAAATATATAAGAGCTTTTTCATAGATTTAAATTTGCTGGAATAACTCTATAGCATCTAGCTGCTCCCATGGATAACTAGGATCGCCAACCTGCCCTTTAGCTGCTACATCAGCGTATAAAAATGTATCTTTGCTAGGTTTATCTAGGCCAAATTTATCTGTTATCCATTTTGGAGTTAGGGCAAATTTATCATGTACAAACTCAGATAATTTATCATCATCACTATTTATATTTGTACCCATACAATCCACGCTTACGCTAACAGGTTTTGCCACACCTATAGCGTAACTTAGCTGGACTATACACTTTTTGGCAAGACCTGCTGCGACTATATTTTTAGCTATCCATCTAGCAGCATATAGGCCGCTTCTATCTACTTTTGTATAATCCTTACTACTTTGTGCGCCACCACCTATTGGCGAGTATCCACCAAAGCTATCTACTATTAATTTTCTACCTGTTAGACCGCTATCATGAAGTGAGCTATGATTTACATATCTACCTGTTGGATTTATATAGATTATGGTTTTATCTTTATCATATAGATTTTGTGGTAATCCTGAATCATCTATAAGCTCTTTAATAAGCGCCCTAACCTCTTGTATTTTTAAGCTCTCTACACTTGGGGCTGAGACTACTATGGTATGAATTTTCTCAGGGTGACAATCTTCAAAATTAGCCTTGCTACCATAATCTACTGTGACTTGAGTTTTAATATCTACGCCTAGTTTATCAGGATTTTTAAGCGCATAGCTATAGACTCTATCGCATATCATTCTAGCATATGTAATAGCTGCTGGCATAAAATTGCTTGTCTCATTTGATGCAAAACCAAACATAATTCCTTGATCTCCAGCACCAATTTCACCACTGCTTTGATCTACGCCTTGATTGATATCTGGGCTTTGCTGGTTTAAAAATACATCTACCTCAATATCATCTGGATGGAGACATTGAGCTTTGCTAAAGTGTGGATTACCATTATAACCGATTTTTGCTAAAGCTGATTTTACTATAGATCTGTACTCTTGGTGGCTTAAATTTACACTTGAGTTGACTTCGCCGCCAATTACAATATGCTTTCCAGCGACAAAAACCTCACTAGCTACTCTTGCTTTTGAATCTTGTGAAAGTATCGCATCAACAATGCTATCAGCTATGATATCAGCGCACTTATCTGGATGTCCTGGGCTTACAACTTCACTTGTAAATAGATACATATTTTTCCTTATTATATTTGATTTTTGGGCGCAATTCTAGCATAATTTTTGTAAATTATATATTAATTCTATACCCTAAATTTAATAGTGGCAATGGTTTGGATATCTTTTTCATAGATTTAAATATGAGGTTAATCTATATTCAAATAATTAACAATATAAATAATACGACAAATATAAAATAATTTGTAGCTTATTGTATTTAGAACAATATAAAAAATTAAGTTAAAAATTTAGTGTATTTTTTAAAGTTTTGTAAAGCCAAATTTAATTAAATTTCAAATATAATATTAGTTTTTATTAATTAAAAAGGATTTTAATGATTAGACATATTGCTCAGCGATATAAAGATGGGAATTTGATAATTCAAATTTTAGTTGGTATTGTTCTTGGTGGGATTTTAGGATTTATAGCTCATAGTGGTAATTCATTTGCTGTAAATTTAACTGATTTAGCAGCGATCTTAGGCTCGATTTTTGTAGGTGCGCTAAAAGCTGTGGCGCCTGTTTTAGTATTTGTGTTAGTAAGCGCCTCTATAGTGCTTAAAGAATTTGGCCGTACTAATGGAATGAAAAATGTGATAATATTATATCTAATTGGCACATTTTTAGCCTCTTTGGCTGCTGTGTGTGTTAGCTTTATCTTTCCTACTGCTTTAGTGTTACAAAATACATCTGTAGCTATGAGCACAGCACCTAGTAATATAGCAGTGGTATTAAAAGATTTAGTATATAAGATTGTAGATAATCCACTAAATGCTATTGCAACTGGTAATTATATTGGGATTTTAGCTTGGGCTATTGCAACTGGTTTGACTCTTAGACATTGTAGCAATGAAACAAAAAGAGTATTTAAAGATATTAGTGAAGCAATTACAAGAATAGTTAAATTTGTAATTCGTCTAGCGCCATTTGGTATTTTTGGTCTTGTAAGCATCAGCGTAGCTCAGACTGGATTTGCCGCACTTGGTGGATATGCAAAGCTTTTATTTGTTCTTGTAGGGACTATGCTATTTGTGGCTTTTGTGATAAATGCTGTTATTGCTTTTATAGTTATTAGAAAAAATCCATATCCACTTATAATGACATGTATAAAAGAGAGTGCTATTACGGCGTTTTTTACCAGAAGTAGTGCCGCAAATATTCCTGTAAATATGAATTTATGTAAAAAATTAGAACTAAATGAAGACCTATACTCTATCTCTATACCTCTTGGAGCTACTATCAATATGGCCGGTGCAGCTGTTACTATAGCTGTGCTTTCTCTTAGTGCAGTTTATACTTTAGGGATTGAAGTTGGATTTTGGAATGCCTTATTACTTAGCATTATAGCAGCAATTGGAGCATGTGGTACTAGCGGTGTAACTGGTGGCTCGCTTATGCTTATTCCATTGGCATGTTCATTATTTGGAATTAGCAATGATATAGCTATACAGGTTGTAGCTATAGGATTTATTATTGGAGTGATTCAAGATTCAGTAGAGACTGCATTAAATAGCTCTACAGATGTTTTATTTACTGCTATTGCATCAAATAACACTAAGGGAGTATGATATGATATGGGATCTATCTAAATTTTTTGCTAGTAGCGATGAGCTAGATACATTTTGTTTAAATTTACAAAAAAATGCCAATGAGTTTAATTCTAAATTTAATAAAAATCTAAACTCATTAAAGCCTAATGAATTTAAAACTGCAATAAGTGAATATGAGCAAATTTTAGCTGATATTGGCAAGATAATGAGCTATGTGTATTTAAAATTTGCCAAAGATACAAGCCAAGGGGCGTTTTTGGCTAAATATGAAGAGATTTGTACTAAGATTGAAGAGCAAATTCTATTTTTTGAGATTGAATTTAATGAGCTTGATAAAGATAGACAATCTAGCTTTATAGCCATAAATCCTAAATTTAGCTACTACTTAGAAAATCTAGCTAAAAATAAAGCTCATCAGTTGAGTTTTTTAGAAGAGAGAATTTTACTAAGAACTGCAAATACTGGTGCTAGTGCATTTAGCAGATTGTTTGATGAGAGTATGGCTAGAGCTAGATTTGAGTTTCGTGGGCAAAGCTTAAAAGAAGAGGAGATTTTATCTAAGCTTAGTAGCGATGATAGAAGCGTTAGAAAAGATGCTGCATACTCACTAAGCAAAGGTTTAGAGCCGATGCAACACCTACTAACATACATATATAATATGATAAAAACAGATCTAAAAAATAGCTGTGAGTTACGTGGATATGAGCTAGGTGAATCAAGTAGACACCTAAGCAATCAAATAGAAAAAGCTAGCGTAGATGCGCTAATAAAAGCTAGTGAAAATAGCTTTGATCTAGTGGCTAAATTTTATAATAAAAAGCGTCAAATATTAGGTTATGATAAACTATATGATTATGATAGATATGCTCCTTTAGGTGGCGATGAACAGATAAGTTATGAAGAGGCTAAAGAGATTGTAATTGATGCTTTTAATAGTTTTAATCCACTTTTTGGCACTTTGGCTAAGAGAGCTTTTGATGAGAATTGGTGCGATGTATATCCAGATAAAAATAAACAAGCTGGAGCATTTTCTCACTCTGCTAGTAGCGATGTGCATCCATTTGTACTTTTAAATTTCACAGGTAGAAGGCGTGATCTTTTTACTTTAGCACATGAACTAGGCCATAGCATACATCAATATCTTAGCTATGAAGTAGGCTATCTTAACTCACATACTCCGCTTACTACTGCTGAGACAGCTTCGGTATTTTGTGAGATGTTGGTTTTTGAATATATTAAAAACACTCTACCAAAAGAACAAAAAACTGCCCTACTAGCTGGCAAAATAGAAGATATTTTTGCTACACTTTATAGACAGATTAATTTTACTACATTTGAAAGACGAGTTCATGCTTATGATGGCGAAATAAGTAGCGATGAGCTAAATCAAATTTGGCTAGAAGAGTCTAAAAAGATGTTTGGCGACTCTTTAGAATTAAATGAGTATTATAAAATTTGGTGGAGCTATATACCGCATTTTATCCACTCACCATTTTATTGCTATGCCTACTCATACGCTCAGCTTTTAGTGCTTGCTCTTTTTGGACTATATAAAAGTGGAAAATGTGAAAATTTTATAGAGATATATACTAAGTTTTTATCTCTTGGCGGTAGCAAGAGCCCAAAAGAGCTTGTCGCTATGTTTGGATTTGATATTGATGATGAGAAGTTTTGGAGTGTAGGAATTGCTCAAGTAGCAAATTTGGTAGATGAGTTTATACAAGGAGAGTAGTAGTGCTTGAAGAGTTTTTAAAAGATAGTGAGTTTGCATCTATGATGCATAGAAATGTTTATGATTTATTAAATTTTTTGATAAAAAAAGGGGCTACATTTGATATTTTAGTAAATACTAAATTTGTAAGCTTTAATCCCGAATTGCCTGATGAGATCAAATCTAGTTTTAATCCATCTGTTATTTTATTTAGTCTAGCTGGATATACGCTAAGTAGTGTTGAAATTATTAAAGATGAGATAAAATTTGAAGCTGGATTTGGGCCAGATAATTTTGCTAGCGTAGTAAACATACCAATTGGTGCTATTATTAGAATTAGTATAGATGAAAATCCTATATTAATAAATTTTGCTACATATAGCCCAAGCGACTCCAAAACAAAACAGGAGCGCTCAAAGCAGATATTTTTAAATAACCCTAAAAATAGAGATATTTTTAAAGGTCAATAGATATTTTACTAACCTTTTCTAGTATGGACTCATTCTCTTTGAGTCCTGCTATAAATACTGGACGAATAATATTAACACCCTCAATTTCTACTGGAAATAAAGTACCATTGGCAATTGATTTTTTCACCAAAAAATTAGGCAAAAACGCTACATACTCCCTAGATTTATTATTTAGCATTGCGCACCTAGTAGCTATAGCGCCATCAAGAGTATAGACAGTGTGTAAATCATCATAATTTACACCAAATTGCTCGAAATACCCTTTTAAAAATGCCTTCGTTCTATCTGTGATAAAGTTAAATTCACTAAGCTTTGCTGGAGTTATTTTTTGATTTGAAACTTTATTTGAGACTAAGATTATCTCATATTCAAATAGCTTTTTAAATATCAAATGATCATTATATAATCTCTCTTGAGTCATTATAATATCGCATCTTTTATCCATTAAACTTGATACTAGATCATTATTTGTATCGGCTATTTTTACATCTAAATCGCTATTTATAACATTGCAAATTTTATCTAACATAAATGGCAAAATAGCATGAGCTATAAGTAAGTTTGTAGCAACTGAGATTTTAAATTTCTCATCTTTTATTCTATGAGCTTCCTCTTTAAATCTAAACATAGCTCCTTCAAATTTAAGACATAATTTATAAAATCTATCCCCCTCTTTTGTTAAAACAATCCCATTTTTACGCCTAACTAAAAGCGTAGTTTGCAACATTTCTTCAAGCTTTTTAATCTGTAAAGTAACGGCTGGCTGAGAAAGGCCTAAAGTGGCTGAAGCTTTTGAAAAACTTTTTTCTTTAACAATCGTCATAAATGTATATATCTTATTAAAATCTATCAAAGCAACCCCTTTAGTAAATTTACTTTTTCAATTTTATTAATTTAATCCTTAAACTAGATTTTAATTTTATATAATGTTTACTTATATTAATATTTAATAATTAATCTGTAACTTTTTGTAACACGTATTATTATTAAGTTAAAATTTGATATAATCTTAGCTTTATTAACAAAAAAGAGTAATTTATGAACAATTTATTAAATTCACTTAATGAAAATCAAAAAATAGCCGCCACCCATATAGATGGCCCAATGCTAATCTTAGCTGGAGCTGGAAGCGGTAAAACAAAAACCATAACTTCGCGTCTAGCCTATTTAATAAGTGAAGTTGGCATAGATCCACTAAACACTCTTACACTTACATTTACCAATAAAGCAGCCACTACTATGAAACAGCGTGCTATGGCTATGCTTGGTAATTATAATACAAATCCATTGCTTTGCACATTTCATAAGTTTGGTCTATTATTTTTAAAATTTCATATAAATGAGTTAAATAGAAGCAATAACTTTATAATAATTGATACTGATGATAAAAAAAAGATTATAAAAGAGATAGAGAGCGAAGTCCAAACCGCCATAGTAGCAAATGAGATATCAAAATATAAAAATATGCTTTTAAGCGTAGAGGCCGTAATGGATAGCTCAAAACTAGACGCTCAATACTCAAAGACAAATTACGAAAAAATAGCCAAAGCTTATAAATTATATGAAGAGTATTTAAAGAGTAATAACTTAGTTGATTTTGATGATCTTTTATGCTTGACTTATAATATTTTGGCTAAAAATCCAGATTTGAGCGATCAAATTTCAGATAGATATAAGTATATAATGGTAGATGAGTATCAAGATACAAATGATTTACAATACAAACTACTTCGCCAGCTTTGCTATAATCACCAAAATTTAGTTGTCGTAGGCGATGATGACCAAAGCATATATGGATGGAGAGGTGCAAGGATAGAAAATATCTTGAATTTCAAAGATCAATTTAATAGCGTCAAACTAATCAAATTAGAGACTAATTACCGCTCTACTCCATCTATACTAAATGCTGCTAATGAGCTAATAGATCACAATAGAACAAGGCTTGGTAAGAGACTAGTCAGTCAATTAGCAGATGAAAATCCTATAGAAATTTTAGAGCATAGTGATGAAAATGCTGAAGCTAAAAACATCGCTACAAAGATAAATAAACTCCTATCAAGTGGTGTATCGGCTAACGAAATTGCTATTTTATATAGAGTTAATGCTCTATCAAGAAGCTTAGAAGATGGGTTAAACAAAGCTAGAATTCCATATAAAATGGTAGGCGGAGTCAAATTCTATGAAAGAGCTGAAATCAAAGATATCATAAGCTATTTAAGGCTGATTTTAAACCCAAATGATGACTTCTCTCTAACTCGCATTATCAATCGCCCAAAACGGGGTCTAGGCAAGGTAAGCCTAGCTAAATTAGAGAAATTTGCCTTTGATAGCAAAACTTCTTTATATAATGCTATATATATTGCTGGTGAAGATGTATTGAGCAAGAAATTAAGCCAAACATTAATTGAACTAGCAAACAATATAAAAGAGCTATCAACTCTAGCGCCATACGATTTGATAAGTAGATTTGACTCTATATTTGGGATAAAGGCATATTATGAGAGCCTGCCTGATGGAGCTGAGAGGGTTATAAATATTGATGAATTTTATGCTTTATTGAAAGATCATATATTAAATACTCCTGAATTTGATTTAGAAGAGTTTTTAAATGAGCTTGCGCTTGAGAGCGAACAAGATAGAATTAGCGATGATGCTATATCCATTATGAGTGTGCATGCTAGCAAGGGGCTGGAGTTTGAACATCTATTTGTAATTGGGCTTGAAGAGGGATTTTTCCCGCTTCTTGGCGATGGAAGCGATATAGAAGAAGAGAGACGCCTAGCGTATGTAGCCATCACTAGGGCTAAAAGGGGGTTAAATTTATCATACTCAAATTCACGGTTTTACAAAGGCCAAAGATCAAGGCTAAATAGATCAAGATTTCTAAGTGAAGCTGGTCTTTGCGAAGGCTCTTTAAAGATAGAGAGCCAAAATGAGTTTAAAAAAGGCGATCTAATCAAGCATAAAATTTTTGGTATCGGGCGAGTTGTAGAGGTGACTAAAATCAAAAATGAATTTAAACTAAAAATAAATTTTGGTGGAAATATCAAAGATATAATGTCATCATTTGTAGAGAAGGTTATATGAATAGGCTATTTGTAGCGTATAAGCCAAAAGGTATGGTATCAAACCACTTTTTAAGCAGACTTAAACGAAAATATGGAGTCAAAAAGGCTGGATTTTCTGGGATTTTAGATCCATTTGCGAGCGGATGCTTGATTGTAGCATTTGGGGCATATACAAAACTTTTTAACTACTTAAACTTAGAACCTAAAATTTATAGAGCTACGCTTTGGCTAGGGGCTAGTTCAAATAGTGGAGATAATGAAAATATCAACCAAATTCACCTTCCACCTACTCTAGATGAAACACAGATAAAAAACGCTTTACAAAATCTTCAAGGCAAAATAAACTACATACCACCAAAATTTAGTGCAAAAAAAATTGATGGCAAAAGAGCCTATGAACTAGCTAGAGCTGGGAGTGAATTTGAGTTAAAAGAGTGTCAAATGGAAGTTTTTAGTACTAAATTTATAAGCTATTGCCACCCATTTATCACATTTGATATAGCAGTTTCAGCTGGGTCATATATACGCTCTTATGCACAAATTCTAGCAAAAAATTTAGGCTTAATAGGTACATTAAGTGCGCTTGAAAGAATCAGTGAAGGAAAATTTAAATTTCAAAACGAAACTCCACTAAATCCATTAGAATATCTAAATTTAACTAAAAATAGCTATAAAGGCGATATTTTAGATATAGTTTTAGGTAAAAAACTTAAATGTAGTGATTTTGAAACTAGTAGCGATGGGGAGTATCTAATTGAATTAGATGATACTTTTAGCATAATTAAAATAGAAAATCAAGAAGTAAAATATATGATAAATAGGATGGAAAAATGCTTATATTAACACGAAAAGTTACAGAATCAATCAAAATTGGAGATGATATCGAAATTACAATTTTAGGTATTGGTACACAAAATGTAAAAATAGCAATTCAAGCACCAAAAGATATCTTAATTCTACGCAAAGAGTTAGTAAGAGAGATTGCCGATAATAACACAGTTGCTAGCGAGCCAAAGCAAAATTTGCTAGAAATTCTAGCCAAAAAGATATTTAAATGAGAAGTTTTGCTAAGATTAATATTTTCTTAAAAATTACTGGATTTCGTGGGAACTATCATGAACTAAGCTCTAGATTTATTATTTGTGATTGGTTATATGATGAGGTTGAGCTAGTTAAACGAATAAGTGATGGCCTGATTATAAATAATTCATTTAGCGATAATATTATCTTTAAGGCTTATGATGCTTTAGTAGCGCTTGGTTTTAGCAAACAGCTTGAAGAGTTTTTTAAATTCCATCAAGTAAGTCTAATTAAAAATATTCCAGTTGGTGGTGGATTAGGTGGTGGTAGCAGTAATGCAGCAACCTTTTTACACTTAGTAAATGATACATTAAATTTAAATATTTCACAAAAAAAATTAATGCAAATAGCTCATAAAATTGGTGCTGATGTAGCATTTTTTGTAAGCAAATTTAAAGCTGCAAATGTAAGTGGAATTGGTGAGATTGTAGAAGAATTTGATGATGATATACCAAATTTAGATGTTATCACTAGCCCTATTTTTTGCTCTACTCCAAAAGTTTTTAACCAATATAGAGTTAATTTTAATGGATTTGATGAGAATTTAGCTAGAGATTTAAAAAAGCTAAAAAGTAGCGAAATTTTAGTAAATTTTACAAATATACAGTTAAATGATCTTTTAAAGCCATGTCAGCAGATTTATCGTGAGCTAGATATTGCTAACGATGAGTTTTTAAGTGGAAGTGGAAGCACTAAATTTAAAACCAAAAATTTAACATAAAAAAGTAAAATAACCCAAATCAAATTTAAAGGAAAAGTAATGAAAGTACTACTAATAAAAGATGTCAAAGGTCTAGGTAAGGCTGGAGAGGTAAAAGAGGTAAAAGATGGCTATGGCAATAATTTTTTGATAGGCAAAGGATATGCCAAGGCCGCTACAGACGCTGTGCTAAGACAATGGGAAGCCGCTAAGAGAAATGAAGCTCAAATCAAAGAGTATGAGATTAGCCAAAATGAGAAGTTAAAAGATGAATTAGCTGGGGTCAAAATCACTATAAAAACAAAATTAGGCGCCAATGGAAGCCCATTTGGCAGCATTACCAAAGATGAAATAGCAAAAGCATTAAAAGAGCAAAAAGGCTATGAAATAGATAAAAAATCTTTAGAATGCGATAATATAAAAGCTCTTGGCGAACATGAAATTTCAGTTAAATTAACTCACCAAATTCATGCTAAATTTAAAATAGAAGTAGTAGGTGAGTAATGTTTCATGCTACTACTATACTAGCTTATAGAGGCAAAGATGCTGCTGTAATAGGTGGCGATGGTCAAGTAAGCTTTGGTTCTACCATCTTAAAAGGTAATGCTGTTAAGATTAGAAAGCTCTATGGGGGTAAAATTTTAGCCGGATTTGCTGGTTCTACTGCTGATGCATTTAATCTTTTTGATATGTTTGAGAGAATTCTTGATGGAGTCAAGGGTGATTTACTTAAGGCTGTAATTGAATTTAGCAAAGAGTGGAGAAAAGATAAAGTATTAAGAAAATTAGAGGCTATGATGTTAGTACTAAATCGTGATCATATATTTTTACTAAGTGGAACTGGAGATGTAGTAGAACCAGAAGATGGCAAGATAGCTGCTATCGGAAGTGGTGGAAACTACGCACTCTCAGCTGCTAGAGCTTTAGATAAATTTGGATCTCTTAGTAGTGAGGAATTGGTAAAAGAGAGTCTAAAAATAGCCGGAGAGATCTGTATCTATACAAATACAAATATAAAAACTTATACATTAACGGATTAAAATATGAACTTAACACCAAAAGATATAGTAAAATTTCTAGATGATTATGTGATTGGTCAAAATGATGCTAAAAAAGTTATCGCTATCGCACTTCGTAATCGCTATAGGCGTATGCAATTACCAAGCGATATTCAAGATGATATAGTGCCTAAAAATATCTTAATGATAGGCTCAACAGGCGTAGGTAAAACAGAGATTGCTAGGCGTCTTTCAAAGCTTTTTGGCTTACCATTTATAAAGGTTGAAGCTAGTAAATATACAGAAGTTGGCTTTGTAGGTAGAGATGTAGAGTCGATGATAAGAGACTTAGCAATGGCAGCGCTAAATTTAGTCAAGCAAGAGCATCGTGAGAAAAATATCGATAAAATAGAAGAGTATATAGAAAAGAGAATTCTAGAAAAGCTCCTTCCACCACTACCAAATGGCGCAACTGATGAGAAAAAAGAGCAATACCAAATCAGCTATGAGAAGATGAAACAAAAACTAAAAGATGGCAAACTTGATGACCTTACAATCGAGATTGAAGTAGATCAATCGAGCTTTGAAGCTGGGGCGAATTTGCCACCTGATATGGCAGCTATGCAAGAGAGCTTTATAAAAGTAATTGGAATTACAAACAAAAAAGTCAAAAAAGAGCTAAAAGTAAAAGACGCCAAAGAGAGTCTAAAAAACGAAGCTAGCGAAAAAATATTAGATATGGAAAGCATTAAAGCCGAAGCATTAAGAAGAGCTCAAAATGAAGGAATAATATTTATTGATGAGATAGATAAAGTTGCTGTAAGTAGCTCTGGTTCATCTCGCCAAGACCCTAGCAAAGAAGGCGTTCAAAGAGATCTTTTGCCTATTGTAGAAGGTAGTGATGTATCTACTAAATTTGGAACTATTAAAACTGATCATATACTATTTATAGCTGCTGGAGCATTTCATATCTCAAAGCCAAGCGATCTAATTCCTGAGCTTCAAGGTAGATTTCCACTGCGTGTAAGTCTTGATAGCTTAGATGAAGATGCCCTATATGAAATTCTAACAAAACCTAAAAATTCACTTTTAAATCAATATCAAGCCTTACTTAATGTAGAGGGTGTAGAACTTGAATTTAGTGATGATGCTTTAAGGCAAATTGCTAAACTAACTCAAAGTACCAATCAAAAAGTAGAAGATATCGGAGCTAGAAGACTTCATACTGTTATCGAAAAACTACTTGAGGATATTAGCTTTAATGCTGATGAATATAAAGGCCAGAAATTTAGCATAACAAAAGAGTTAGTTGATGAAAAATTAGGGCAAATTTGCCAAGATGAAGATAGGGCAAAATATATATTATGAGAAGCGGATTTGTAACCTTAATAGGCAGAACAAATGCTGGTAAAAGTAGCCTTTTAAATTATTTGCTTGATCAAAAAATATCAATGGTCTCACATAAGCAAAATGCTACAAGACGAAAAATTTTAGGCATTGTAATGAATGAGCAAGACCAAGCAATCTTTATAGATACCCCAGGTCTTCATGATAGCGCTAAGACATTAAACAAACTAATGGTTCAAAGCGCTATTAAATCTTTAGGTGATGCAGATGCAGTAGTATTTGTAGCTAGTGTTTTTGATAGTTTAGAAAATTACGAAAAGTTCTTAAGCTTAAATACTACTTTACCTCATATAATCGCACTTACAAAGATAGATGAAGCGAGCCAAGATAAGCTATTTCAAAAGTTAAATGAGTATCAAAAATACTCAAATAATTTTCAAGCTATAGTCCCAATAACTATTAAAAAGCAAGCCTATAGAAAGATTTTTTTAGATGCTCTTACCCCCCTGCTTCCAGAGCATCCTCATTACTATGATCCAGAGTTTATCACCACAACAAATGAAAAAGATATTTATAGAGATTTTATATTAGAGGCTATATTTGAGTGTGTTAGTCAAGAGGTGCCATATAGTTCTGATGCGATTGTATCAAAGGTAAAACAAAAGAGCGATATCTTAGAAATCGAGGCTAAAATTATAACAGATAATACCCACCATAAGGCAATTTTAATAGGCAAAAATGGTGCTACTATTAAGCGTATTGGAATTGTGGCTCGCAAAATTATAAGTGAATTGAATAATCAAAAAGTATTTATTAAATTAAATGTAGAGATAGATAAAAACTGGCATACCAATGAAAATAGCATTAAAAAATATTTAGATTTAAAAGGAAATTAAGATGGCTTTTGAGAGAGTTTTGCAAGCTATAGATGATATAAAAAATGGCAAAATGATAGTCATGGTAGATGATGAAGATAGAGAAAATGAGGGTGATATAGTATTTGCTGCAGCCTTTAGCGATGTGCAAAAAGTCAATTTTATGATCACTCACGCTAGAGGTGTTTTATGTACCCCACTTAGTAAAGAGTTAGCTGATAAATTTGATCTATATCCTATGGTTGGAACAAATACTAGCTCTCATGAGACAGCATTTACTATTAGCATTGATGCTAAAAAGGCGACCACTGGAGTAAGCGCATATGAAAGAGATATGACAATTAAAATGTTAGTAGATAGTGCTACAAAGGCTGATGATTTTGTCCGTCCAGGTCATATATTTCCACTAATTGCTAAAAGTGGTGGCGTGTTAGAGCGAACTGGACATACTGAAGGCAGTATAGATCTATGTAGATTGGCTGGTCTTGCTCCAGTATCTGTAATCTGCGAGATAGTAAATGATGATGGTACGATGGCTAGACGCGATGATTTAGAAAAATTCTGCGATAAATTTAATCTAAATATGGTAAGCATAGCCGAGATTATAGAGTATCGCCTACATCATGAAAAATTAATTAGTGTTGATGAGCTAGGAGAGTCGCAAATAGCTGGTAAAAAAGCACACAAATATAGCATAACAGATCATTTGGGTAATACTCATTTTGCTTTTACTTTTGGCAATATAAATACCAAAACAAATGTAAAATTTCACAAGATAAAAGATGATATAGAGCTTTTAAATTCACATAAATTCAATGAGTTTTTATCTCACATAGAGCTACTAGAGAGCGAAGGTGGAATACTGATATTTTTAGCCGGCAATGAAGATGATGGCGGACTTATTAAAAACTATGGTATAGGAGCGCAGATTTTAAAATACTTCGGTGCTAGCGATATTGAGATTTTAAGTTCGAGCGAATTTAAAGAGTTTGTAGCTATTAGTGGATTTGGGTTAAATATTTTAGGACAAAAGGGTTAAATATTGCAACCATAGAGTTAAATTTATTTAACTCTATGGGCATAAAATAGTTTATAGTTATCTTTTGACATGTAATACTTAATTTTTATACATTTTTTTTAATTTTTTTCTATTAAATTTAACATAATTAATTTTATTAGAGTTTAAATTTTCTAATTCATTAAACATTAATCAATCTAATGATAATCTATATTACAACCTACTTCTTCTTTGGTCTAAATACTTTCATAATATTCTCATCGCACTCAATATAAGCCGCACCAATTAGGTCTAGACAATATGGAATTGCTGGGAAAATAGGTTCCAAACACTCTTTAATTGCTTTTGGTTGACCTGGTAGATTAATTATTAAGCTCTGGTCTTTAATGCCGGCTGTTTGGCGAGATAAAATAGCTGTAGGAACATACTTTAAACTACTACTTCGCATTAATTCACCAAATCCTGGTAGCATTTTCTCACATACAGCTTCAGTTGCTTCAGGTGTTACATCTCTAGGTGCTGGCCCTGTCCCGCCAGTAGTAAATACTATATCACAACCTTGCTCACACATTTGTTCTAGACTATTTACTATTAACTTATAATCATCAGGTATAACCCTATAAATAAACTCTAAATCGCTTATTACCCACTCTTTTAGTATATTTTGAATCGCCACACCGCTCTCATCTGCATAGACTCCAGCACTTGCTCTATCGCTTAGTGTTAATACTCCTATTTTAGCCATTATTTATCCTTTGTATTATCATTATTACATCAGCTCTACTTGCTAATTCATTCTCTAGTAAAAATTTAGCCAAGGCATCTATCTCAGATCTCATCTTATCTATTAGCTCATTTACTTCGCTGCGAATTCGTTCTAAAAGCTCTCTAGTCTCATCATCACTAGGCATAATCCTATCCCCCATTCCATACTCCATTACTAGTTCCCTAGCGATATTTTTAGCTATTTTTATATCATTTTTGGAATTAGTATATAGTTCACCAGTGATTAAATTCATCGCACAAATACCAGCTAAATGAACTTTAATAAGCCCCAAAAGATCACTTTTTGAGCTTAAAAATGTATCGCTAGCACCAAATTTATCATTTAAAAGTGAAATTTGATTAAAATTAATACCGCAAAACTCAGCCATTAGCGCCTTAGCTGATTGATAAATAGCTTGGATTTTCTTTTCGTTTTGACTTAGACTATGAAGATGTTTTTTACCATCAATTACCCTATTTTCCACTGCCTTGAAGTCATCATTATTTATAATCTCTCTACCATTTCTTAATGCATTTATGGCTGCTTCATTTACTAGTGTTGCAAGTGCTGCTCCGCTAAATCCAGTTGTACTTCTAGCTACAAAACCAATATCTACTGAGTGTCTTTTGCCTTGCAAATATATACTAAGTATATCATTTCTATCGCTAATATCAGGCATTCCTACAAATATACGCCTATCAAATCTTCCACTACGCAATAAAGCTTCGTCCATCATCTCAATCTTATTAGTTGCTGCTATTACAACTACACCGCTACTGCTTAAAAACCCATCCATTTCAGTTAAGAGCTGATTTAGTGTAGCCTCTCTCTCATCGCTTCTATTGCCGCCACGAGCTTTGCCTACTGCATCAATCTCATCAATAAAGATTATACTTGGTGCATATGTTTTAGCCATACTAAAAAGCTCTCTGACACGCTTTGCCCCCATACCAGCATAAATTTGAACAAAATTTGCTCCACTTTGGTAAAAAAATGGTACATTTGCCTCTCCGGCTACTGCTTTGGCTATTAGTGTTTTGCCGACACCTGGAGGGCCTACCATTAGCACGCCTTTTGGCATTTTAATGCCTAAATTTGAATATTTAGTTGGATTTTTTAAAAAATCTACTATCTCAATTAGCTCACTTTTTACATCTTTAATCCCTGCAACATCGTTAAATGAGATATCTGAGACTACTGGAGTTATCTGATTAGATACACCCTCAAGTAGATTGGCTGACTCACTTTTTTCTTGTGGTTTTTTTGCCGCCTTAATAAGTGGTGTAAATTTAATAACCACAAATACCGCTACAGCTAAAAGCATTAAAATCAAAATTACCCAAATCAAGCCACCATCACCACTACTCTCTACTGCGACCCTTTGTCCTAACTCGCTTAAGCTTATCATCTCTTTTGGAATTATATAACTTCTATTTAATGCTTTAATTATCACACTATCGCCATCTATTATAGCATTTTGAATAGCTCCGGCTTGCAAAAAATTATCATACTCTAATAGGGTAATTTTACTAGGCATCGAGCGAAAAATAGCAATTACAAATAGCAATACTAAAACAATACTAGCTGCGATTATGGCTGATTTTTTATTAAATTTAGGTAGTTTTATTTGGCTAAATTTGAGCATAATTAGATTCCTGCATAATTTCATAATCTGTTATATGTATCCACTCTTTTGCTATATTTTTAGAACTTTTAATTTTGATTTTATTATAATATTGATCCCAACCCTCATAGATATCTCCATTTGATTGCTTCTCTACTAACACATCTAGCGGTCTATCGGCATTGTTTTGTCTAAATTTTAGATTATTTTGTGCTACGATATTTTGAAGCGTTTTTAGCCGCTCTTTAGCAATTTGAGAATCAACATCCATAGGCATTGTGGCTGATTTGGTGCCATTTCGTGGGCTAAAGATAAAGGCATGAATATGCGTTAATGGAAATTTATTAAAATTCTCTATAGCTTCATTCCATATTTGCGGCGTTTCACCTGGATGCCCTACGATAAAATCAGTTCCTAACGCAAACCCCATTGAGCTTAGCTCACAAAATAGATCTAAATCTCTTAAGGCTCTATTTCTTCTATTCATTATAGTAAGCATCTGTTGACTGGTATGCTGAAGTGCTATATGCAGATGTCTCTCTAACCATGGCTCGTGTAAAATTTCCCTAAAACTCTCATCAATCTGACTTGGTTCAATACTTCCAAGACGAATTCGCTTAATTCCATTAATTTTACCCAAATGCGCTACTAATCTGCCAAGACTAGTTCCAACACCTTTGCCGTAGCTACCGATATTTGTACCAGTTAATACTATCTCGCTATAGCCATTACTTGCTAAAATTTTAGCCTCTTTTAATATTATATCCTCATCTATACTTCTACTAAATCCCCTAACACTTGGAATAATACAGTAGCTACAGGCAAAATCGCATCCTTCTTGAATTTTAATAAAAGCTTTGGTGTGATTTTCATAGTTACTTACTATATTTTTATCGATAAAATTTAGATCTCCTAGCTCATAAAACGGCTCACTCTTGCCTAGCATTTCATCGATTTTACTCTTATTGCTAGCACCAAGAACTCCAAAAATAGCTGAACTTTTAAATAATTCATCACCTTTGCTAACTGCTCCACAACCAGTTAAGATTACTTTTTTACCACTATTGCGCATACTATTTATATAGTTTCTTACTCCGCTATCTGCACCATTTGTTACTGTGCAAGAATTTACCACAATAATATCAGCTATACTCTCATCATTAGTTATCTCATAGTTTTTAACATAACTTTTTAAAAGCTCAGTATCATAGATATTTGTCCTACATCCAAATGTTTTAAAATATACTCTCAATCTAAATTTTCCTTATCTAATTCTAATTGTTGCTCGATTTTGCCAGTATGTCTTCCCATAAATAGTGTCTGAGTCGGATAAGCGATTTTGATATCATTTTCAGCATTTAATGCCTCTATAATCTCAGCACTAATAGTACTACGAAGAGCTAATGTACCATAAGAATTATTCATATACCAAACACTAATATTAATCCCATAAGGCTCAAAAAAACTAAATATCCTAGGTTCAACATTTGTATTTTTTATATTATACTGATCTCGTAATTTATTCATCTGCTGCTTAGCTATATCAGTATAACCTTTTGAATACTTTCTTGCTATATTTTTGATTATATGCATCGCTTTTTTGTGGTTGCTATCATAACTTAGCATTATATCAATCCCATCCCATACGGTTTTCATACCGCTATGAGTATAATTAGCTATTAACTCTGTAAATATATAGTTATTTGGTATAAATATAATCCTGCCGCTTCTGCGATTTACTTTATATGTCGTTAGTGTAATGTCTTCATAAATTGTCATTCTAAGTAAGCTAATATCTATAATATCACCTACATAATCTCCATTTTGATATCTTACACGAATTCTATCACCCACATGAAATGTCCCACCAAATATAATCACACTCCACCCAAGCAAACTCATAAACATATCTTTCATAGCAATTGCTAAACCAGCAGAGGCAAAACCAAGAATCGTAACCATATAGCTAACATTTTCTATATATGCAAAAAGTAAAATAAAAATAATAATAGTAAAGTTTATAACATTTATAAATTTATTTATAGTGTAGAATTTTTGATTATCAATTACATATTTTTTGGCTGTAAATTTAAGTAAAAATCCAATCAAAATCACAATAATAATAGTAAAAAATATAGTTAATGTCTCTTTGATCTGTGAAGTTAGGCTATCAGTAGCACGGCTAATTGTCTCATCTAATCTAGTTTGATACACTCCAAATGTAGTTGTGGCAATCTCTTTGGCGATATTAAATTCACTTAAAGTTCTATTAATCTCAACTAAATTTGCGTAATTTGCTGCTGTTTTATTTAAATCATATAACTCTTGAAGCAAATTTTGCTTCTTGCTAAGAATATCTACAGCTACTTCAAGCTGAGCTAAGCGACTATAATACTCACTTTTTTGTCCTTTTAATCTCTTAAGATACGAAAATCCTCCAATTATTGCAATTGGATTTGTGATCTTATACTCCTCTTCTACATCTGGCACAGCTAGCATACTTTGAAATGGAGATTTTTCATACTCTTTTAATAACTCAATCTGCTCTTTTAAGCTTGAAACTCTGCTATTTAATTCATCTTTATTTTGTTCAAATTTACCATTTTTTAATTGATTTTGAGCCTGTTCTAACTCCAAAAGAAGATTTTGATATGTGTTGTAATTGGCATATTTTATCAGCCAGATATTTCCTTTTAGAGTTGCGTCTAATCTATTTATATTCTCATTTAGTATCGAAATTTGACTCTCCTCAGCCATTAAAGAGAGAGCCAAAAATAGCAAAATTTTTATAATTTTACTCATTTAAATAGCCCTAAAACTTCTAATACTCGCTCTTTAGAAATATCACTTTTTATAAGATTTTTGCCAATTTCATTAGGCAGGATGAATTTAATCACGCTATTTTCACTCTTCTTATCTAGGCTAAATGCGTTATAAAATGCGTTTTCATCTTTGATTTTATACTTTGTTGGCAGATCAAATTTGATTAATAAATTCTCTATCCTATCAAATTCCTTAACACTTAAAAGCCCTAAATTTACCGCTAATCTATTTGCCATATTCATCCCTATAGCCACCGCTTCGCCGTGTAAAAGCCCCTTGTAATTTAGCTCATTTTCTATCACATGAGCAAAGGTATGTCCGTAGTTTAACACCGCTCTAAGCCCCTTTTCACGCTCATCTTGGCTAACTACCATAGCTTTTAACTCAACACATCGTTTGATAATTTTGGTTAAATCATCTTGATTATCTATATCACAACTCTCAAAAAATTCAAAAAACTCCCTATCAAACATAATAGCCATCTTAATCGCCTCAGCGATCCCAGCGGCAAATTCACGCTTAGGCAAACTCTTTAAAAATCTACTCTCACAATAGACCGCCTTAGGTTGATAAAAACTACCGATTAGATTTTTACCAAATTTATTATTTACCCCAGTTTTGCCACCCACACTAGCATCAACTTGAGCCAAAAGAGTAGTAGGGATAGTAATAAAGTCAATCCCACGCTCATAAATACTAGCCGTAAATCCACTCATATCGCTAATCACCCCACCACCAAGAGCAATTATAGTGCTAGAGCGATCCAATCTACTTACAAAAAGCTGTTCTAAAATATCTTCGATTGTAGCTAAATTTTTATACTCTTCTCCATCTGCTATGGTGATTACATACTTTTCATCAGCTTCAACTATTGATAAGATATCATTTAGGTATAATCCACCGACTTTGGAATTTGTGATGATTGCGACTTTTCCTTTGAATTTAAGCTTAGAAAGCTCATCTATATATACTTTGTAGCTATTTTTGTCTAAATTTATATCAATTTGCATATTTTATCCTTTTTTTTTGATTTTATCCAACTCACCTTTAATTACTCTTTAATTATCCTTGAATTGCGTATAATTTTTTGCGTTCGCTTGAGCTAGCTATATTTAGCATTTTGCGATATTTAGTTATTGTTCTTCTAACTAGCTTGATATTAAATTCATCTTCAATCTTAGCCAAAATCGCCTCATCACTAAGTGGCTTAGCCCTATTTTCATTTTTAATTAAATTTAATAAAAATTCCTTAATAGCAGTATTTGAAACCTCTTGAGACGCTGCAGCTGCAAAGAAGTTTTTAAGCGGGACGATTCCACGCTTTGAGCTTAGATATTTATTTTGGATAGCACGGCTAATTGTAGATGGATTTCTACCTAAATCCTCAGCAATATCTTTTAATTTCATCGGCTTTATATCGCCACCAAAAAAGTAGTCGTATTGATACTCTATTATCATTAAACCAATTTTATGAAGTGTGGATTTACGCATCTCTAAAGCATCAATTAGATCTTTTGCCTCTTTTATTTTACTTGAGACGAATTCACTTTTTTCATCTATACCTTCAATATCTATATGAATATTTGGATAAAATTCATCATTTATAGCTACTTCAATCCCGCCATCACTATCATAGACAAATATATCAGGTATTACCAACATCTCATCATCCATATACTCAATTGCCGGAGGATTTTTAAATTTCTTTAGTAAGCTCATAGCAGCTTCATAATTTTTACGCTTTGTAAATTTGCTTATATTTTCAAAATTTTGAATAATTTCAACACAAAGCTCATAAATCTCATCATCATCGCAAAGCTCATCAAGTTGAAATATAAAACTCTCTTTATAATCCACAGCTCCGACACCCACAGGCTCTAAATAGGCAAATCTAGCACGAACTCGCTCAACTTCATCTTTACTAAATCCTATAAAAATTCCATCATCCCACTCAAAATAACCATCACTATTAATACACTCTATAATCAAATTTGCAATCTCTTTGGATTTTTTAGATGGAAATAATCTATCATCAATTTGCCTATATAATTTCTCATAAAGACTCTCTTTATAAACTATACTTGATTCTATAGTATCGCTAATACTTGTTTTATAGATATCGCTGTAGAAATTTAACGATCTACTTTTTGGATTTGGCTCAAGCTGTACAAATGGATTTTTCTCAATAAATGGCTCTAAAGTCTCCTTTAACTCATCACTAGCAACCTGTAAAATTGGCAACCAGCTACGTAGAGTCTGATTTAATTTAGCTTTAGTAGTGAGCTTTTGAGAGAGTTTCATTAGTCTAACAATCTAAACTCTTCACCCAGATAATGGGTTCTAACAAGCTGATTATTTGCCACCTCGTTTGCGCTTCCACTAGCTAGTAGCGTTCCACTTTTTATTACATAAGCCCTATCGCAGATTGCTAAAGTTTCACGCACATTATGATCAGTGATTAAGATTCCAATATTTAGCTTTTTTAAATCATTTATAATATTTTGAATATCAGCTACTGCAATTGGGTCAACCCCAGCAAAAGGTTCATCAAGTAGTAAAAATTTAGGCATAATCATCAAACTTCTAGCAATTTCACATCTTCGCCTCTCACCGCCGCTTAGACTAAGCCCTTTTCTAGAACGAATCGGCTCTATATTTAGCAAATTTAGCATCTCTTCAACCTTTGCATCGATGCTTTTGCTATCTTTATATACTATTTGTGCTGCTAAAGTTAGATTTTCTTCAACTGTTAAATCCTTAAAAATACTACTTTCTTGAGGCAGATAGCCAATACCTTGCATAGCTCTTTTATGTAATGGATTAGACGTTATATCTTTACCATCTAGCATAATCTGTCCACTACTAGGCAAGATTAATCCGCAAATCATATAAAATGTCGTAGTTTTACCAGCACCATTTGGCCCTAAAAGTCCTACGACTTCACCGCTTTTAATCTCTAACGAAACGCCGTTTATAATATTTGTTTTTTTAATATTTTTCTTTAAATTTAAGACTTCTAATCTATGCATATCTTACCTCATAAACTCTCTCATTGCCACTAACTATAATATCTACAATACATATATCTAACCCATTATTGTTAGCAAATTTAAGCAGCTCATCATCGGCCCATTCAACAATATGTAAACCATCTTCATATAAATTCTCATACAGACCATTTCTTTTAATAGCCTCAAATCCGCCCTGATAAATATCATAATGGTAAATTTGACCATAATCTTGCATTATACTAAAAGTTGGAGAGGTTACAATAGCTGGATTATTCTTATTTATGATAGCTTTACTAAGTGTTGTTTTGCCACTGGCTAGATTACCTCTAAGGGCAATAATTCCACTATTTGGCAACTCATTTATAAGAGTATCTAGCTCATTTAAGCCTAACTTAAATCTCTTTAACATATCTATTTTGATCGCTTTTTGGAATTGATTTAGTTGCTGGAATAGCTAAAACCTCGTAGCTCACCTCTTTAGCAATAAATTTAATCGTAATCTTATCGCCAATTTTAACATCTTTGCTAGGTTTTGCTACAATACCATTGATACTCACAACGCCACTTTTACACATATCTTCGCTAATGGCTCTACGCTTAGTAATATTAACTGTATTTAAAAATTTATCTACTCTCATAGACATATTTTAGCTAAATTTGGCTGAATTTTGATTTTAATTTATAAATTTTACGATGGAATATAACATAAATAAAGCCCTCTTCAAGTGAAGAGGGAAAAGATTATTTTTTCTTACAAGTTTTGCAGCTAGCAACTGCATCTTTTAAATTTTTACCAACTTTAAATTTAACAACTTTTTTAGCTGGAACTTTAACTTCTTTACCAGTACTTGGAACTTTAGCTGTTCTAGCAGCTCTTTCTGATATACTAAAAGTACCAAAACCAACAAAAGTTACGCTATCGCCTTTTGTTAGCACTTCGCTGATTGTCTCAAGCACACCATCAAGTGCAGCTTCTGCATCTTTTTTAGTTAAGCTGGCTTTAGCAGCTACTAGGCCTACAAATTCTGCTTTTGTCATTGTTAATCCTTATGTGGAAATTTACATTCTAATTCTACACTATTTTACCGCTAAATTCAAGGGTTTAGTCCATTTTTACATAAAAATTAAGCCATTTTACACAATTTTTTGATATAAATTTAAAACTTCTAAGTAAATAGCCATAAAATCACTATTTTTTACAATTTTTCAAAATCTCATTAATTATAATTTTTGAGCCATTTTTATCTATTAAATTTAATAGTTTTTGAGAAATTTCTTTTAAATTTGCACTGTAAATCATCTCTTTTACACTATCTAAATTTAATTCATCTTGACTTACAATCATTCCAGCGCCTTGATCGCACAAAAATTTTGCATTATAAAATTGATGATTATTAGCCGCATAAGGAAATGGAATAAAAATCGTAGGTAACCCAGCCGCACAAAGCTCCCAAATCGTACTAGCCCCAGCCCTACTAATACAAAAATCAGCTCTATTCATATAATGTTCAATATCTTTACTAAAAGCAAAAACTTCAGCTTTTATATTTAGTTCTTGATATTTACGTATCATTGCATCATACTCTTTTTGGCCACATTGATGAATAATTTTTATACCATTTTGGGCTAAATTTGGAGCTAAATTTAATGCTAAAGTATTAATAAAATTAGCTCCTTGTGAACCACCTAAAAATAAAATTACTTTAAAATCTTGCCTAATTCTAGCAATTTTAAAAAATCTATCATCCACTGGATAATCAAATTTTGGCTTAAAATATGAGCTAAAAAATCCTTTAGCAAACGGTTTTAACAATAAATTTAATCTACCAATTATTGCATTTTGCTCGTGAATATATAGCCTTTTATTATATATAATCGCTCCAATAGCCGCAGGTGCTGCACTATATCCGCCTACACTAATTATCATTTTAATGCCATGAGTATCAAAAATATGCTTACATTTAAATGCTAAATTTAAAATATTAACTAAAGATAATACCTTGCCAAATCCACGTTTATTTACTACACCGCTACTATCTAAAAAATAGCAAGCTTTAAATATATCTGAATCTTCAAACCACATTCTATCTTGCCCACTACTTGAACCAATAAAAATAGCTTTAAGGCCACGTAAATTTAGCTCACGTCCAAGCGCTCTAGCAATAGCCAAATGCCCGCCAGTTCCACCGCCAGTTATAGCAATCATGATAAATCTGCCTTTTTACTAATCATAAGTACCATTCCAATTCCTACACAAAGTGCTAAAATAGAGCTACCACCATAACTTAAAAACGGAACAGCAATCCCTTTAATTGGCGTAATTGATGTAATGCCATATGAATTAATCAAAAATGCCATAGTAATAATCGTACCAACACCTAGCCCAAATAGATGATATACTCTATTTTTGTTTCTTGAAGAGATCTTAAGTATTCTAAAAATTACATAAATCATCATCAAAGTAATACAAAAAATACCAATAAATCCAATTTCTTCAGCAATTCCAGCAAGCACAAAATCTGTGTGAACTTCACTTAAAAATCCAAGCTTAAATGTACCATTTCCTAATCCAACGCCAAAAAACCCGCCATGATAAATTGCATTTAGAGAGTGGCCTATTTGATATGGCTCTTCTGCTCCGCTAACTCTTAAAATATCAGCCATACTAGCAGGTAAAAATGACAATACAAAATCTTGATTTGTTACCCACCAAGACTGAAATCTCCTAATCCTATGCTCTTGGGTTATAATAGCAAAAAACACCAAAATCACCCCAGCCAAACCAAACAAACCAAAAAATCTCTTACTAGTCCCAGCAAATGTCGCCAAAACTATCAAAGTTAGTGCCAAAACCACCACTTGACCTAGATCTTTTTGTAAAATTGCGATTAAAAAAACAGCAATAGCAAATAAAATAAAATATGGAAAAAGTAAGACAAACTCATCTTTTAAACGCTTTTTATTGTGATCTAGTTTGCGTGTAAAACTCCATGCTAAAAAAAACACAAAACCGATTTTAAAAAATTCAACCGGAGAGAGAGAAATTGGACCAAGCCGTATCCAACGCTTTGCCCCACCAGTAACTGGTACAAGCGATGCGGGTAAAAATTGCATCACAATCATTGCTAAAAATGAACCAAAAAATAGCGTAAAACCAATTACTTCAAATGTTGTAAGCGAACCAATACAACGCTTATCTGGGTCTATTTGTGAGAGCTTCCACATAATAAAAATCCCCACAAATCCAACCGCAAACTGCCTAAGGAAAAAGTGATAACTAGAATAATCATAATAAAGCACAGTAAAAGCTGGCAATGAGAGCGAAAATACCATTCCAATAGCAATCAGCACAATACAAGCATAAAATAGCCTAGAATCTACCTCATACATTTAGCTCTCCTAATCATTTAACTCTTCAGCCACTTTGGCGGCTAATTTGAGTTTATCACTATCAAAATGTGTGTAAATTCTAGATGTATCTAGACTAGCGTGACCTAGCGCTTCTTGAACTAAGACTAGATCTTTTTGCTTTTTATATAGCATTGTAGCAAATGTGTGCCTAAGCATGTGAGCGCCATTTTTGCCCTTTCTAATACCAGCTTGAAACAAAATTTGCTCCACTATCCTACTCACATAAGCTTGGGTTAATTTCCCACCATTGCGATTGACAAATATATATCCATCTTGATTTATATAGTTGATAGCTATAGAGTCTAAAAGTGTATCTATGAGATGTTTTTTGACCATCACAACCCTATATTTATTACCCTTGCCTCGTATCCTAATGATATACAAATCACCCTCTTGGCTAATATCTTTTCGTTTTAAATTTATAGCTTCGCTCACACGAATTCCAGTAAAAATAATAATCTTTATAATTAATCTATTTCTATGCGTATTGCTCTTAAATTCAGCCGTATCAATAGCTGCTATAAATCTCTTTACTTCATCCTCACCCATAAATTCAGGTAGCTTAGCGCCACGCCTTCCGCTAATTCCACCCCAATTTTTAAGCTCAATATCAAATATATGAGATTTACCATTTTCTTCATTTTGCTTGCTTAAATAGCCAAAGAAATTTATAGCTGCTATTCTATAGTTTTTCTTGCTTGCATCGCTTAATGAGCCAGTGCAACTAGCTAACACCTCACTGATTAAATCCTCATCAATCTGTGTAATACTTTCTAATTCATAATAACATAGCGTTTCGTAAATTTTTTTCAGTGGGTTAAAATATGTATTTATCCCTGTTAATCCTGCATTTCTAGCAGCCTTTGCTAAAATATCAAGCTCATCAATATTATCTATATTCTTTGATAGAGCTAAATTGATACTAGCTAGGGCTTTAGGATCTTTTAATTCTTTATTTGATAAAGAATTTAACTTATACTTTACAAACCTACCAAGCCAAAATAGCATAGAGCTTTTGAAATTATCTTTACAATCTAACTTATACTTCATAGCTTGGTTAAATTCTATTAATCAATTTTTCTACCATTTTTACCAGCGATGATAAAACGAAGAGCATTTAGTTTGATAAATCCATTTGCATCTTTTTGGTCATATACGCTATCTTCTTCAAAGGTACAATAAGCTTCGTTAAATAGATTATCACTCTTGCTATCTCTGCCGATTATTATAACATTGCCTTTATATAATTCTACTCTTACTACGCCATTTACATGCTTTTGGCTCTCATCGATAGCGGCTTGTAGCATCTTTCTTTCTGGAGAAAACCAATATCCATTGTAGATTAATTTAGCATATCTTGGCATTAATTCATCTTTTAAATGAGCTGCTTCTCTATCTAAGGTTATACTCTCAATTGCCCTATGAGCTTTTAGCATTATAGTCCCACCTGGGGTTTCATAGCAACCACGGCTTTTCATACCTACATAGCGATTTTCGACTATATCAAGTCTGCCAATACCATGCTTAGCACCAAGTCTATTTAGCTCTTGAAGCATTTGGCTAGGATTTAACTCTTTGCCATTTAGCGCTACTGGATCGCCATTTTTGTATGTGATTTCAATGATTTCGCTCTCATTTGGAGCATCTTTTGGGCTTGTAGTCCAACGCCACATATCATCTTCAGGTGCGTTATTTGGATCCTCTAAAATCAACCCTTCATAAGATATATGAAGCAAATTCGCATCCATTGAGTATGGAGATTTACCCTTTTTCTTGCTAATATCTATTCCATGTTTTGCAGCGTAAGCCAAGAGCTTTTCACGACTATCTAGATCCCACTCTCTCCAAGGGGCAATAACTTTGATATTTGGATTTAAAGCATAAGCTCCAATCTCAAATCTAACTTGATCATTTCCCTTACCCGTAGCACCATGGCTTATACAATCAGCCCCGGTTTGTGCTGCTATCTCTACAAGTCTTTTAGCTATTAATGGTCTAGCAATTGATGTGCCTAAAAGATACTCACCTTCATATATAGCATTTGCCCTAAACATAGGAAATACAAAGTCACGCACAAATTCTTCTTTAAGATCTTCAATAAATATATTTTCAGGTTTTATACCAAGGCTAATCGCTTTTGCTCTTGCTGGCTCTACCTCTTCGCCTTGACCGATATCAGCTGTAAATGTAACAACTTCGCATTTATACTCATCTTGTAGCCACTTTAAAATTATACTAGTATCAAGTCCGCCACTATAGGCCAAAACTACCTTTTTGACATCTTTTGCTTTCATCTTTGCTCCCTTAAATAAAATGGGGTATTGTAGCCAAAATATGCTTAAAATTTGATATTTTATATGATTTGGTTATTTTGAATTTAAGTTATTATGAAGCTTGGTTAAATTTGGAGCTAGAGTTGCTCCAAATTTATAAAATTATTTGAGTATTGTATTCTCTTTGCGGATTAATGAGCCATCTATATCACGCAAAAATTTGCCATTTTCATCACATTTAAATATATCTTTATTGGTAAATGAATCTACAATTTCCCAAAACTCATCATCACTAAATCCGCTATACTCAAGATATTTTTTAATAGCCTTTTTAGGCGGTTTGCCATCATATTTATTTACTAATCTTACGCCCTCTTCTCTATCTATATAACCCAATCTAATATCGATACACGCATTATCAGTAGCCCTACCAAAGCCATATTTGCAATATTTTAAATAGTCATGTAGATGATTAGAATAGCAATCCAAATTCTCAAAATTTTCATATGTAGTCTCTACTGGGCGATCAGAACAGCTAAAGCCATGCTCTTTGGCAATTCTTAAATTCTCTTTATAATTCCATTTTACATAATATCCTAAGAATACACCAGTTACATTTACCCTTTTTAACTCTTCATTACTTGGGTAAGTGTAAAAATATAGATCTTTTTGCGTAAGGCCATCTACACCTATCATATCTTCTATACTACTTCCTAAAAGCCCGCCAAATCTATCTAGCCAAGCCTTATCTAAGATATTATTATCCTTTGATGAAGCTGGGCCACCATACTCTAATTGCGGACTTTCGCCCCAAATTATTAATGGAATTCCGAAATTTACAGCAATGCGTGGCACACAAGAGAATATCCCAAGATGGTTTTGCCACTCATTATCTCCAGTTTTTTTAAAAGCTGCTTTGGCAAGTTTTTTATAGACATTTGGATCTCTTTTTATATGGATGATATCTACACCTATGCTATTTAAATTCTTTAAATTTTTGCGACCTACTTTTGTTGGAATAGTCGGCTCAAAGCATACACAAAGTGGTTTAAGACCCAAATTTAACATTGTTAAAACTTGAAAAGTAGAATCCTTGCCACCACTTACTCCAATCACACAATCATAAATTGGGTGCTTTTTATACTTTTTAACAATCTCTAATAATTCAGCCCTTCTACTTTGCCAATCAATATCACTATTTTTTGCCTCTTGAGATCTACAAGCATCGCAAATTCCATCTTCATCGAAATTTAAATTTGGCTTGGTATCTGGCATGACACATCTTTTACAGAATTTCATTAAAACTCCTAAATTTAAAATTTTTGCCAAATTATACCTTGAATTGAAAAAAAAAAAAAATAAAAAATTAAAATTTATAATCATATATATAGATATATTTAAAAATAAATATAAATATAGTATATAATTTTAATATCCATTTTACCGATAAAAATTAAATAAATTTAATAAAATATAGATATATTATTGATTTACTTGACATTATTAAATTTTTTTGCTACAATTTGCTTATTAATTTGAGTAAAAAGGAGATAAAATGCAAAAAGAAACTTTAGCAACACATTATGGTTATGATACAAAGGTTGGCACAGGTGCTATGTCAGTGCCTATTTATCAAAGCACAGCTTATGATTTTGGTACAGCTGAGACTGCGGCAAATAGATTTGCTCTAAAAGAGCTTGGGCCTATATATTCTCGTCTTACAAACCCAACTCTTGATATATTTGAAGCTCGCATTGCAGCCCTTGAAGATGGGAAAGCAGCTATTAGCACTTCAAGTGGTCAAGCGGCGATATTCTTTGCAATTGCGAATTTAGCTGAAGCTGGCGACAATATAATAGTAGCTAAGAAAATTTATGGTGGTGCCACTACACTTCTAACTCACACTATTAAAAGATTTGGTATAAAAGCTAAAATTTTTGATTCTGATAGTGCTGATGATTTAGAAGCCTTGATAGATGATAAAACAAAAGCTATATTCTTTGAAACTCTATCAAATCCGCAAATAGCTATCGCAAATGTAGAAAAAATCGTTGAAATAGCCAACAAATATGGCGTAGTGACAGTAGCTGATAACACAGTTGCAACTCCAATTTTATTTAACCCAATCAAAAAAGGTGTAGATGTCGTAGTTCATAGTGCTAGCAAATATATCAGCGGACAAGGCATTAGCGTAGCTGGTGCCATCGTAGCTGGCGAACAACTAAACCAAAAATTAGTCGGCAACAAAAGATATGACCACTTCAATCTAGCCGATGAGAGCTATCACGGCCTAGTATATGCTGATTTGGTTGAGGCTTTTGATATATATACTTTGAGAATTCGCCTAAGTCTATTAAGAGATATTGGCGCTACACTTTCAGCATTTAACGCTTGGCAATTAATACAAGGCTTAGAAACTCTAAGTATCAGAGTCAAAGAACACTCTAAAAACGCGCTAAAAGTAGCTGAGTTCTTAGAATCTCATCCAAAGGTAAAATCTGTAAATTACCCAGGCTTAAAAAGCTCAAATTTAAATGCATATGTCAAAGCTAATTTCACAGATGGCCTAGCTAGTGGGCTTTTGAGCTTTGAAGTAGCTGATTATGAAACAGCTAAAAAAGTGCTAGATAGCGTCAAAATCTTTAGCGTAGTAGTAAATATCGGTGATAGTAAATCTATCATAACTCACCCAGCTAGCACAACTCATCAGCAAATTCCAGTTGATGAATTAGCAGCCACTGGCATTAGTCCAGGCTTAATACGATTAAGCATAGGTCTAGAAAACGCTGATGATTTAATAAGCGATCTTCAAGAAGCATTAAAATGAGCCTGCTTACAACCAAAGGTGTGTATGGCTTGATGGCTATTCTTGAGATATCAAAAGGAGATAGAAGCAATCCTATCTCCTTAAAAGATATCTCATTAGCTATAAATGTTTCAAAAAACTATTTAGAACAACTTCTAAATAGTCTTCGCAAAGATGGAATAGTAGGTAGTATTAAAGGAATTAGGGGTGGGTATTATCTTAGCAAACCTATAGATGAGATCACCCTTTATGATCTATTTAACAGCTTAGAAAATGAATTTAATCTAATAAATATAGAGTTAGAAAATAATCTATATAATCTATTTTTCAAAGAGTATAATGATAAGTTAAAAGAGCTTTTTATGCAGCCTTTAAGCAGTATTAAAATAGATCAAGCTCAAGCTGGTAAATATCTGAACTATATAATTTAAGGAATAAAGATGAAAATTGCAAATAGCGTAAGCGAATTAATCGGCAACACTCCGCTTATCAAAATAAATAAATTCGGCGTTGAGGCTAATATTTTAGCTAAATGCGAATTTCTAAATCCTAGCCACTCGGTTAAAGATAGAATCGCTTTAAATATGATTGAGAGCGCAATCGCAACTAATAAAATTGATAAAAGCACTACAATCATAGAACCAACAAGTGGCAACACAGGTGTAGGCCTAGCTATGATAGCAGCTGAGCGTGGGCTTAAAATTATTTTAACAATGCCAAGCTCAATGAGTATTGAGCGCCAAAAATTACTTAAAGCATTTGGTGCTGAGCTAGTATTAACAGATCCAAAATATGGTATGCAAGGCGCTGTAGATGAAGCATTAAGGTTATCAAAAGAGATACCAAATAGCTTTATCCCAAGTCAATTTGATAACCCTGCAAACCCAGAAATGCATAAAAAGACAACCGCACTTGAAATTTGGAATGATACAGATGGTAAAGTCGATATATTAGTCGCTGGATTTGGTACTGGCGGGACGGTAAGCGGTGTTGGTGAGATACTAAAATCTAAAAATCCAAATATCAAAGTAATCGCAGTTGAACCAGCTAAATCACCACTTCTAAGCAAAGGCGAAGCCGGCCCACATATGATCCAAGGTATAGGTGCTAACTTCATACCAAAAAATTTAAATAGAGATGTTATAGATGAGTTTTTAACTGTCTCAAATGAAGATGCTATCGCAACTGCTAAAGCATTAGCTCAAAAAGAAGGATTATTAGTCGGGATATCAAGTGGAGCAAATATATACGCCGCTAGCCAAGTAGCAAAGGCAAATCCAGGCAAAACAATCGTAACAATCTTATGCGATACTGGCGAGAGATATCTATCAACTGTGCTTTATGATTAAAATTTTTTGGAGTGATTTCACTCCAAATCATATAACTGCAAATAACTTTTTAAGACTGCTATTTTCTAATTTTTCACTATCGTAGGCTGAATTTAATTTTTGTAAATCTTTTTTATACCTATCTAGTGTCTCTTCGATACTAGCAAGCGCTGCTGCTTTATCAGATGGATTCATATTTGAAACATCTAATGCCTTTAAAAGCTCGGCTCTTTTGATCTCTAATTGCTTTTCAATTTTCTCATTATTCATAATATTTACAGTATTCATTATACCGTATTTATTTATATTATCTCTAAAAGTATCAACGCTATCTACACTACTACTTTTGCTATCACTCTGTAGCATTTGAGATAATATATCTTTAAATTCAGCATCGCTTTTATAATGCTTTGAAGTGCCATATACTTCATTTTGATATTTTGATATATTATTTATTTGCATATTTTATCCTTAATAATTATTAGATAAAATAAGCAATTTTTATTCCTTAAGCAGCACTATTTTTACTAAATATTCCAAGTATTTTAGCACTTATTATTTTAAATATACCTCTTTTTTTACTCTTACTTAATAGATACTTAGCAATTTCTGCTCTATTAAACATAATAGCAAAACTATATGGAGTAAGCCCCATTCCATTATTTGCATCGATATTAGCTCCTGCTTCTACAAGTAGCTTAACTATTTCAAGATTCCCTTTAAAGCATACTCCAGCTAGCGGGGTTTGACCTCGATCGTTTCTCTCATCAACATTTGCACCACGCTCTAAAAGCATCTTAGTTGTCTCATATGAGCCATTATAACTAGCTAGCATTAACAAACTATCGCCTTTATGATTTTTAAGATTTACATTTAATCCTGCATTTAGCATTAACTCTAGCTGAGCAAATTCATTATTTCTAGCAAAATTAAATGCATATCCGCACAGCTCTTCATAGCGTTTTTCTTCTTCTGGAGTTATCATTTTCTATCCTTATTGTAAATTTAAATTCCATTTTTATGATACTTAAATTTACAATATCTCCCCCAAATGTGGGGGAGGGTTTATTATTTAGCCAAAGCCGCTTTAACACCTTTTGCGTATTCTGGATCTATCTGTTCAAAGTGATTAATCGCTCTTTGGATTATCTCATCTTTGACCCCTTCCATACTCTCAGCGATATTAGAGTATAATCTATCTTTTTCATCAGCCGGAAGTATCTTATATAAAGCTCTTGCATCTGTGTAGTAATCAGCATAATGCTCTCTATGGCTAAATCTTTGCGCTATATCACCAATAGCCAAATCTGGCTCAGCAAATTTAGCACTCTCTACTGGCCCACCAAAGCTATTTGGCTCATAATATGCTGATTTTTCTTGTGCATAGCTACCATTATTCATAGCTCCACCTACATAGTAGTTATTGACTTCAACTATTGGCTTATTAACTTCAAGTTGTTGATAATGCACACCAACTCTATATCTTTGAGCATCTGGATAGCTAAAAATTCTAGCTTGTAGCATTCTATCTGGGCTATATCCGATACCTGGGACTATATTGCTTGGGCTAAATGCTGCTTGTTCTACTTCGTTAAAGTAGTTTTCAGGATTTTTATTTAAGGTCATCACACCAACTGGTATTAGCGGATAATCGGCGTGTGGCCAAATTTTGGTTAGGTCAAATGGGTTGAATTTAGCATTATTTGCTTGTTCTTCACTCATAATTTGAATTTTAAAATCCCACTGAGGGAACTCACCTCTATCAATTGCCTCATATAGATCTCTTTGATGGCTCTCACGGCATTTACCGATAAGCTCAGCAGCTTCTTTGTTTGTTAGATTTTTGATACCTTGGCGAGTTTTGAAGTGAAATTTAACCCAAAATCTCTCACCATTTTGATTTATTAAGCTATATGTATGACTGCCAAAACCATGCATATGACGATAACTTGCTGGAATTCCTCTATCGCTCATTAAGATCATAACTTGGTGCATTGTCTCAGGGTTTAGCGTCCAAAAATCCCACGCAGCATTTGCTGATCTTAAGTGTGTTCTTGGGTCTCTTTTTTGCGAGTGGATAAAATCTGGGAATTTCATACCATCTTTGATAAAAAATGTCGGTGTATTATTACCTACTAAGTCCCAATTGCCCTCTTTAGTATAAAATTTAATTGCAAATCCTCTAACATCTCTTTCTGCATCTGCTGCACCAGCCTCACCAGCAACTGTGCTAAAGCGTAAAAATAATTTAGTTTTTTCACCTTTTTGAAGTACATTTGCTTTAGTATATCTACTAATATCTTCAGTAATCTCTAAAACACCATATGCACCACTACCCTTAGCATGAACTGTTCTTTCTGGGATTCTCTCTCTATTTTGAAATGCAAGTTTTTCAATCAATTGATAATCTTGAAGTAATACTGGGCCCTTAGCACCTGCTGTGATACTAAACTGATTTGAGCTAATTGGATTTCCACTAGCTGTATTTAATTGTTTTGCCATATGATTTTCCTTTTTAATAAATTTAATATGTAGTAAAATTATATGGCTTTTTTTAAAATATTTTGTAAATAATAAAAATTATTATTTACAAAATATAAAACTATTTTTTCTGGGGATATTTTATAAATATTGGTTTTAGTGCAATCTTAGTATGATTAAAATTGATATTAAAATCAAATATTAACCCATTTTAATTAATAGTTTGTTTAAAAGCTATAAAAGAAGCAAAATTTGCCCATTTAAAAAATGTCTCTACGCTGCTAAATCCAGCATTTTTACATAGCTCTTTATTCTCATTTTCACTATATGGTATCAAAACATTTTCTAACGCTTGACGCTTTTGAGCTATCTCAAATTTAGAGTAACCTTGGGCTTCTTTATACTCTTGATATATATTAATCATCTCTAAATCTAGCTTTTTATCATCATATACTAGCTTTTCACTAAATACAAATAAACCATCATATTCCAAACTAGCAAAAATTTTCTTTACAAAATCATCTCTTTTAATAGGTCTAATAAACTGCAATGTATAATTTAAAAGCACTGCATCAGCCTTGCCATAATCATATTCTAAAATATCAGCTTGTATAAGATTAAGCTTTGCACCATATCCATTAGCCCTATTTGTAGCTCTTTGTAACATAGCAGGACTACTATCTAAACCTACAAGTTCAAGATCAGGACGCAATCTATAAAGTTCTAAAAGCGTAGTAGCAGTAGAGCATCCAAGATCGACAACTTTAGCACCCTGCCCTAATCTTTTAGATAAAAATAAAACAATAAGCTCTTGAGTCTGTTTATAAAATGGCACCGATCTAGATACCATATCATCAAATACACTAGCTACACTTTCATCAAATTCAAACTGCTTGCTTATTACATTTTTAAAGACCTCATCTCTCACTTATAAACCCCTTCTAAATTTCTTGAGTGCAAGCTTATCTCATCTATGCTTAAATCACAGCTTTTAGCAACATTTTGCGCTATTATTATATCTTTTGAAATTTGCCTTTTTAGATCTTCTAAATTATCAAATTTCATATTATCCCTAATCCACTCAACAAAGCAAACTCGCACAAAATTCGGCCTATAATCGATATTTTTATCTAAAATATGATTTTCAATCGCAAACTCTCCATCGGTGCTAAGTCTATTACCGATAAAAGTTATAGAGCTATAAGTGATATCATCCATCTTTGTTCTTGTAGCATAGACGCCATTTTTAGGCACTAGATATGGAGTTATATCTAAATTTAAAGTAGCATATAGATGCTCTTTGCCAATTCCTTGACCAGCTATCACCTTGCCAACTACACTATATTCACGACCCAATAGGCGATTAGCCCTATATATATCACCATCACGTAAAAATCTTCTAATAGCTGAACTATGCACTCCAAGCCCATCAAAGCAAAACTCATCTACCACAACCACTTCACCATCAAATAGATGCTTTAAATCGTGCTTATCCCATGCTCTATCTTTGCCAAATTTAAAATCATAACCAACTACAATTTTATTTAAATTCACAAAATCTTTTTTAAGCATATCTATAAACTCATCACCCCTAAGCCCAGATATATCATCTAAATCATAGTAAAAACACGGCACACCGCTATACTCTTGGCGTCTATCTCCTGGAGTTAAACAGGCTCTGCCATTGCATATTACAACCAAAGCGCCACCATCGCCAAGCTTTTTAATTAACTCTTTATGTCCTTTGTGAATACCATCAAAACTTCCAATAGCTACAGATTTTACACTACTTTTTGAAATAGTAGAATAGTTCAATATTGCCTTCCTTGCCTTTTATTTTTGATTCACTTTTTTTAATTAACTTCCAACCTAAAGCATTACACTGAGTCTCAAAATTTATCATCGCTTTATTTATAGCTTTTTCATCTTTTACTACGCCATTTTTGGTTCGTTTAGCATCTTTACCAACTTCAAATTGCGGCTTAAATAATAGTATTATATCGCTTAATGCCAATCTATCAATATGAGAAATGATATGTAATAATGATATAAAGCTCACATCAGCAGTGATAATATCAAATTTATCCACACTTTCAAACTCCCTAATATCGGTATTTTCTTGGACTATTACCCTGCTATCATCTCTTAAATTTGCACTAAGTTGCATAGTTCCTACATCAAGAGCTGTAACTTGCTTAATGCCATTTTCTAATAAAATTTGCACAAAGCCTCCTGTGCTTGAGCCAATATCTAAAGCAATTTTATCTTTTAAATTTAGCTTAATCTCGTCTAAAAATCCAGCCAATTTAAGTGCGGCTCTACTAACATAAATTTGAGATTTTATCTCTATGATTTGATCTTTATCAATCTCTTGGCTAGCTTTTTTGATAATTTTTGAATCAGCCAATACTACGCCATTTTCTATAAGTCCAGCTGCTTGATTTCTACTAATATTTAAAGCCTTTGATACAGCTAGATCAGCTCTCATTTTTTAATCTTTCATACTCTATCTCATCTATTATTTTAATACCCAAAGATAGAGCCTTTTGATATTTACTTCCGCTTGACTCTCCACTTAATACAAAATCACTTTTAGATGATACTGACCCGCTAACCTTTGCTCCAAAGCTCTCTAATTCAGCCTTAACCTCATCTCTAGGGCGAGAAAGAGTGCCAGTTATTACTACCGTTTTACCGCTAAATATATTTTGAGTAGTGTTTATTTCATCTATAATTGGAGTTATATACTTTAGTAACTCTACTACTTTGATATGATTAACACGCATAAACTCCAAATAGCTAAGCGCCATCGCTTCGCCAAAACCATCTAAATTTAAAAGCTCATCCATACTAAGGTCTAGCCATTTGTTAGGATAAACTGCAGCTATCTTTTTAGCTGCTACTTCACCGATATGTTCAATCCCAAGCGAAGTAATAAATCTATGAAGTGGTGGTCTTTGACTTGCTTTTATAGCATTTAGAGTATTTTCAATTTTTTTACTCTTAAAACCCTCTAATCCATCAAAACTAGAACTATCTAATCTATATATATCAATTATACTTGAGATTTTACCATTTTTATAAAGAAGCTCTATAATTGCATCACCAAGACCATCTATATTCATACACTTCTTAGAAGCAAAATATATAATAGAGCTTACAACTCTAGCCTTGCAACTTAAATTTTGACACTTAATAAACGCCCCTTCATCTAAAAGCTCACTTCCACACTCAGGGCATTTGCATGGACGACTTATCGCTACTTCTTGGCCATCTCTTCTAGCCTTATATACATCAGTAATCTTAGGTATTACATCGCCACTTCTAATCACGCAAACCATATCGCCTTTCATAAGACCTAGACGCTCAATCTCATCGAAGTTATGTAATGTAACATTTCTAACAAAAGCCCCATCAATCTCAACCCCATCAAGAACTCCAACAGGCGTAACTACACCTGTTCTGCCAACTTGCAAGGCTACATCTATAAGCTTAGCTGATTTTTGAATAGCTGGAAATTTATAAGCTACCATAAATTTAGGAAATTTTACTGTAAATCCTAATTCATCGCATTTTGCCAAGCTATTAACACGAACTACCATACCATCCATCATTATAGGCTTTTCATCTCTTAAAGATAAAAGCTCATCATAAGCTTGTCTAATCTCATCTATACTATTACAAACCCTAACAAAATCATCCCTTAAAAATCCTAAAGATCTAACAAAATCCATCATATCACTGTGAGTATCAAATTTAAGATCATTTGCACCCACGCCCCATGGGTAAAATTTTAATTTTCTTGATTTTGTTATACTTGAGTCTAATTGTCTTAGGCTACCAGCAGCTGCATTTCTAGGATTAGCTAGTAAATTTTGGCCATCTTTAGCACGATCAGCATTAATCTTTTCAAAATCACTTTTAGTTATAACTACTTCGCCTCTAATTTCAATAAGACCGCTATATGGAATCTGTAAAGGCACAGAACTAATAACCCTAGCATTGCTAGTAACATCTTCACCAATGGATCCATCACCCCTTGTGGCTGCGCTTTTTAAAACTCCATTTTCATAGGTTAAATTCAAGCTCGCCCCATCAAATTTAGGCTCTACAAAAAATCTTTGTGAGCGTTTATCCCCGCGCTCTATCCACGCCAAAAGCTCATCATCACTAAAAATATCTTCCATCGACCACATTCTAGCTTTGTGGGCTAGCTTCTCAAACTGCTCTAAAATCTCGCCACCAACTCTATTAGTAGGCGAAAATATAGCTTTTAAATTTGGATTTTGGCTCTCAAACTCAACCACCTTATGATACAAAGCATCATACTCATCATCACTAGCTATAGGATTATCATCAGTATAATAAGCCTTCGCCCATCTATTTAGCGTCTCAACTGCTTCTAAATACTCTTTATGATTCATACTATCTCTAAATCCTTATACGAATTATGTAAATTTAGCATCTGGATATGCTCTTTTGGATCGTGCGTTCTAATGATAGTAGCGCCATTTTCTATAGCTTTTTGGTGTAGATACAAACTCCCAGCTAAGCGCTCATCTACGCTACTTGGGCTGTAATAATCTATCATAGATTTTCTACTAGCACCTACTAAAAGCGGATATCCAAAAGACAAAAAATGCTCCAAATGCTTAATCAAAGCCATATTATCACGAGCAGTTTTGCCAAATCCTATACCTATATCAAGATAAATTTGCTTAGCCTTAGACTCTTTAATCTCTTCTAATTTTTGAGAGAAAAACTCACTTATAAGCTCTAAAATATCGCTATCTTTGACATTGATTTGCATAGTTTTAGGATCGCCATTTTTATGCATTAGACAATACTTGGCATTGTATTTACCGGCTAAAAAAGCCAAATTTGGATCTGCGGTTATATCATTAACAAAGCTAAATCCATGATCTAAGGCATACTCCAAACACAATGGATCAAAGCTATCAAGACTAAACTCCATCCTCTCATAAAGCCTATTAGCATAGATTAGATCTACAACTGGCTTAACTCTTTGAAATTCAGCCTTAGCACCGATATACTCACTCCCTGGCCGTGAGCTTACCATACCGATATCTATATAATCGGCGCCCAAATCAATCACGCTCTCAATGCGCAAAATCGCATCATCAATGCCAACTCTACTTGCTGGATTGAGGCTATCATTATTGAAATTTAAAACCGCCATAATCTCGCATTTTGATGGTTTTGTAAATGAATTTGATAGAAATTTAGCCAATTTATCTAGGCCAAAATCTTGAGCTAGCTCCTTTTTGGCTAGAATTTGAATTTGCTTATCATTTGCTATTAAAAGTGCGTTTTCTAACTCTACTCCACCAAAAATTGCGTTATGAGAACTTACCAATTCAGCACCGATACTAAGGGCATCTTGCTTTAAGATATTAACCGCTACAGCCTTTATATCTTTGATTAAAATAAAATTTAAATTTGCCTTTTTTCTCATAATTTTCGCCCCACTTTTGTGTGGTGATATAAAGTGGCAAATTTGGTCAAAATCGCTATCTGTATTTAATTTATACGCTCTCATTTTATCCTTTGCATTATTAGTAAAAGTAGCGGTAAAAGCGTGGTTTGAGCTTTGGAATTTAGATCTGTAATTCTATATAATTTATTAAAGTATATATAATCTTCATGGGTAAATTTAACCCCATTTTTGACTGCGTCTATTATTATGGATTTAAGTAAATTTAGAAGTTGAGTTTTGCTTAATTTATCGCTCTTTTCAAGTGCTGTTTGAGTAGATACATACTCATTGATATAACTTAAGCTTAGCTTAGTAAAGTCTATCCCCGTTGGCTCACTTTTGGTTAATTTAACCCTATTTTCTATACTTAATCTAGAGCGAATTGTAGCTAAAAATATATTTTTAGCTGGTGCGACTAAGACAAAGATTATATTTCTTGGTGGCTCTTCAAGGATTTTAAGTAGAGCATTTTGCGACTCGATGCCATATTTATTAGCCATAATTAGCAATACTTTTGGCTCTTTTTCTGCGATATAGGCTTGAGATATTATCTCTTTGACTCCGTCTATCAATAAACTCTCATATTCAAAAATTTTTAAATATTCAGGTTTTAAAATAGAGACATACTCAGATTTAATACTCTCAAAATCATCGCTAATAATAATCTTACTATCTAAACTCAAAGCTCAACCTGACCAAATAACACAGCATCAATAGTGCGATCAAATAACCTAAACATAGATAAAAGCTTAAAATCCAAATTCTCATCTGTAGAGCTAAGATAGAAGCTATTTTCTGCTTGTTCGTCAAATAGCCACATATAGCTACTGGTACGATTTTTGGCTATTGCGCATAGCTTTGAGCTGCTTTTACCAATGTAAAAATATACAAATCCATTTGGAAATGCGATACTAAGCATATCATCAAGCAAGCTTATCTCCTCTTTGGAATTTATATCATTTAATCTTGGATATAAAGATTTAAGTGAGATAAATGGCAATATGGGGCGATGAGAGCCTTTGCGATTAATACTGCGTAAAAAATAGCTCTCAAACCAATCTCTATCTTCATCGCATATTACAATAAACGGCGCTCCATCAATCAAATATCTAAGCCTAGATGCAAGTAGTGGCGCCCACTCTAGACGCCTCTCTTCCATCCAGCTTAGCTCCTTGCTTGAACTCCTAATAGCGTCCAAACTCCATTTGATTAGATCCATTACTTCTCTAACTCATAAGCTTTATGAAGTGCTCTAACAGCTAATTCACCATATTTTGCTGCTACTATCATTGAAATTTTAATCTCACTTGTAGAGATCATCTGAATATTAATCCCCTCATTTGCCAACACAGAAAACGCCATAGATGCTATACCGCTATGACTTTTCATACCTACGCCTACTACGCTTACTTTAACTACTTCGCTATCTATCTCAATAGATTTTGCGCTACCATCATCAACAACATTTCTAGCCGCTTCCATCTCATTTTGAGGCACTGTAAAGCCAAGACTTGTAGTGCCATCTTCGTGGCTTGTATTTTGGATAATCATATCTACATTTATATTTTTATCAGCTAATTTTTTGAAGATACTAGCAGCAACTCCTGGCTTATCTACAACCCCTCTCATAGTTACTCTTGCTTGATTTTTATCTAGTGCTATACCGCTTATTAGTGCTTGTTCCATTCCTGATGTATTCATATCCGCTTCTCCTGTTATTAGTGTTCCTTCATTATTGTTAAAACTACTTCTAGTGACCAATTTCACCTTTAATTTTTTAGCTAATTCTACACTTCTATTTTGCAATACCTTCGCCCCCATACTAGCTAGCTCTAGCATCTCATCATAGCTAATTTTATCAAGTTTTCTAGCCTTAGGCTCGATTCTTGGGTCTGTGGTATATACCCCATCTACATCGGTATAAATTTCACACAAATCAGCGTCCAACGCTCCAGCCACAGCCACAGCACTAAGATCACTTCCGCCACGCCCAAGAGTTGTTATATCTCCATCTTTTGTGACCCCTTGAAATCCAGCTACTACGACTATTTTGCCCTCTTTTAGCGCCTCTTTCATCTTTTTGCCATCTATATCGATAATCCTAGCTTTAGTAAAATCATCATTAGTGATAATCCCAGCCATATCACCGCTAAATGCTACAGCCTTATAACCTTTTGAATTTAATGCTATTGAAAGAAGTGAGCTTGTAACTCTCTCACCAGAGCTAAGTAACATATCCATATCAGCACTTTGTGGCTGAATTTTAGCAAAATGCTCAGCATATTCTATTAACTGATTAGTTACCCCGCTCATAGCTGAAACTACTACTACTACATCATTTCCAGCATCTTTTGTAGCGATTACTCTCTTAGCTACCTCTTCTATTCTTTCTAAATTCCCAACACTAGTTCCGCCATATTTTTGTACAATTAGCATTATATAAACCCTTCATCTTTAAAATATTTAAGCACCTTAGCATAAGCACCCTTTTTAAAGTGATTAACCTTGCTTAATACATCATTTACAGGCATAAAGCAGTAATCATCAAATTCAGGGTGTTTAGTCGCTAGATCTATTTTTGCATTTGGCTTTAATCTAACCAAAAAATATCTCTGAGTCTGTCCATCATACGGAGCCATCTTTTTAGCGATGGTTTTAGGGAAATCATACTCTAGCCACTTAGGATGCTCACACAAAATTTCTATTTCATTTGTTCCTATCTCCTCTTCAAGCTCTCTAAAAAGAGCCTCCTTAGGCGATTCACCCTCATCAATTCCACCTTGTGGAAACTGCCAAGCACCGCTAATATCGTGCCTTTGGGCGATAAATACCTTACACTCTAAAGGATAAGATGGAGATAAGATAATAGCCGCTACATTTGGGCGATATCTCTTGCCTTTATCCATTTTTTGTTCCTAAAAATTTGGTAAAATCCTACCTTAAAAGCGTTTAAAGTTTAATAAATCAACTAAATTTAATAAATTATTTGTTAAATTTAGAATAAATTTTAGGACAAAAGTTGCATATTTATATCCATATTCCATTTTGTGAATCAAAATGCCCATATTGTGCTTTTGGCTCTCATAGTGATAAATTTAATATAACTAAAGAGTATTTTAAAGCTCTAACCAAAGAGATAAAAAGCATAAAATTCAAAGATAAAATCTCTACAATTTTCATAGGTGGCGGCACTCCTAGTAGCGTTGAAGCTGGGTTATATGATGAGATTTTTGAGTATTTAGTGCCAAATTTAGATATCAATTGCGAAATCACTAGCGAAGCAAACCCAAACTCAGCGAATTTAAATTGGCTAAAATATATGAGAAAACTCGGCGTAAATCGCCTAAGCCTTGGAGCGCAAAGCTTTAATGAAAATAAGCTTAAATTTCTAGGTAGAATTCACGACTCAAAAAGAGTCTTTAAAGCCATAAAAGATGCTAAAATAGCTGGTTTTACAAATATAAATGTAGATATAATGTATAGCACCAAGCTTGATACAAAAGCCTTGCTATCTAGTGAAATTCAAGCCCTAAAAGAGCTAGAAATCACACATATTTCAGCTTATAGCTTAATGCTTGAGAGCAAATTTAGCACCAAAAAATCATATCAAAAAGATAGCCCAATCTTAGCTAAATATCTTATAAATTCACTTGAAAATATCGGATTTAAGCAGTATGAAATATCAAATTTTGGTCAAATTTGTAACCACAATCTAAGTTATTGGCGTGGCGATGATTACTATGGATTTGGTGCGTATGCTGTGGGGACAACTGGATTTAAAAGATACAAAGGTGCTACTAATCTTAGAAGTTATATCGATAATCCTTTTAAAAAATCTATTGAAATTTTAAATGATGAAAACAAAAGAGATGAAAGAGTCTTTTTAGGGCTTAGGAGCTGCGTTGGGGTTGATTTATTAGATTTAAGCTTAGAGATGAGACAAAGAGCTAAAATACTAATTGAAGAGAAAAAATTGATATTAGAAAATGAGAGAATCTATAATCCAAATTTTTTATTAGCTGATGAGATATTTTTGTATTTAAGCCAGCCTTAAAGGCCAGCTTATAAATTTACTCTACTTCTGCGTCGATAACATCATCATCTTTTTTCTTATCTTGTGTGTTAGCACCAGCGGTTTGATTTTGATACATTGCCTCAGCTAGCTTATGGCTTGCTTCACTTAGGGCTTTTACCTTCGCATCGATCTGCTCTTTTGTGGCATTTTCATTTTTCAATGTCTCTTTTAGATCATTTAAGGCTGCTTCAATTTTAGCCCTATCTTCACTTGAAATTTTCTCACCAAGTTCATCAAGAGATTTTTGAGTTTGGTGAGCTAGGCTATCAGCTGCGTTTCTAGCTTCAACGGCCTCTTTTCTCTTTTTATCTTCTTCTTTGTGTAATTCAGCGTCATTTACCATTTTATTTATCTCTTCTTCGCTTAGACCGCTTGAGCCTGAAATGGTGATATTTTGAGCTTTTCCACTAGCTTTATCTTTAGCAGAGACTGTGAGAATTCCATTTGCGTCTATATCAAATGTAACTTCAATTTGTGGCACGCCTCTTGGTGCTGGCATAATGCCTTCAAGATTGAAATTACCAAGACTTTTATTATCACGGCTAAATTCACGCTCACCTTGTAAAACATTGATAGTAACAGCGCTTTGGTTATCTTCAGCAGTTGAGAAAGTTTGAGATTTTTTAGTTGGGATTGTGGTACCTTTTTCTATCAATTTACTCATAACCCCACCAAGAGTCTCAATACCAAGGCTAAGAGGTGTAACATCTAATAGCAAAACATCTTTTACATCGCCTTTAATTACCGCACCTTGTATAGCTGCACCAATTGCCACTACTTCATCAGGATTTACTGATTTATTTAGCTCTTTATCAAATGCTTTTTTAACCTCTTCTTGCACCAAAGGCACACGAGTTGAGCCACCCACCATAACTACTTCTTTTATATCACTTTTGCTCACACCAGCATCTTTGACAACTTCGCTAATTTTTGATATTGTTTGAGATACCAAATCATCTATCATACTTTCAAATTTAGCCCTACTAATAGTCTTTGTAAGGTGTTTTGGTCCAGTGGCATCAGCTGTGATAAATGGCAGATTTATAGTTGTTTCCATAGCACTACTTAGCTCTTTTTTGGCATTTTCAGCAGCTTCTTTTAGGCGTTGAAGAGCCATAACATCGTTTTTAAGGTCTATTCCACTTTCACTTTTAAATTCATTTACCAAAAAGTCAATTAAGCGGTTATCAAAGTCATCACCGCCTAAAAACGCATTACCACCAGTAGCTAAAACTTCAACCACATTATCGCCAGTTTCTAGCACAGTTACATCAAAAGTCCCGCCACCTAGGTCATAAACTACGATTTTTTCGGCCTCTTTTTTATCCAAACCATAAGCCAAAGCCGCCGCTGTTGGTTCATTTATGATTCTAAGTACATTTAATCCTGCGATGGTTCCAGCTTCTTTTGTAGCTTTTCTTTGACTATCGTTGAAATATGCAGGCACAGTTATAACCGCATCAGTAACACTCTCACCTAAAAACGCCTCAGCATCTTCTTTTAGCTTAATCAATACTTTAGCCGAAATCTCTTGTGGAGTGTATGTTTTGCCAGCTATCTCAACAGCACACGCACCATTTCTATCTACGATATGATATGGAAGGCGAGCTTTGGCTTCGCTAGCATTTTTCTCATTCATCATAAGACCCATAATTCTTTTGATAGAAAATATAGTTTTTTCAGGGTTTGTTACGGCTTGTCGTTTAGCAGTATCACCAACTAAAATTTCACCCTTATCAGTAAAAGCCACCACAGAAGGAGTTGTATTTTTTCCTTCTTTATTTGGTATTACCTTGCTTTCGCCTCTCTCATATATGCTTACGCATGAATTTGTTGTTCCTAGGTCAATTCCTATTACTTTACTCATTTTGTATCCTTTTTATTAAAATTTATTTTGCTATTACAACCATTGAAGGTCTTAAAACTCTATCATTATATAGATAGCCTTTTTGATAAACAGTAGCTATCTTGCCACTTTCTACCTCGTCTGTCTCTATATAATTTATAGCGTTATGAAATTCAGGATTAAACTCAACATTGGTATCAATCTCTTTTATACCATACTTTTCAAAGCACTTTTTAAACTGCTCAATAGTTAGATTTATCCCATCTTTTATCTTGTTTGTTATCTCATCATCTCCGCTTTGTAAATTCGCAGCAATCTCCAAAGCATCAATAACTGGCAAAAGATCTCTAGCAAAGCTCTCATTTGCAAATTTCAAAGCTTCAGCTTTTTCACGCTCTAAACGCTTTTTGATATTCTCAAAATCAGCCGTAGCCCTTATCAAATCTTCTTTAACTTTATTAAGCTCATCTGCTAAATCATCTTCACAATTTTTTTCTTCTGCTTCGCACTCTTGGCAATTTTGTTCATCCAAAGCTGGATTTTCATCTAAATTTTCTTTTTCGTTTTGACTCACGCTGCCTCCTTTAACATACTAAAAAACTTTTCATAATCACTATACACACTACTAGCACATACCATTACAGCGGGCTTACCTTGATATAATACATCAGTTTTTAACCCCATATAGCCGGTAGAAAATAGCGGACTAAAGGCTAAATTTCCATTAAAATTATCACCAAATGATGGATCTAAAATCGCCTTTATGCTATCATCTTTACAAATTTCAAAAGCAATTTTCTCATTTTCTTGAAATAAAATCTCGCATCTTTTCAAAGCCTTAATCTTTGCTCTTAACTCGCTCAATCCTACTTGTATAGAGATATTTTCAAGCTCTTCTAAGCTAACGCCAATTAAGTTGCTTAAGAATCTTTCCACCTTTGAGCTAAATTTAATTGATATGCTCTCAGTAAGAAAATCAAGCACCAAAAAACGATTTTTGAGATTTAAAACATCTTGTAAAAATAGCTTTTGATCTTTAAAAATCATGCAATAAATATCATTTTTATAAACTAATAAATTTAGCAAATCTATATTATTAATAGATAAAACAGAGCTAAATTTTAGCCTATTTTGCCAATAAAACTCCATCGCACTAGCTGTTGGTATGCGACCACCGCTAATATGAAGTTGAGTGATCGCTCCTTCGTCGCTAAGCTTTTTAAAATAGACTCTAATAGTTGATGCTGGAATTGCTACATTCATTCTCATGCCAAGTTCATTAGAGCCGATTGGTTCATTAACCTCAAGATAAGCATGAATGATAGATTCTAATATCAAATCTCTTTTATCTAGTTTCATTTATTAGCACTCTTTATATTTAATTGCTAAGATAATTATACAACATTGAGCCTATCTTTGTCAAGTAATTTAAGCAAAAAGATTAAAATTTGTAAATTTATTTAGCAATTTATATGATTGATTGCTTATTTTTATTAAATATTATCTATACAAAATAAAAATATAAAATATAAACAATCTAAATTTTATTGATTTTTAATAAGCTATCAAGTATAATTTCATTTTAATTCAAAGGAGATAATTTGATGAATAGTTTAACTGCAAAAGAAAGAGATGATTTAGAGCAAATCTTTGCCCAAATTCAGATCGCTAGATTTAATTTTAATATTTGGAACTATTATAAAATCTTAAATAAAAAAGGTCAACTAGCGATCAGATTACTAAAATTTAAGAGCAAAAGACTATTTTTTAAATAGTTCTGGGCAGCTCTTTTTGAGATGTTCAATCACAGTAATAACTTCATCAACGCCATTTGCATCGCTGTTTTCTAATACATCATCTATAACATCTATATATCTATCAAAGGCGTCATTTAAACGCTCTTTTTTTACTCCAGCGTAGTAAAGCATTCCAAGAGTAGCTAACTCCAATTCATAGCTCATCTCTTCTAGCGTAACATCATTTTCGTAATTTTTCATTATAATTCTCCTGTTTTTTTATTTATCAAATTTACAACTTGTGATTTTATCTCATCATAATTATAGCTATCTACAAATCCAGCAAAAAACCCGCCACTAGCATTTTTATGCCCTCCACCATCGCAAAGCTCTTTAGCCATTAAGCTTACATCAAAATCTCCATTTGATCTAAAACTCATAGTCTTTTTGCTAGTCATATCTATAAAAAAATCAAATTCAGGATTAGCCACTAAAAAATCATTACCAATCACACTAGCACTTCCTATATTGTAGGTTAAAACCCCCTTACTACCACGATAATTAATGCTAAATTTATCCTTATTAGCTCCAAGGCGTCTAACTAGATAACTAGAGTTTAGATTACTTAAAGTATCATCATTTTTAAGATAAAAAAACTCCTTCTTAATCCCATGAAGTCTATTATCAAGTTCAATATGGGCATTATTAAGACTTAAAAACTCACAAAAGCTTCTCATAAGATAAAAGATATACTCTATATGCTCATCTTCAAACATTACCTTATTTATCTCTTTTGCTCCAGCAATTGCACCCATACAGACCTTACCAAGTTCAAAATTTGGATCATTTTTAAGCCATATATCGACAGCATTTACCACATCACAATATGCTCCTAGCCTCTCATCTTTGCCAAAAATTGCACTAAAAAAATCATAACAAATTTTTGTCGCACTTCTAGCATTATCTAAATAATACCAAGAAAACTCTGCTGCACACTCAGCTCCTGTTTGATGATGATCAAGCAAAATAAGCTTAACATCTTTGTTTTTTAGCTGATCTTGATAGCTTTGACATTGAGCTTTGGTTAAATTTAGATCAGTGATTAAAATCACCGCCTTTTCATCGCCTATCTTTGAAATTATATGCGACATCTTTTTATCAATCTCTTTACCATAGTTTGAATTATAAAATTCGACATTTTTCAAATAAAAACTACTAACAAATTGGCAAGAGTATCCATCTAAATCAGTGTGACTAAGATGATAAATCTTCATTTTATTCCTTTATTAAAGTTCTGGTATCTCTATAGTACCAAGTGTTTCAAACTGAGTATTTGGCGCAATCTCAGCAAAACTTAGCACTGCTATATCGATTGAAAAATTTTGAACTATATTAGCTATAAATTTACGAATACTTGGTTCAACGCAAAGCACCATATCGCCTTGTTCGCTTATAGGTCTATTTTCTCTTTTTGCCCTTAGTGCGCTAACTATAGCTGAGGTTTGGGCTACATTTATCATTAAGGTATACGCTCCATCTTTATAACTTAGGCTATCAATTAGCTTTTGTTGGGCTGGTGCATCTAAAATATAGAAATTTAATTGACCATTTTCATCTGTATAAATAGATGTAATAACTCTAGCTAGAGCCGCTCTGACATGTTCGATAATCATATCTAAATTCTTACTAACTTCAGCTACATCACTAATAGCCTCAAGTATACTTAACATATCTTTAATTGGGATATTATCCTTAAGCAAAGCTTTTAATACCTTTTGGATAACGCCCACGCCAACTACTTTTAGAGCATCATCTACAACTACAGAATATTCTGATTTTACCTTTTCAAGGATATTTTGAACCTCTTGCTTGGTTAGCAATTCACTAGCGTTTTGCTTAACTAACTCGCTCATATGAGTAGAAATAACACTAGCTGCATCAGCTACTGTATAACCACTTAAAATCGCATCCTCTTTATAATTTTGATCAATCCATAATGCATCAAGCCCAAAGGCTGGATCTTTGACTGCGATACCATCGATATCTGCACTTACATAACCGCTATCCATGGCCAAGCACTTATCAGGATAGACAATGCCAGAGCCGATTACTACGCCTTTTAATTTAAATTTATACTCATTTGGGCCAAGTAAGATATTGTCTCTTAATCTGATTTTAGGCATCAAAAATCCAAGCATTGTAGCCATATTTCGCCTCATAGCACGGATTCTCTCAACCAAATCCCCATCAGCAAGTTTTAAAAGTCCATAACCTAAATCTAACTCTAAAATTTCAATCTTTAATATATCATCAATCTTAGCTTGTTCTTCAAGGGCAATCTCTTCTTCGCTTTTCTTAGGTAGTTTATTAGCCGATGGTGCAGCCTTATTACCATTTCCAGCTTGCTGAGAGCCATTTTTATCGGTTTTGATAGCACTAAAATCGATTTTTCCCTCTTCTATCATTTTTAAAATAAATCCAATCCCTAAAAATAATAAGCCCATAAATCCTAAAGAGAATGTTGGAAGACCTGGCACTAAAGCAAATACAAATAGTATAAAACCGACAATTAAAAGCGTCTTATACTCACCAAGTAACTGACTTACAACACCTTCAGCAAAATTATCTTCATCTTTACTAGCTCTAGTAATTATAATTGCTGTTGCAGTTGAAGTAATAAGCCCTGGAATTTGACTCACTAAGCCATCACCAATTGTAAGAATAGTATATGTAGCTGCTGCATCTTTGATAGCCATATCATATTGAAATGCACCAATTAAAAATCCACCAATAATATTAATAATAGTAATAATAATACCAGCTACAGCATCACCTTTTATAAATTTACTAGAACCATCCATTGCTCCATAAAAATTCGCCTCAGATATGATATCTTGGCGTCTTTGCTTGGCTGTTTGTTCATCTATCAAACCAGCATTTAAATCCGCATCGATCGCCATCTGCTTACCAGGCATCGCATCTAGAGTAAATCTAGCTTGAACCTCACTTACACGAGTTGAGCCTTTAGTTACAACCATAAAATTTATAAGCACCAAAATACAAAATACAATAACCCCGATTACATAGTTTCCACCGACAACAAATTCACCAAAACTAGCAATAATCTCACTTACAGCTTCTGGTCCATTATGCCCTTCGCTTAAAATCATTCTAGTTGTTGCAATATTTAGCGCTAATCTAAATAGAGTAACAATTAAAACAAGAGTAGGAAATGTACTAAGGTCTGTAGGCTTTGGTATATAAATAGATATTAATATTATAAGAACAGATATAGCTATAGATAGTGCTAAGAAAAAATCTAACACAGCACTAGGTAATGGCACAATGATAATAGCTAAAATCGCTACAATAACAAAAACTACAGTTAAACTCTTTGCCTTCATCACTGGCGCTAAAAATGGCGCCACCATTGTTAGAATATTGCGCTTAGCCAAGGTTATTTCTTTATAATATCAGTTAAGGTAATCTGGTCTAAAAACTCATCAATTCGACCTTGTAAATCATTAAACATAGGCCAAATTTTACATTCATCGCCTTTGCTGCTAGGACAATCACATCTAGAATTTGCGCACTCAAATACATTTACCTTACGCTTTTCAGCACTCTCTAAAATACGCTTAATGCTTAAATTTGATGGTTTATCGGCTAAAACAAACCCACCATTTGCACCTTTAAAGGAGTGCAATATACCCTCTTTTGCTAAATTTTGTAAAATTTTTGCTAAAAAACTTTTTGAAATTCCAAGTTCAGACGATATAGTATCTACATCTTTTGGGTGATTAGCTTGTGATAATAAAATCAATGATAGCATAGCATATTCACTGGCTTTGGTAAATAACACCTAGACTCCTTAAGATTTTTAATCGGATATTTTACTAAAAAATAGATTAATATTAACTTTTTTTAGCGATACTATAAATCAAATTTCAATATTTAGGATAAAAAATGGCCAATTTATGGGTAACAACTTTTATATGGGCATTCTCATTTCCGCTTATTGGATACTATATCGTCGGAGTTGTTGATAACTATTTTGCTATACTTTTTCGTTCTTGTATAGCATTTTTGATATTTTTACCATTTTTAAATTTAAAGTTAAAATTTGATTTAAAGCTAAAATTAATCACTATTGGTGGCCTACAAATTGGTCTTATGAGTATATTTTACTATCATTCATTTTTATATCTTAGCGTAAGCGAAGTTGCTCTTTTTACTATATTTACACCATTTTATCTAAGCCTAATCTATGATCTTATATCGTGCAAATTTAAAAAACTATACTTAATTAGCATTACTTTATGTATAATTGGTGCTTTTATTATTAAATTTGAAAGTTGGAGCCTTAGTTCTTTATATGGATTTATACTCGTGCAGATGGCAAATATCTGCTTTGGGGCAGCACAAGCATTTTATAAGCTTACTTGTAAAAATTTAAAAGATAATAGATCAAATTTTGGATATTTTTATCTTGGGGCGGTTTTGGTTTCAGGGGTTAGCTTTATTCTCTTTGGGAATTTTACAATGCTTCCACAAAATTTGCAAAACTGGGTAGTTTTACTCTACCTTGGTGTAGTAGCTTCTGGGTTTGGCTATTATTTGTGGAGTAGTGGCTCGCTTATGGTCGATAGTGGCACTTTAGCAATTATGAATAATGCTATAATTCCAATAGCAATTTTGGTAAATGCAATTTTTTGGGGAGTAGATTTTGATATGTATAAGATGACAATCGGTGGATTTTTGATTGTTTTAGCCCTATTTTTACAGAGTAAGTTTGAGACATTTTATAAAAATCAAATTAATTTTAAGTATAATACATAGTTTTTAAATTTGGGATTTGATAGTTGCTGCGACATTTCTTTACAAATAGTATCGGAATTTTATGTTCTAGAGTGCTTGGGTTTATTAGAGATTTAATGACGGCAAATGCTCTTGGTGCAAGTATTTGGAGTGATATATTTTTTGTAGCGTTTAAGCTACCTAATCTATTTCGTAGACTCTTTGGTGAGGGTGCATTTTCTCAAGCCTTTATGCCAAATTTAGTAAAAGTTAGTCAAAAAGGGTTATTTTGTGCTGAAATTTTAATCAAGCTTAGCCTTGCGATGCTTGGTCTTAGTCTTATTGTGATGCTCTTTGCTCCTTTAGTTACTAAGGCGCTTGCATTTGGATTTAGTCCTGAGACAATTGCTCTAGCTGTTCCACTAGTAAGAATAAATTTTTGGTATCTTTTGGCAATTTTTATTGTTACACTACTCTCAGCACTTCTTCAATATAAAAATCACTTTGCCACTACAGCTTTTAGTACAGCTTTGCTAAATATATCGATGATAATTGCTTTGCTTTTAGCATTAAATTTAGACCAAAAAAGTGCTGCAATGTATCTTAGCTGGGGGGTTGTAGCTGGAGGAATGTTGCAGGTTTTATCTCATATTATCGCACTTAAAAGATTAAATTTACTCCGTTTATTAACTCTTGGTATAGCCAAATTTGCCAAAGGCAAAAGAGCTAAAGCTAAAGGTTTTTGGCAAAACTTTGGCCATGGAATTATTGGTAGTAGCGCCAATCAACTAAGTGACTTTATCTCCACTTTTATTGCTAGCTTTCTAGCTACTGGGGCAATTAGCTATCTATACTACGCAAATAGAATCTTTCAATTGCCTTTAGCACTTTTTGCTATCGCACTTTCTACGGCAATATTTCCTAAAATTGCCAAAGCAATAAAATCTAAAAACGATACAAACGCCATAAATTTACTAAAAAAAAGCTTTAGTTTACTATTTTTTTTACTACTATTTTCTACTATTGGCGGATTTGTTTTAGCTAATGAGATTATTTGGCTGCTATTTCAAAGGGGTGAATTTAACACTAATAATACTATAGAATCAGCTAAAGTCTTGCAAATGTATATGTTAGGACTTTTACCTTTTGGGATTTATAAGCTCTTTTCGCTCTGGCTATATGCTAAAATGCAACAAAAAATCGCTGCTAAAATAGCTATATATTCACTTTTTATAAATACTGCTTTATGCTTGCTTCTTTTTAAACCTTTAGGAGCAAGCGGACTAGCACTTGCTGGGAGTATTAGCGGACTATTTTTACTAGGATATGCGATTTTTGTATTTGGAATTAGGCAATTTTTGGATATAATCTTTAATAGGATAAATCTAATAACTATAATCTTAGCAGTAATTTTTGGCTATTTATTAATAGAATTAAGGGGTATAATATATGCAAATTTATGATACAGTTTTAAAACAAAAAGTTAAACTTGTTCCACTTAATGGCAATGATATAAATATCTATGTCTGCGGACCAACTGTTTATGATGATGCTCATCTAGGGCATGCAAAATCTAGTATTAGCTTTGATCTACTTAGGCGAGTTTTAATAGCTCTTGGGTATAAGGTTAAGTTTGTCAAAAACTTTACTGATATAGATGATAAAATTCTAGCTAAAATGAAATCTAGCAATCAAAGCTTAGAGCAGATAACGACCTACTATATAGATAGATATAAAAACGATATGAACGCTTTAAATGTCCTAAATGCCGATATAGAACCTAAAGCCACAGAGTCGCTTGATGCGATCATAAATTATATTCAAAAACTAGAACAAAATGGCGTTACGTATAGGCTAGATGATGGAATTTATTTTGATACTAGCAAAGATCAAAAATATCTAAGTCTAAGCGGCAGAAAAGACGAAAATCTAATCGCAAGAGTTACTAGCAGTGGAGCTAAAAAAGATGAAAAAGATTTTGTGCTATGGAAATTTGATGAACAATGGTATGATAGTCCGTTTGGCAAGGGGCGACCAGGCTGGCATACTGAGTGTGTAGCAATGATTGCAGAGATCTTTAATGGAACCATTGATATTCACGCTGGTGGAGCTGATTTGCTCTTTCCCCACCATGAAAACGAAGCTGCACAGTGCAGATGCGCAAACCATCAAGAGCTATCTAAATACTGGCTACATAATGGATTTATTCAAGTAAATAACGAAAAAATGAGTAAAAGCCTTGGCAATTCATTTTTTGTTAAAGATGCTTTAGCTATTGCTCCGGGTGAAGCGGTAAGATATTATCTGATGAGTAGTCATTATAGGGCAAATTTCAACTACGATATAGGAGATTTACTCTCTAGTAAAAAACGGCTCGATAAAATTTATAGACTTAAAAAACGCTTAAGTGGCGTAACTCCTGGAGAGATAAATTTAGAGTTTAAAAATGCGATTATAGAGGCTCTAAGCGATGATTTAAATATTTCAGAGGCCTTAGCAAAAATTGATGAAATGGTAAATATAGCCAATACAAATCTAGATAAAGAACCAAAAAACAAAGCACTAAAAGCTGATATAATGGCAAATTTAGAATTTATAAAAGAGATTTTAGGAGTTCTTTATATAGATGAGTTTGAGTGGTTTCAATATGGATTTAGCTTAGAGCAAAAAGAGCAAATTGCAAATTTAATAGAATCTAGAAATAGCGCTAAGGCTGCTAAAGACTATGCCAAAGCTGATGCTATAAGAGAGAAATTAACCGCCCTTGGTGTAGCGATAATGGATACGCCAAATGGAGTAAAATGGGAGAAAATATGGACGGAATAACAGAAGTCTTTAGACGGTTTAAATCCTATTATAAAGAGTATGTGTGGCAGTTTACTATTGCAATTTTAGGAATGATTATGGCTAGCGTTGGAACTGCGGTTTCTGCTTGGCTTGTTAAACCTGTGCTTGATTATATCTTTGTTGAAAAAAATGAAACACTTTTATATTTGCTTCCATATGCGATTATTGCAATATATTTTATAAAAAGCCTTGGAGTATATCTACAGGTATATTTTACCGCTTATATCGGACAAGATATGATAAGGCGTTTTAGATACAAGCTACTTGATAATCTACTTGGATTAGATATGAGTTTTTTCCATAAATATCGCACTGGCGAGCTAATGAGTAGGATCATGGGTGATATTGAGCGTATTCGCAATATCGTCTCATCGCTCATTCCTGAACTGGTGCGTGAGTTTGTAACTATTATTGGATTACTTTGTGTTGTAATTTATCAAAGCCCTACTTTAGCACTATTTTCACTTATTGTGTTACCAGCAGCCTTTTATCCGCTTTCACGCTTAGCTAAAAGAATGCGAAAACTTAGCCGAACATCGCAAGAAACTTCTAGCGATATCACATCGGTGTTAAATGAAATTTTCTCAAATATCGAAATAGTTAAAGCTAGTAGTGCCCAAGAAAAAGAGTTAAGCAAATTTGATAATCACAATACTAAAATATTTCATTTAAATTTAAAAAGCGTTAAGGTAAATGCTTTAGTTAGTCCAATGATGGAAACATTAGGCTCAGTTGGAATCGCAGTTACTATAATTATAGGCGGCCAGCAAGTTATTGATGGACAAATTACAGTAGGTAGCTTTTTTAGCTTTCTTACAGCGCTATTTATGCTCTATACGCCTATAAAACGTATAACAAATATATATAATCAAATGCAAGATGCAGTAGTAGCTAGCCAAAGAACATTTGAGTTACTTGATATGCAGCCAAGTATTGTTGATGGAAACATAAATTTCCCAGCTAAGGTAAATTCAATCACAATCCAAGATTTAAAATTTAGCTACGGTGATAAAACTGCACTAAATGGTATAAATCTTAAAGTCTATAAGGGTCAAATGATAGCACTAGTAGGTAGTAGTGGTGGCGGTAAAAGCACACTTATTAATCTATTAATGAGATTTTATGACCCAAATTCTGGAATGATTTTAATCAATGATAATGATTTAAGCGAATTTAAACTAGATAGCCTAAGGCAAAATATTGGTCTAGTCACTCAGCGTGTATATATCTTTAACGATACAATAGCAGCTAATGTAGCATATGCTGCTCCACTAGATGAAGCCAAGGTGATAAAGGCCCTTAAAATGGCAAATGCGTATAGCTTTGTCCAAAATTTAGATGATGGCATATATACAACACTTAGTGAATATGGGGCCAATCTAAGCGGTGGCCAAAGACAAAGAATAGCCATAGCTAGAGCTTTGTATCATAATCCACAAATTCTAATATTTGATGAAGCCACTAGCGCACTAGATAATGAAAGCGAACAAGAAATAACAAAAGCTATTGAAAATTTAAGCAAAGATAAGATTATATTTGTTATTGCTCACCGTCTATCAACTATCAAAAATGCTGATAAAATTGCTGTTATAGGTCATGGTAAAATCGTAGGATTTGGTACAGATAAAGAGCTTGAAGCAGAATGTGAAATCTATCAAAAACTAAAACTAGGAGCAATCCACTAATGCTACAAAAAATAGTATATAACGACAGACCAACAAGCATAAATAATAAAAATGATGCTATTAAAGCAATTTATCAAAAGGGGTTAAAAAAAGCTGCTTTAGAACAAAATGCATTTATTATGAATGGGGATTTGGCTGTCGAAATACTATGGAAACAGCACTTACCAGCCGACATTGATAATATTTTAAAATACACGCTTGATGCGCTAAAAGGAGTATGTTATGTTGATGATTGCGCCATTATATCGCTTAAAATTTCTAAACGATACTCCCAAAAAGAGCAGCTAATAATAACAATAAAAAATAAATTTATCTTATCTAAATTTATTAAAAAGCTCATATATACCGCATTTATAAAGCCTCTAATAAAATTTATCGATGCTAATTTTAAAGATATAATAGAGTATGAAAAACATAACCATAATCCAACAACTACGATAAATCCTAATAATAATTTAGCGTTAAATTTGCTTATAAATACACCAAATCAACAGATAAATCCAAGTCAAAATTTATCATCTTCAACTAATCAGACAACAAATCAAATACAAAAAACCAAATCTGAAATTCAAACTCAAACTACATTAAATTCAACTATACAATCAGTATCAACAGACAAAAACCATCAAATGCAGGCTGTAACACTAATCAAGACTACACTACAAGAATTCAAAGGCAAAATCACAATTGCCTATAAATTTAGCCCAAAAAATATCGCCATTTATATCGTAGTATCAAAATCCCTAGATACACAAGTACGCAAGGAGATCGCGCACTTAAGCAAAGAAAAGATTATGGCCTTGCAAAATAGATTAAATCAAGGCCAATTTACTATTCATTATGGCTCAATTCCACTAAAATCTAACAATATTAAACTCTAAACCGTTCTCCATACAGCAATTGAAGTTGGATTAAATGGATCAGTTCCACAGCTATACTCTAGCATAGCATCTTCGATGATTATATCACCATTTTGATTAGCTTTTTTAAGTGTTGAAGCGAAATTTAAATTCCAGCCATTTTGTATAAAATAATCTTTGTGATTTTGGCTAGCTTCACCTAGATTGCAAATTTGAAACCCAAATGGCTCAGCATGAATACACCTGACAAATGGAGCGATACTAGCTACAACCTTAAACCAATTATCAGGAATTTCTTTAACTTGCTCAATCGTATGGCAAGTAAAGACCAAAACACGCTTACCAAAATCCAAATTCTTATCAAATTTAGGCTTTAAATGGTTAAAATGAAAAAACTCAGCCTTCATATTTGGTTCAATATTTGCTAATTTTCTTGCCATCTCTACGCCGCTTTTGGTAAATTCACCGCCAAAATATTTTAAATTCACTCCACCGCCGCTATAAAATATCTTAAAAAGATTTTGTCCATATCCACAGCCTAGCTCAATAACGCTATCATACTGTTCTAGCGCTAGCGCATCAATAATCATATTTACAATAGATGTATTAGTATAAAATGGAACAAGAATATTTATACCATTTAAGGAGGTTATTTTATTATATGGAATATCAGCAAAGTTAAATTTCTCACTCTCGCTCTTTTTTCTTTGCCACTCATAATTCCCATCATCATTAATCGCTAAATGATAATACCGCTCCTTTTTCTCTAATTCGCCAATCACTTGAAGAGCATTATACCCCCCCCCTATTTATAAATTGACTCATTTATAGCCCAAGCATTTTCATAAAAATTTTGCCATTTTTTCTCTTGATATGCCACTTTTACTCCTTAAATTTATAAAATATTATATCTATAAATTACCCAAAATATCATTAAATTTCTTATTAATTATAAGCAAATTTAAGCAAATTTTAGCTAAAATAGCAGATTTAAAGGAAAATTATGGACTATAGCGATATTAAAAAAATTTTTTTTAAACTAAACCCAGAAAATGCCCATAAAATAGCTGAATTTGGAATGAAATTATCTGTAAAAATTCCATTTGTTAGTGACTATTTGGTGGATAATTTCTGTTTTATTGACACTAAGCTATCACAAAATATTTTTGGAATTAATTTTTTAAATCCAGTTGGACTCGCCGGTGGATTTGATAAAAATGCTACAATGATTACACCGCTATCTGCGATGGGGTTTGGATTTTTAGAGTATGGCACTCTTACACCAAAACCTCAAGATGGAAATCCAAAACCAAGGCTATTTCGCTTAATAGAAGAAAAAAGTATACAAAATGCCATGGGATTTAATAACGATGGCTTAGATAAAATTAAAGCTAGAGTCTCAAAGGTATATCCTTTTAGTATCCCTCTTATTGCTAATATTGGCAAAAATAAGATTACGCCAAATGATATGGCTATTAAAGATTATGAAATTTTGGTTAAAGGGCTTGATAGTTGTTGTGATGCATTTGTAATCAACATCAGCTCACCAAATACTCCAAATTTGAGAGATTTACAAAGCGAGTCTTTTATAAATGAACTATTTGCTGCTTTAAGTAGCTTAACCAAAAAATCTCTAATTTTAAAAATAGCTCCAGATATGAGTATAGACTCAGCTATATCTCTTTGTTCTACAGCTGCAAATGTTGGATTTAAAGGGTTAATTATCAATAATACTAGCGTGGATTACTCTCTTACACCAAAGGCAAAAGATTTTGGCGGTATCAGCGGTCAGCTTATTAAAAACAAGAGCAAAGAGCTATTTAAAGAGGTTGCTAAAGAGCTTTATGGTAAAGCAGTATTAATTAGCTGTGGTGGAATTGATAATGGTCAAGATGCATATGAGCGTATCAAAATGGGTGCAAGCTTAGTACAAATATATACTAGTTTTATCTATGAAGGTCCAAGTATTTGTAAAAATATCAATAGTCAAATATTAAATTTAGCCTTAAGCGAGGGATATGAAAATATTTCTCAAGCAGTTGGCGCTAATCTAAGGAGATAAATGCTACCAAAATTTAGCAAAATTACCCTTGAAAATGGGTTTGAGATCTATCATACCCCTTTAAATTTAGGTTCAAATGTTATTAGCATAGATCTTTATTATAAAGTTGGCTCTAGAAACGAAACAATGGGTAAGAGCGGAATCGCACATATGTTAGAACATCTAAATTTTAAAAGTACAGACAATAGAAAAGCTGGTGAATTTGACTCCATTGTAAAGGGTTTTGGCGGAGTAAATAATGCTAGTACTGGTTTTGATTTTACTCACTATTTTATCAAATGTTCGAGTCAAAATCTTGATACATCGCTAGAACTTTATGCTGATATAATGGCAAATTTAAGCCTTAAAGAAGATGAATTTTTACCTGAGCGAGATGTTGTTTTAGAAGAGCGCAGATGGAGAACGGACAATAATCCAACTGGAATACTATATTTTAGACTATTTAATCACGCTTTTATATATCATCCTTATCACTGGACACCAATTGGATTTATTAAAGATATTGAAAATTGGAATATTGCTGATATTAAAGAGTTTTGGTCTAAATTTTATCAACCAAAAAATGCATTTTTAATGATTACTGGAGATATTGACGAGAATACTGCATTTGAACTTGGCAAAAAACACTTTGAAGGTATAGCAAACCGCTGCGAAATACCTACTATGCACTGCATAGAGCCTGAACAAAACGGAGAAAAGTCTTTAATAATTCACAAACAAAGTGATGTAGAGATGATAGCTATCGCTTATAAAATACCGCCATTTAATCATCCAGACCAGACTGCATTAAGTGCAATTGGCGAATATCTTAGCAGCGGTAAAAGCTCATTATTTGAAAGAGTTTTAATAGATAAATTAAATTTAGTAAATCAAATTTATGCTTATCCTATGGAAAGCATTGATGAAAATTTATTTATAATAATCGCTATTTGCAATCCAGGTATAAAAGCCAAACTAGTTAAAAAAGAGATCTTAAAGCTGATAAAAAAACTAAAAAATAGTGATATAGATACTGATGAGCTAACTAAAATTAAAAATTGCCTAAAGAGCAATTTTATCTACTCATTAAGTAGCGCAAGCAAGCTTGCAAGTCTGTATGGAAGCTATATAGCAAGAGGCGATATAGAGCCACTTTGGCAACTCTCAGATAGAACAAATGCACTTACAACACAAGATATCAAAGAGTGTGCTAATAGGTATTTTAACAAAGATAAATCCACTACAATTATATTAAAAGGAATCAAATGAAAAAAAGTATTTATGGAGCGATGACAGCTCTAGTAACACCTTTTAAAAATGGTAAAATAGATGAAGATGGTTATGAAAAACTTATTAAAAGACAGATAAAAAATGGAATTGATGCAGTTGTACCTGTAGGTACTACTGGAGAGAGTGCTACTTTGACACATGATGAACACAGAATTTGTATTGAGATAGCTGTAAATGCGTGTAAAAATAGCGATGTAAAAGTATTAGCGGGTGCTGGAAGTAATGCTACTCACGAGGCTATAGGTTTGGCTGAATTTGCTCAAAATTGTGGCGCAGACGGAATCTTATCAGTAGCACCATACTATAATAAACCAACTCAAGAAGGATTATATCAACACTACAAAGCTATATCCAAATCAGTAGATATACCTATCTTGCTGTACAATGTCCCATCTAGAACTGGGTGTGATATCCTGCCAGAGACAATTATAAGGCTATTTAATGATTGCGATAATATCTATGGAGTTAAAGAAGCAAGTGGCAATATAGAAAGATGTGTTGATATTTTAGCTCATGAACCAAAGATATATTTATTAAGCGGTGATGATGCTATTAACTATCCAGTTTTAAGCAATGGAGGAAAAGGCGTTATATCAGTTACATCAAATCTCTTACCAGATCAAACTTCAGCTCTTACTCACTATGCTATGCAAAATGAGTTTCTAAAAGCAAAAGAGATTAATGATAAACTATATAATATAAATAAAGTTCTATTTTGCGAGTCAAATCCAATACCTATTAAAGCTGCTATGTATATTGCTGGTTTAATAGATAGCTTAGAATATAGATTACCACTTGTAGCTCCAAGCAGTGAGAATCTCAAAAAGATAGAATCAATAATGAAAACTTACGATATAAAAGGATTTTAATGAACTGTTATCATGAAGAATTTAAAGGCAAAACCCTAGTTATTAGTGGTGGTACAAGAGGAATTGGTAGAGCAATTGTACTTGAATTTGCAAAATATGGTGCAAATATTGCATTTACCTATAACTCTAATGAAGAGATGGCTAAAAATCAAGCATTAGAATTAGAAAAAGAATTTGGCATCAAAGCTAGAGCATATCCTTTAAATATTCTTGAACCTGAAACTTATAAAGAGCTATTTTTAGAGATAGATAAAGATTTTGATAGAGTCGATTTTTTTGTATCAAATGCAATTATTTCAGGACGCGCAGTAGCTGGTGGATATACTAAATTTATGAAGCTAAAACCTCGTGGAATAAACAATATCTTTACAGCTACCGTTAATGCCTTTGTAGTAGGCTCTCAAGAGGCAGCCAAAAGGATGGAAAAGGTAGGCGGTGGTAGCATAGTTAGCTTAAGCTCAACTGGAAACCTAGTCTATATAGAACACTATAGCGGTCACGGCACAGCAAAAGCTGCAGTGGAGGCTATGGCAAGATACGCAGCTACTGAGCTTGGCGAGAAAAACATCAGAGTAAATGTAGTAAGTGGTGGGCCAATAGAAACTGATGCTTTAAGAGCATTTACAAATTATGAAGAAGTAAGAGATGCTACAGCATCATTAAGTCCTTTAGGTCGCATGGGACAACCAACTGATCTTGCTGGTGCTTGTTTATTTCTATGCAGCTCAAAAGCTAGCTGGGTAACAGGCCATACATTTATAATAGATGGTGGCACTACTTTTAAATGATAAATTTACCAAATTCTCTAGCTATATTTCGTATACTCTTAGCTCCACTTATGTTTTTTTTGCTTTTATGTATTAAGGGCAATGGAAATGCTATAGAGATTAGTTGGCTTAATTACTTTTGTGCTTTAACATTTGTAGTAGCTAGCATTACTGATTTTTTTGATGGGTATATAGCTAGAAGCTGGAATCAAAAGACAAAACTAGGTGCAATCTTAGATCCGCTTGCCGATAAAATGTTGATTTTAGCAGCATTTTTAGGTTTAATGATAATAGATAGAGCTGATGCATGGGCAGTATATATAATTCTTGTTAGAGAGTTTTTCATTACTGGATTTCGAGTTGTAATGGCTAGTGAAAATATAGATATAAGTGCATCCATAGCTGGCAAGATTAAAACAATAATGCAGATGGTAGCTATTGGATTTTTATCTATGCAATGGTGGGGTGGTGAAATTTTACTTTGGATTTCTGTTATTCTTACCTTATATTCGGGATATGAATATATACATGCTTATATTAAAAATATTAAAAATATATAATTTTACTATATATATTTTTTAAATAACTATAATATAGCCTTTATCTAAAATATATAATTTTTATAATTTATTTATATATTTTAGATAATATTATGAAATTTTAAATAAATTTGAGGAGTAAATATGAAAAAGTTAATATCTTTTTTATTCATTAGTCTTTTAATGATTGGTTGTTCTTCTAATAATACCAACAAAGATAAATTAAGAGTCGCAACAGAAGGAACATATAATCCATTTTCATATCATGATGCAAGTGGCAAACTAGTCGGATATGATGTAGAAGTAATCACTGAAGCAGCCAAAAGAGCTGGATTTGATATTGAATTTCATGAGACAAATTGGGATGCGATATTTTCTGGATTAAACTCAAATCGCTTTGATATGATAGCTAATCAAATTAGCGATGCTGACCCTAAAAGAGCCGAGCTTTATACTCTTAGTGCGCCATATATTGTAACTTCAGCTGCCATAGCAGTAAGAGCTGATGATAATAGCATCAACTCACTAAGCGATATTAAAGGCAAAAACATAGCTCAAGCTATGGGAAGCAACTACTATGAAACTGCTATCAAAAATGGAGCAAATATAATCTTAGTTGATGGCTTAGCACCCGCCATTAAAGCTGTAAGCCAAGGTAGAGCTGACGCTACTATGAATGATAAATTAGCGATTTTAAACTACTTAAAAACAACTGGCGATAAAAATATTAAAATCGCATTTGATACAGGCGATGGCACTAGAAGTGTCTTTTTGTTTAAAAAAGAGCTAACAGAACAAAGAGATAGAATCAACAAAGCCTTAGAATCTATGAAAAAAGATGGCACCCTAAAACAAATTTCAGAAAAATATTTTGGAATAGATGTTAGTGAGTAATTATATTGAGGCATTTTTGCCTATGATTAAGGGGGCTATTTTATATACAATCCCCCTTAGTATTATATCTTTTATTTGTGGTATTGCAATAGGTGTTATTGTAGCGCTTATCCGTATCAATCACAGCAAAAATCCACTATCAAATTTAGCTAAGGCTATTTGTCAGTTCTACATCTCTATAATTCGTGGAACACCTCTACTTGTACAGCTTTTTATAATATTTTATGGTTTGCCAAATATTGGCATAACGCTAGATCCATTCATTAGCGCAATTATTGCTTTTAGTCTTAGTATTGGCGCATATAGCAGTGAAACTATTAGAGCTAGTATTTTAGCTGTACCAAAGGGACAATGGGAAGCTGGATGGAGTATAGGACTAACTAATAGTGATACTTTTATTAAAATTATTGCTCCACAAGCACTTAAAATTGCTCTACCAACCCTATCAAATACATTTATTGCGTTAGTTAAAGATACATCACTAGCATCAGTAGTATTAGTAGCTGAACTATTTCGTCAAGCTCAAACTATCGCCTCTCAAAATTATGAATTTCTAAGAGTCTATTCGCAAGCTGCTCTTATATACTGGATTATTTGTATAGGTCTTGGATATTTACAAACCCACCTTGAGGCAAAATTTAGCAAGCATCTATAAGAGGAAAATATGCTACAAATAAGAGATATAAATAAAAAAATCGGCTCTCATACCATATTATCAAATATTAGTTTTGATATTAAAAAAGGTGAGATAATTGCAATTATCGGGCCAAGCGGAAGTGGCAAGACTACGCTTCTTCGTTCATTAAACTATCTAGAGATACCAGATAGTGGAATTTTAGAATTTAGCGATGGTTCATTAAAAATTGATTTTAAATCCCATCCAAGCAAACAAGAAATTTTAAATTTAAGACGCAAAATGGGAATGGTATTTCAATCTTATAATCTTTTTGCTCATCTAAATGCTACGCAAAATATTACTCAAGGGCTAATCAGTGTCCAAAAAATGCCAAAAGAAAAAGCCATTGAGATTGCTTTAAATTTACTAAATAAATTTGGCCTCAAAGATAGAGCAAATGCCTATCCTAGCTCTTTAAGCGGAGGACAACAACAGCGTGTAGCAATTGCTAGAGCTGTTGCTTTAAAACCAAATATTTTATTGCTTGATGAGCCTACAAGCGCACTTGATAAAGAACTAGTAAGCGAAGTTTTATCCACGCTTAAAATGCTAGCAAATGAACACCAAACTATGATCTTAGTCACTCATGAGCTTAAATTTGCCAAGGATATCGCTGATAAGATTATATTTTTAGAAGATGGCAAAATAGTTACTATTGAATCCCCAAAAGAGTTTTTTAGTTCGCAAAACAATCCAAGAATTCTCAAATTTATAGGTGATCTAAATTACTAATGCAAGCAACACAAAAAGGATTTATCTTAGCTTTAGCTACATTTATTATGTGGGGTGTATTCCCGATATTTTTTAAATTCATTGAAGGAATTGCAGCTACTGAGGTTTTAGCTCATAGGATTATATGGTCAGCTTTAATTTTGCTAGCTATACTTATAATTACAAAAAGATTAAACAGCGTCAAAAGAATAGCAAAAATCAAAAAAGTTACTCTAACCTTAGCCATTACAGGTGCATTAATTGCTAGTAATTGGGGAGTATTTATCTATGCAATCAACCAAAATGAAATTTTAGCCACCAGCCTTGGATACTTTATAAATCCTCTTTTTTCCATACTTCTTGGTGCGATCATATTAAAAGAAGAGTTAAGTCCTGCTTTAAAACTCTCAATTTTTATCGTATTTATTGCTATTGGAGTTCAAATTTATGCCATTGGCAATCTACCGCTAATATCTATTATACTGCCATTATCATTTGCGTTATATGGACTTTTGCGAAAAAGACTTGGGGTTAGAACTTTTGAGGGGTTATTTATAGAAACTATCATTTTAACACCATTTGCTCTATTTTATTTGCTATATCTAGCTATAAATAATAGCAGCGAATTTGGGATAAATTTCAATGGAATTATGCTATTTTTAAGCGGATTTGTAACTATACTACCACTACTTACATTTAATGCTAGCACCAAATATCTTAAACTATCTACAATTGGATTTTTGCAATACATAAGCCCAACTTTAAGTATGATTATTGCAGTTTTTATATATAATGAGACTTTAGATTTTTATAAAATTATTAGCTTTGCACTCATATGGATTAGTCTTGCAATTGCTACAATTTCAAATTTAAGGAGAAAAAATGGCACAAAATGATTTAATTATAATGGCAGTTGCTGTATTAATTGTAGGAGTAATACTCTATAAACAGATAAATAAAGTAACACAAAATATCACAAATGATGATGAAAATCCAAATTTAGTCTATTCTAAATTTTGTGATGCGATAGACAATCAAATAGATATATTGCGTCAAAATATCCAAGAAGATATGATATTAGAACCTAATAAAAAAGATGAAATACTAGAAGCTTTAAGCGATTTTAGTAAAGAACTTGTATTTATTGAGTCTTTAAATTCAAAAGATAGCACCCAATGGCAAAGCAAACTTTTTGCTCTTCTTAGCAGACTTGATAGTTTTGTAGAGTCTAATTTTATAAACGGAGAACAGCTTGCTAGAAGCATTAAAGAGAATTTAAGAGATGAGTTTAACAGACTTGGGCTAGATAGAGATTAGAATCTAGCCTTCTGAGCAATTATACGATTATACGCATCAATAATTCTAGCAATCTCTATTTTACCACTTTTAACAGAGTTAAAAATTGCATCATTTAAAGCTTTTATAGAGTTGGTTTTATTATAAAAATACTCACTTACTAGCAATATATCTACTCCAGCATTTACTGCCTTTATAGCATTTTGCTCAAGTGTTCCTCCAAGTGCTTTCATTAACATATCATCGCTTATTACAACGCCTTCATAATTTAAGCTATCTTTTAGTAAATTTGTAACTATTTGGCGTGAGAGCGTAGCTGGATTTACATCATCGATTGTCGGGATTATCATATGGCCAACCATTATAAATTTAGCTTTTTTACGCTTAATTAATTCATAATACGGCCTAATCTCATCAAAATCAAAACTATCTACTATAGTGCTAATCTTATGCGTATCAGATGAGGCATTGCCATGACCTGGAAAATGCTTTAACACACTAGCAACGCCTACATTATCAAAAGCTGATATAAACTCACTAGCATATGCAGTTACTTCACCTGCATCCTTGCTAAATGCTCTTTGTCTTTGACCAATTATAGGTGATATATCATTATGAAGATCAACTACTGGAGCAAAATTCATATTTATTCCAAGATTTTTAAGCTGAGTTGCCATATTGGTATATAGCTTATTAGCACTATTTAAATCTAACTCACTACCAACCTTATAAGCTGATGGAAAATGCTCAAAATCACTAAATTTATTAAATCTACTAATTTGCCCGCCTTCTTCATCGATAGCTATAAAAAGAGGATATTTAGAACTGGCGGAATTTAAATATTTGGTTAAATTTTTTAACCCCTGTTTGCTGCTAATATTTCTAGCTAGTATCATTACTCCACCGATTCTACCATTTTTAATATCAAGATGGAGCTGCTTAACCCACTCATCACTAGAACTGTTTCCAGTAAATCCCACCATCACCATCTGACCGATCATATTTCTTAACTCTTTATCACTTGGTGTGCCAAAGAGTGAAATAGTAAAAATAAATAGCAAAATAATCTTTTTCATCGTCGTTTTAATAAATCCTTTAATGCCTCTTTGGCGTCTTTGCCACCTAGCATATCAACTACTTGACTAGCAATTGGAGTGTAAATCGCTTTTTGCTGAGCAATTTTAGTAATTGCATATGCTGTAGCTACACCTTCAGCCACCTCTCCAATTTGAGCTAAAATCTCATCAAGACTAAATCCACTAGCTAACCCAAGACCAACTCTATAATTTCTAGATAATTCACTACTTGCAGTTAAAAATAGATCCCCTGCTCCACTAAGACCTAAAAATGTATCACTCTTAGCACCAAAATGCTCACCAAATCTAGCCATCTCTACTAATCCTCTAGATATCAAACTGGCTCTAGCATTTTGTCCAAGACCAAGACCAGCACATACACCGCCAGCTATAGCGATCACATTCTTATATGCGCCACAAATCTCAGCTCCTATAACATCGTAGCTAATATATGGCTTAATAAAACTTGGAAAAGTGCTAGCCCAAATTTGAGCTAACTCATCATTTTTGCTGCTTATCACTAAAGCACACGGCAATCCTTGTATAACCTCACTTGCAAAGCTAGGACCGCTTAAAAATGCCAAATTTTCACTTGGAGCAAATTTAGAATAGATCTCATGTAAAAACTCTCCACTAATCGTATCTATACCTTTAGAAGCTACTAATATTTTTTGATTCTTTGCTTTAAAATTTGAGCGTAAAAACTCATGTGTTTTTTGAGTTGATATACTAAAGAGCAAATAGTCGCACTCTAGCGCCTTATCCAACTCTACAAAACCTTCAATATCACGCTTTGTTCGAGATGAGATAATGCAATCATTATTTATTTTAAGTGCTGAGTATAAAGCCTGCCCCCATTTTCCAGCACCGATTACTGCTATTTTCATATCTTGCTATCCATAGTTTTATATCGCTACTAATACTTACTAACAAAATCTCTATAAGATTAAATTTAATTTTTCAAAATAAAAAACATAATTTTATAAATAAAAATCTTGCTATATATTAATAAATTTAATCTTATGAAAATTGCTAATAAACCAATAATGCTACCCTAATTTCGTTTTTAATAACTCATTTACTTTGGCTGGATTAAATGCACCCTTGCCCTCTTTCATAACTTGACCAACAAAGAAACCAAATAATTTATCTTTACCGCTCTTATACTCAGCTACTTTATCTTCATTTGTAGCTAATACTGTATCAATGATAGATAATATAGCTGAATCATCACTTACTTGTTTTAGGCCTAGACGATCAATCACACTATCTATATCTTCATCACTTTCTATTATTGCATCTAAGACATCTTTAGCAGCTTTTTGTGATATGGTGCCATCTTCTATTCTGTTTAATAGAGTTGAGAGTTTTGCACTATTAACTGGACTTGTCTCTATAGTTATACCATTTTTTAATCTACCTAAAAGCTCTACAGTAAGCCAAGTCACGCATAGTTTTGGTGAGTTTGTGCCAGCTATTAGATCTTCAAAATATTTTGCCATCTCATAGCTGCTAATTATCACATCAGCATCGCTCTCTTTTATTCCAAATTCACTTATATATCTAGCTCTTTTTTCATCTGGTAACTCAGGTAAAATACTAGCTTCTTCCATAAGCTCATCAGGAATAATAACTGGTAATAAATCAGGATCTGGAAAATAGCGATACTCTGCACTATCTTCTTTACTTCTCATTGGTTTAGTTATTAATTTTGTCGTATCAAATAGTCTAGTTTCTTGAACAACCTCACTATCATATCTGCCATCCTCCCAAGCTTCACACTGACGCTCTACCTCATACTCAATAGCTTTTTGAATAAATCTAAATGAATTTAAATTTTTAATTTCAACTCTTGTATATAGCTTTTCATCACCTTTTGGTCTAATGCTAACATTTACATCGCATCTAAAAGAGCCTTCTTGCATATTAGCATCGCTAATATTTAAAAATCTTAAAATACTATGAAGTTTTTTAAGATACGCTACTGCCTCATCACTACTTCTAATATCTGGTTCGCTTACGATCTCTAAAAGCGGAGTTCCAGCACGATTTAGATCTACAAGACTAGATTTACTCTCATGGCTATTTTTGCCAGCATCTTCTTCTAAATGCGCTCTAGTAATACCAATTCTTTTACTTTTATCGCCAACTTTAATAATTAGCTCACCATTTTCTACAATTGGAATAGTAAATTGAGATATCTGATAGGCTTTAGGTAGATCTGGATAGAAGTAGTTTTTGCGGTCAAAAACACTCTTTTTATTTACGGTTGCATTTATTGCTTTACCAAAGCTAATTGCTTTTTTTACTGCTTGAGAATTTAACACCGGCAATGCCCCAGGAAGAGCTAAGCATGTTGGACAAACATGAGTATTTGGCTCCTCTCCAAAACTAGTTGAACATCCACAAAATATCTTAGTTTTTGTATTTAACTGACAATGTACTTCTAATCCTATAACTGTTTCAAACATAAATTTAGCCTTTTGATATTGATAAAATAATATATTTTAGCACAAAAAAAATTAAATATTAATAAGGTTAATCTAGCGTAAAATAGCGAATTGATGCAAATCCAGCCACACCGCACTTCATCACAGCACAAATTTGCTCAGCACTCATTATCCCGCCAAGAGCAATAACCTTAAATTTTGATATTTTTATAGCTTCTTTTAATCCTTCTAAGCCTTTTGGTTTGCCCTTATTTGGAGTTGCAAAAATTGGACTAAATGTAATAAAATCGGCTCCATATTGATTGGCCAATTCTATCTCTTTAATATTATGAGTGCTAGCAATTTTGATTAAATTTGGCGGAGTTTCCTTTAATAAATGAATAAAATTTGAACTAAAATGAATACCGTCAAAGCCAAGTTTGCAAGCCAAATCGATATCATTTTGAAGTAAAAATTTTATATTATGAGATTTAAATTTAATAAATTCTTGAGCTGTTTTATCATAGTTATTAGAGTTTTTATCTCTAAAAAGTAGCATGTTAGCCTCTTTTAATCTAATAAAATTATTAAAAGCATAATCCAAATTTGAATAAAATTTGGGGTCGCTAATTGCATACTTGATCACTATTTAAAATCCTTAATAACAGATATGATATCAAAGCTAAAATAAGACCGAAACTAGCCCCAATTAAACCACTAAGAAAAAGTCCTAAAAAATAAAAATGATAGATACAACATAGTGCGCCGACAATAGCAACTGCCCACGACGCACCTAGAATAAAATTTAAAATATATACCAAAAAATTAATGCTCTTCAGAAACTACCACAGCACCAGCTAAATAAACATATGTTAAAATCATAAAGATAAATGTTTGTAGCAATGCCATAAATGTTAGTAATGCAAATGCTGGAAGTGGAGCAACCCACGGAGCAAGACTAAGAACAACCATCAAAAATAGATCATCACCTTTAATATTTCCAAAAAGCCTAAATGATAATGAAACTATACGAGATAAATGAGATACAATCTCGATAGGAAACATTAAAGGAGCAAGAAATTTATTTGGTCCCATAAAATGAGCAAAATATTTAATCACACCTTGAGTGCGAATACCTTCAAAGTTATAATATATAAACACACAAAGAGCCAAACAAAGAGTTAGATTCAAGCTAGAACTAGGAGCTTCAAAACCAGGAATAATACCAATTACATTACTTGTCAATACGATTAAACCAATTGTAGCTACTAGCGGTAGATACTTTCTAGCAAGCTCATCACTACCCATTACATCACGACCCATTGATACGATACCTTCTAAATATGCCTCAAGTAAATTTTGAGTACCACGAGGTACAAGCTGCATCGAGCTAGTAGCCATTTTAGCAACAATTAGTACTATAATCGCAACTAAAATAATGTGAAAAAGGTACGTAAAACTATGATCATTAACGATCAAATTTGAAAAGAGAAACAGATCTTTCATAGAAAAGCGCCTTTTGAAAAAATTTGCGGTAATTATATCTTAATTTAGATTAAGCACAAATTAAAAAATCAATTTAAATATCTATTTGGTTATTTTATTCTAAATTTTATTTAATAAATAAATCATAAATAATCTTAACAATAGTTAAACTTACCACAGTTAAAAAGATAATTTTTATAAATTTAATCTCTTTTTTTATGACCATATGCGATCCAAAATATGCTCCAATCATTTGGCCAAAACCCATAACTATTCCAAGTAGCCATAGAATTTGCCCACCTCCAATAAATACAGCTAAAGATACGATATTAGAAGTAAAATTTAATATTTTAGTATTTGCTACTGCGGTTTTTAAATTTAATCCCAATAAACTCACAAAAGCAAACATCCAAAACGACCCAGTCCCAGGTCCTATAAATCCATCATAAAATCCGATCACCAAACCAAAAATAGCATAAAATAAAGACTCATTAATTCTCTTTTGGCTATCTGATTCGCCAAGTTTTGGACTAAAAATCGTATATATCAAAATTGCTATTAAAAAGATCGGTATTAGATACTTTATCACACTAGCATCAATTAAAAGAATCGCCCAAGTACCAAGCACTGCCCCAATAAAAGTCCATATAATACCACGCCAAAGAGAGTTAAAATCCACCATTTTTTTATGAGTGAAGTTAGCTGCTGCTGTAAAGCTACCAAATGTAGCTTGTAATTTATTAGTTGCTAAGGCTATATGCTCTGGAATTCCAACTGAAATAAGCGCTGGAATAGTGATAAGCCCACCACCACCAGCGATAGCATCTACAAAACCACTAAAAAACGCCACACAAAACAACAGGACAAAAACCCAAATTTCTAACTCCATTTCAAATCCTATAATTCATAAATTCTAATAATCTTTTGATATCTTAACTCGCTATTGCACAAAATAAGCAAAATATCATTTTGCATAAATTCAAATGAACCACTAACCTTTATAAGCTCACCATTTCGTTTTGCTAAAACGATTAAAAAATCATCTGGCAAACCAAGCTCCGTTAAGTTTTTACCAATTACCTTTGATGATTCCCCTATTTTATACTGCTTTATGTCCGAATAAGATATTGGGCTGCTAGGCATATTTGGAATTGTAGTCTTAGATGGTTCGATAACTCCAAATATTTTTCCGCTTTTATTAAGCGTAGTGCCTTGAGTAAGCACAGATATTAATACCATAAAAAATATTATATTAAAGATTAATTGACCATTTTCTAGTTCAGCTGAGAGAGGATATGTAGCCAAAATAATAGGAACAACTCCTCTAAGGCCAACCCATGAGATAAAGCACTTCTCTTTTAAATTATATTTAGAAAATATAGTAGACATAAATACACTAATAGGTCTTGAAATAAACATAACAACAAGCGACATTAAAATACTAATCATAGCAACATGAGGTAGTTCGCTAGGAAAGACCAAAAGCCCAAGTGTAAGGAAGATAAATATCTGCATCATCCAAGCTATTCCATCAAAGAAACCAGTTAAATTCTTTTTATACAAAAACTCTTTTTTATTAGCGATAATTCCAGCTACATATACTGCAATATATCCATTACCACCAATCTTTTCTGTCAAACCAAAAAGCACAGCAACCAAAGCTATTAAAAGCACTGGATATAACCCCCAAGAGCCTAGCTTTACTCTATTTATAAGGCTTGGGATTATAATACCAAATACATAACCCATTGTACCACCAAGGATAAACTCAAGTATAAGCTTGATACTCATTGTGTATGGATCTATAACTGTAGTAGCTGTAAGAAGTCCAAGTAGAGTAATAGTTAAAAAGATAGCCATCGGATCATTACTGCCACTTTCAAACTCAAGTAGCGACGCAAGATTATTTTTAAGCTTAGTTGAACGCATAATAGAAAATACTGCTGCTGCATCAGTCGAGCTAATAATTGCACCAAATAGTAATGACTCAAGCATAGAAAAGCCAATTATATAATAAGCAAATACTCCAGTAATCACAGCTGAGATAACAACCCCAAAAGTTGCTAATACTATACCGCTTTTAAAAATAGGTTTTATTGATTTATAGTTGGTATTAAATCCACCAGAAAATAGTATATATATAAGCGCTATAGTTCCTACATTTTCAGCTATTTTAGCATTATCAAATTCAAGCCCTATAAGCCCATCGCTACCTGCTAGCATACCAATTGCTAAAAACATAAGCAGTGCTGGAACTCCATATTTATCAGATATTTTGCTAAATAAAACACTAAGGATAAATAATCCTCCAAATATAATCAACGAATTATCCATAATTATCCTTGATTTAAGTCATTATTTATTTTGCACTTTAAAGCCTTACTAATAATAGCTTTAGCCACAGCTTCTCTCTCTTTAATCAAATAAAAATGATCTCCAAAATCAGTATAAAGCCCCTTCTCAATAGTATCAGCAAATCTTATAATAGTATTTACATCATATCCTAGATTTTTTATAGAGTTTGCTATTAACTCTGATTTTTGTTCATTGCTAACAGCAATTATTGTAGCTATACAATTTTTAATATGAGCTTTTTCTAAAGTAGTTTTTTGAATAGCATTTCCATAATATACATTATCTCTACTATTCTTACCACGCTCTACTAAATTTAAATCATTTTCAAGTGCTATATATGAACAACCTTTAGCCTTTAATTGCCTTACTATTTCACGACCAAGCTTGCCATATCCACATACTACAAAATGGTTTTTATACTCTGGAATATCTATATTTACAAGCTCTTCTATCTCATCTTGTTCTTTTGTAGTTACAACTTCCTGCATTAGCTCATCTTGCTCTTCCATGCTATCAGCGATTTTGCTCACATTTTTTAAGATAAATGGAGTAAGAACCATAGATATAACTACTACAGCAGTTAAAATCTGCAATGTTTTATCATCAGCCATACCTTTTACAGATAATAATGTAAATATAGCTAAAGCAAACTCTCCAACTTGAGCTAAGCTTAGCGCTGCTTTTAATGCGACTTTTTTTCTAGTTAATATCATTAAGAATAGATAAATAATCAAAGCTTTAATTATTAAAACAGTAATCAAAACTAAAGCAATTATAAAAAGATTATTAGCAATTACATTAAAGTTTATCTGCATACCAACTGTTATAAAAAATAGACCCAAAAGAAGATCTCTAAAAGGTATAAGGTCTGTCTCAATCTGATGTTTATACTGCGTTTCAGCTATTAGCATACCAGCAATAAATGCTCCAAGTGAATAACTAAATCCAAAATAGTGTGCTAAAAAGCTAGAGCCAATAACCGTAAATAAAATAGTAGTTATAAATATCTCTTTTGAATTTGCACTCACTACTAAATATAAAACACGACTTAATATATACTTACCAATAAAATATAATATTACAATTAATATTACAGCACTAACCATAGATGTAAATATCAAAGAGCTTACAGCGCCATCTTCTACATTAAATATATCTATCATTAAAAGCAAAGGAATAACTGCTATATCTTGAAATAATAATATTCCAAGTACCTTGCGTCCATAACGCTTTGATATATGCCCATTATCATTTAATGTTTTTAAAACTATTGCTGTGGAACTAAGAGATAATGCAAAGCCTATAATAATAGCGCTTTTAATATCTACATCAAATATATAAACCGATAAAATGCTACATGCAAAGCCAGTAGCAAATACTTGAATAGGACCATATATAAATACATATTTTTTCATTGACATTAAATGCTTAATACTAAACTCAAGCCCAATAGTAAACATCAAAAATACAATCCCAAATTCAGCTACAAAACTTAAATCATGATTATTTTTTAGCCCAAAAAGCTGTGAAATCAAGATTCCTGTAGCAATATAACCTATAATAGTTGGGATTCCATATCTGCGAAATATAAGATTAAATAAAACAGCACAACCAGCTGTTATTACAAATATATATATAATATTATCCATTTTCTCTACTTTTTATCATTTACAAATATTAAATCAAAACTACTACCACGCTTGACTAGCGAACCTTTATTTTGTGTTTTTATATTTGCTCTTAACTCCTCTATTACAGCTTCATACTCTTCAAGTCTTTGTTTTAAGCGCAAAATCACATCAACACCTGCTAAATTTACACCTAAATCTCTAGTAAGTCTTAAAATCATCTTAATCCTATCAAGATCTTTTTCGCTATAAAGTCTCATCTTGCCTTCAGTTCTGCTAGGCTCTACTAATCCCTCTCTTTCATACTGTCTTAGAGTTTGGGGATGGATACTTAAAACCTTTGCTACTACGCTTATTAGATAGACCGGCTCTTCATAATCTCTCATACCATCTCCTTTATAGTTTGCTTTGCAACATATCTCTTAATTGTGGATCAATCCGCTCAATATCTGGTAAAATTATATTGGTAACTAAATACATATCGCCATAGATATTGCTTTTTCTATTTTTTACACCATAACCTTTTAATCTAATTTTTTGACCATTTTTAGTATTAGGCGGTATTTTGATTGATACATCTTTTTTAAATGTCTTTACATCAATTTTATCACCAAAAAGAGCAGTTTTAAGAGTTAAATCTAAATTTTTATATAGATCATCGCCATCTCTTTTATACTCCTTATCCTCTTCTATATTTACAGTAATAATTAGATCTCCTCTATGGTTTCCAGCACTTTTACCTTTATTTCTAGCCCGTAGCTTTTCACCGCTATTTAATCCAGCTGGAATTTTGATTTTAATCTTTTCACCATTTATACCAAACTCATAATCACCGCCATTTACAGCTAGTTCAAGTGAAATATTTATTCTAGCTTGAATATCTAAATTTTGCCCAAATCCTTGATCAAAACCATCAAATCCACCAAAACCTGCTGAACTAAATCCACTAAACCCTCTCTTAGATCGTCCTGCACCGCCAAAATTGCCAAAAAGTTGATTTAATATATCATTAAAATCAGCATTACCGCCAAAATTTTCTCTACTAAAATCATGAAAACTCTGCCCGCCAAACATACTATCGCCATATTGATCATACTGCTTACGCTTCGTTTCATCGCTTAAAATTTCATAAGCTGCATTAATCTCTTTAAATTTCTCTTCAGTCCCTGGGTCTTTATTGATATCGGGATGATACTGCCTAGCTAGCTTTCTATAGGCTTTTTTAATCTCATCGCTACTAGCATCTTTAGAGATTCCCAAAGTTTCATATAAACTATTACTCATTATAATTCTCCACTTATATTTTTTTATATAAATTATATCATAAAAGTTGAGCTAATGTCAATCAACTTATTTAAATTCATTTGTATAAATATTAAATTTATATTTATCCCTACATAATATAATCCAAAGCAATTTTTTAAAAGGGAATAATATGAAAAAAATAACATTAATATCACTTATAGCAGCCTCAACAATTTTTGGTGCTAATGTAGAATTTAGTGATGCAAACCCAAATTTTAACCGCATAAATCCAACTGTAGATCAAAACTCAATCCTATCATATAATAGTTCAATTCAAAAAGCAAAACAGACAGTTGTAAATATATCAACAACCAAAACTATAAAGGTAAAAAATAATCTAAATAGCCTAATGAATGATCCATTTTTTAAAGAATTTTTTGGTTTTGGTTTTAATATTCCAGAACAAAGAAGCCAAAAAAGCTCATCTCTTGGTTCAGGTGTAATCATCTCTAGTGATGGCTATATAGTTACAAATTATCATGTAATAGAAGATAGTGATGAGATTATAGTATCAATGTTAGATAATTCAAAAGAGTATAAAGCTAAAATAATTGGCTCAGACCCAAAAACAGATTTAGCAATTATAAAAATAGATGCTAAAAACCTAGAACCAGCATATTTTGCTGATAGCTCTAAGCTTCTTGAAGGCGATGTAGTATTTGCTATTGGTAATCCTTTTGGCGTAGGTGGAAGTATCACAAGCGGAATAATAAGTGGATTAAATAAAGATAATATTGGATTAAATCAATATGAAGATTTTATCCAAACAGATGCTAGTATAAATCCTGGAAATAGTGGCGGTGCTTTAATAGATAGTCGTGGTGCCTTAGTTGGTATAAACTCAGCTATTCTTAGCCGAAGTGGAGGCAATAATGGAATAGGATTTGCCATTCCATCAAATATGGTAAAAACAATAGCTCAAAAGCTAATTAGTGATGGAAAGATAACTCGTGGCTACATTGGTGTTATGATTGCAAATTTAACAAAAGACCAAAAAGAGATATATAAAAACAAAGAAGGCGCATTAATTACTAATGTAGAAAAAGACTATCCAGCTAGTAAAGCCGGCCTTCAAAGAGGCGACCTTATCATCAAAGTAGATAATACAATCATAAAAAGTGCAAATGATTTAAAAAATATAATTGGTGCATACTCGCCAAATACAAAAATTAATTTAGAATATGAAAGAGCAGGAAAAATCTACTCTACTAAACTCCAGCTAGCTGATACAGATGTTACTGGTAATACAGCTGAAAATTTAAGCATTGATGGCTTAAGCGTACAAAATTTAAGTGAAGAAATAAAATATAAATACAAAATACCACAAGAGATAAAAGGTATATTAATCACAGATGTCAAAGATGGTTCAAATGCTGCACATACAGGCTTTGAAAGTGGAGATATAATTATTCAAGTAAATGAGAAAATTATAAATAATATTAATGAATTTAGCCAAGAGATAAAAGCGTCAAAAGCATCAAAAAGAAAACCAATAATCTGGATAAATAGAGCCGGAATTTTAATGGGGCTTGTATTGAAATAATAGCTATTTTTGGCTATAATCAGCTCAAATTTATAAGGCAGATATATGATAAAGATTCTAATGATTGAAGATGATTTTGAACTTGCAGAGATATTAAGCGAATATTTAGAGCAATTTGAAATAGAGGTTAAGATATGTGATGATCCATATCTTGGCCTTTCTACTCTTAATACAAATAAATTTGATCTAGTTATTTTAGATCTTACCTTGCCAGGTATTGATGGGCTTGAGGTTTGCAAAGAGATACGCACCAAACATACAATTCCCATCATTATCTCTAGTGCTAGACATGATATAAGCGATAAGATAAATGCATTTGAATTTGGCGCAGATGATTACTTGCCAAAACCATATAATCCCCAAGAGCTTCTAGCTAGAATCAAAAGCCATTTACGACGCCAAAGTATCACAATGCAAGAGATATCTCCAGCTCCAAAAGATCTAGTATGTGATGATTTTCGTCATATTATTACTCTAAAAGGCGAGCCGCTTCAGCTTACAGTTGCTGAGTATGATATCTTAAGATATTTAATTAAAAAAGAAGGTGGCGCTATAAGTCGTGAAGAGTTAATTTATAATTGCAACTCCATAAATGAAGATAGCACAAATAAAAGTATAGATGTTATCATAGGTCGTATTCGCACCAAAATAGGTGAAAATCCAAAAGAGCCAAAATATATCCACGCTATTAGAGGCGTAGGCTACAAGCTAGAACAATAAATTAAAACCAAAAAGGGCAAAATGAGATTTTCATCAATTTTTTACACCATTACGCTTATTTTCGCCCTTGGAATTGGGGCTATAGGAATAGCATTTTTATGGCTTATAGAGTATGATAAAGCCAATTACGCAAGAGAATTGAATACCAAATATTCTATTGTAGCTAGGGCTACTTTACTTCATTTAAATGAGTTAATTAATGAAGATGAGTATAAAGAACAGGTCTCAAATTTATATATGCCCCAAATAGATAATATAGAAAAAAAAGAAAAAATACTAAATCAAGCTGTAATCTTAGAAGAGATTACTACTGAATTAGGATCAAGCGCTATATTATTTTATGAGAAAAAAAACTATTTAAAGGTTACCAAAGATGACAATACTCTACTTCTTATAGATACAGCATATCAGCCATATAGATATATAATTATTCAGATTATTTTTGCTTTTGTAGCTGGAATTATCTTACTTACATATATATTTATTATTCGTAAGATTATGCCGCTTGGAAAGTTAAAACGCCAGATTGATAAATTTGCTCAAGGGGATTTAGAGATCAAAAATGTCGCCACTGGAAATGATGAGATCAGTCAGGTAGCAAGTGCTTTTTATGATGCTGTTAGCCAGATTAAAAATTTAAATAATAGCCGTCAGCTCTTTTTACGCAATATCATGCATGAGTTAAAAACACCAATTACAAAAGGTAGAATTACTGCTGAGATGATTCAAAAAAATAAAAATCAAGAGCGTTTAATCGATGTATTTGAGCGACTTGAGAGCTTAATAAATGAATTTGCAGCTGTAGAGCGTGCCACTTCTAGATTAATAGGAGAATTAAAACCTTGTAAAGTAAGAGATGTAATAGATGAAGCTATAGATATTGCTATGGCTGAAGAGTCTAGCGTTGGAATTGAGGCCATAGATGATGCTACTGTAAAGGCAGATTTTAAACTTTTAGCAATTGCATGTAAAAATATAATTGATAATGCTCTAAAATATTCAGATGACAAATTTGTTAAAATCACTATCACAAACAATGAGATAGTATTTTCATCAAAAGGCCAGCCATTAGAAAATGATATAAAGTACTATATAGAACCATTTACACAAGGAACAAATGCCAAAAAAAGCTTTGGTCTAGGTCTATATATAGTACATAATATCTTAATAGCCCATAAATTAAAACTAATATATAAATATAATAATGGAATAAATAACTTTATCTTTAGTGATATAAATTTAAATCAAGGCAAAAATATAGACAAATAATCCAAGTAACGCCAATAAAAGCATTATCCACTTTTTATATATTGCTAATAATGCAATAATATTATACCCTATAAACTGCCATAGCTCCAGATTAGCCTTGCCTTGAGCTGGTGCAAATTCAATAAATCTAATCATAAAATCATCAAAAAGCCCGCCTATTCCAAAAAAATGCAAAAATAGACTAACTGGATAAAATATTATAAAAACATAAGATAATGGAATTACGCTAATTTGATACCAGCTAGCTATAGGAAAAAAGTAATAAACAGGAATATTCATCGCTAAAAATACAAAAATCTCAAGAATTAAAGTATGCATCAAAATTCTCTTTAAACTACTAAGGTCACTTCTATTGCCAAAATGATAGATATATAAAAATATAAAATATACCCCAAGACATGAAAAATAAAATCCGATAGAAAATAGTAATTGCGGACTAAAAGCTAATCCAATCAATATTGCTAAAATCAAATTTCCAAAGCTAAAAACCTTAAGCCCACGACTAAGCAATAAAAACCCAACCACACCCATAATATATGAACGCAAGAAACTAGGAGTAAAATCTAAAATATATAGATAAAATCCCATTAAAATAAACAAAATCAAACTAATATAAAATCTTAAATTTAAGTATGGAAAATATCGGTCTTGCAACGGCACAATAGTAAATCTAGCTACAAAAAATACAAAAATAAATATTACACTAAGATGAAATCCGCTAATTGCAATAATATGCGCAATTCCCCAGTGAGTAACATTTTGACGCAACTCTTTACTCATTGGAGTTGCTAAATATAAGGCGCTATATAATTCTTGCATTTTAGGATTTTGATGTTGAGATATGATTGCATTTTTAAGAATATTAGCAAGACTATAATTTATATCAAGCTTACTAATCTTAAAACTAGGCAAGAAAAATCTACCAGCAATATAATCTTTAAATTTAAGATTTTTAGTTATTATCCCTACTTCGCAACTACTACACTTTGGCAAGCTCTTAGAGCGAGTATAAAATATAAAGTTATCACTTTTAAACTGCAAAACATAATACTCGGAGTTTTTTCCTTGTCTTTTATCGCTAAATAAAAGATCAGCCTTAATAAAGCTATATGGCTTAACTTTAAAAGCTTCATAACTTCTAAACTCTAGATACAAATTTAGAGTAAAAATCGCAATACAAATAGCAATAAATACTCCAAATTGTCTAAAGTTAGAAAATAAATTCATCTACTTTGCAATGGCTTTATAGTAGCTTAGCTCATCATTTAATAGCTCAAATTTTTGATTAAGGAGTGAAATTTGGGCTGAGATTAGATTATTTTGCGCCTCTAATAGATCTTTTAACTCAGCACTTCCTTCATTATATTTACTCTTATAAATTGCAACAATCTTAGCTTGATCGTTTACCATTATGGCTAAATTATCATATGTTGCTTTATCAGTTTGATAAAATAATAGATATTTTAAAGACTCATTTATGGCATTTTTTAGCGTTTTTTCATAGCTAAATTTAAGTTTATTAAACTCAAGCTCACTAATTTTAATATGTTTTTTAAGCTTAAAATAGTCCAAAAATGGCAAACTAAAACTCACAACTCCACCAAGCTGATTAAAATCAAAGCTATTTTTAAACTCTTTATCGCTATCGCTTAAATTTGCACCAAGACTAAGACTAGGCAAAAGCTCTTTTTGACTTAGACGATACTCATAAAAGCTCGAATTTAGTTTTGCTACTGCTTCATTAATATCTGGACGATTTGAAAGCTCACCAACATCAAACTGGCTAATTCCTATAAATTCAACACCATCTAAGCTAAGCTCATCAAACCTTTTATCACTTCTAGTAAGATTTTTTAAACTCTCATAGTTAGATTCTAATGATCTTTGTGTAGAGTGAATTTGATTTTGAATTTTTAATATATTTTGAGAACTTTGCTTAATAGCTAAAAGCTCCTCTTTACCATTTTCAAATTTAACCTTAACTATATCATCAAGCATCTTTGCATTATCTAAATTTTGCTTTAAACTACGCAAAGAGTCATTAAGATATAAGATATTAAAATAACTATTTGCTACTTGACTAATAATAGTCAATCTTAAATTATCCAATGTTAATCTACTAGAGTGCATTATCCACTCTTTTGATTTATAATTATCATATATCTTACCAAATATATCAAGTTCATAGCTAAGGCTAAATTTAGAATTAAATTTGCTGCTAAACTCATCACTTTTGCCTATATCTCTACTGCTATTTGCTCCTATCTCGCCACTCATTGATGGGATATAGCCATCACTTGCTATACCTGCATTTAGCATAGCTACTTCTAAATTTAACACCGCTACACCAATATCTTCATTATTTTTAAGAGCCAAATCAATAAGCTCATTTAAGGTAGTTTGGTTAAAATCTTTATGCCACTTAGGAGTATAAAACTCAACATCTTTAATCTCATAATCTAGCTTTTTGCCGGTACATCCGCCAAAGATAATAGCTATAAAAATAACAATTATATATCTCATTTTAATCCCTTAGTAGTGCATCAATTGGATTTAATTTAGATGCATTTTTAGCTGGAATATAACCAAAAATTATCCCAATAAGACTAGAAACTCCAATAGCTATAATAATCGAAGCTGTGCTAAATATCATCGTAAATCCAGTATCTAAAGCATTTATAATAGTACCAACTAAATATGCTAGTCCAACTCCAATTACCCCGCCAATAGCACATAGCAATATCGCCTCTATTAAAAATTGAAGTAAAATATCTCTACTTTTAGCACCAATTGCCATGCGAATACCAATCTCTTTAGTCCTCTCAAATACACTTACAAGCATAATATTCATAACCCCAATTCCGCCAACCATCAGTGAGATAAAAGCCACTCCAGAGATTAAAAGACTCATTGAATTTACAGTGCTTTGAACGGTTTGCATAATAGTATCTGAATTTATAGTAAAAAAGTCCTTTGTCCCTCGCATAGAACTCATAGCCTCTATTATCCCGCTCTCAGCTACTTGAGCATTTACCTCATCATTAATTTTTACAATTATTGATCGAATGTTTTGTTGGCCTGTTAATTTATTTACTGCTGTAGTATATGGTAGATATACAGTAATATTATCAGCACCAAATGAGCCTGAATCCTTATATCCTACTCCTATAATTGTAAAAGGTTGTTTATTAAATATAATTGTTTTGCCAATAGGATCAACACCTTCAAAAAATTCTTTTTGTGTTAAATTATCAATGATAATATTTGATCTTGAAAATCTTAAATCATCAAATTCAAAATCCCTACCATGCGTAATTGTTACCCCAGAGACATTAAGCAAATTTTCACTTCCGCTTCTTAGACTTGCATCTATATTTTTATTGCCATATGTGAGTAATCCAATAGCATTAATCCTAGGCGTAGCATAATCTACAAAGCTAAGACTCTCAAGCATCTTATAGCTCTCAATACTAAAATCTTTTAACTTTCTAGCATTTTTATCACCAAAATTTTTACCTAAATGCAACGTAATTGTATTTGTTCCCATACTATTGATATTAGCTAAAATCTTTTGCTCACTACCTTTGGCTAAAGCAACTACACAAATTACAGAAGCAATACCTATAATAATACCAAGCATAGTCAAAAATGATCTAAGCTTATGCGATTTAATCGCTCCAATACTCATCATAAAGCTCTCTAACAAACGATCTTTTAAAGCTTTGAAATTTGATTCTATAGATATGTTTTTAGAGCTTTTTTCGTAACATTGATTATTTTTTATATCATCTTTAATTATATTGCCATCTTTAATCTCTATGATACGATTTGCCCAACTAGCTATATCTTTATCATGTGTTACTATTATAATTGTATGGCCATCTTTGTGAAGCTCTTTTAAGATCTGCATTACCATCACACCACTAGCACTATCAAGCGCTCCAGTAGGCTCATCACATAGCAAAATCTCCCCACCATTCATCAGCGCTCTAGCGATACTTACACGCTGCTGCTGACCGCCACTTAGATAGTTTGGCATAGTATCTATTTTAGACTCTAGGCCAAGTTTTGCTAGAAGCTCTTTAGATCTATTTAATCTATCATCTTTATTCATTCCAGCATAAATTCCAGGCAAGGCGACATTGCTTTTGACATCATTTGAACTAAGTAGATTATAACGCTGAAAGATAAAGCCAAATTTTTTTAATCTTAAATTTGAGAGTTCATCTTTATTAAATTTACTTATATCTTTACCATCAAGCTCATATTTACCACTTGTTGGAGTATCTAGACAACCCAATATATTCATAAGCGTACTCTTGCCGCTACCTGATTGCCCTATAATAGCTACAAACTCACCCTTTTTAATCTCTAAATTTATCCCTTTTAATACCTCTGTTTGAGTATCACCGACTTTGAAGGATTTACGGATTTTGCTTAGCCTAATCATTAAAACCTCATCATCGGTCTTTTAGAGCCATTCATCATATTTTGCATACTAGCTGAGTTTAGATGAAAATATATTACCTCTTCATTTTCGCTAAGACCGCTTAGAATTTGTGTATTTATACCATTTGTAATTCCTGTAGTTATAGCTCTTTGTTCGATTTTATCACCATTTTTAATATATACAAATTTACCATCTTTACCTGATTTTATCGCCATTGTAGGTAGATATAAGACATCTTTATTTTCAGTAATTATTATTTTATTTTCTGTTGTCATACCTATACGCAAAATCTCATCGCTATTATCTACATTTACCTTAGCATAATAATATACAGCTGAGCTTGAGCTAGTACTGCTTGAATTTGAATTTGAAGTGGAGTATTTGCCATCACTTAAAGTAGTCAAACCTGGGTCAATTGAGCTTATATATGCGGTAAATTTTTTAGTATTATTTGAAAGAATCGAGTATTCTACCTTATTTCCTACCTTAATATTTGGTATATCTCCTTCGCTAACTTGCAATCTTATCTCCATTTTGCTTAAATCTGCGATATTTACTAAGGTTGGAGTGGTTTGATTAGCGTTGATAGTTTGACCAACCTCTACTGGCACAGATACTACAACTCCATCAAATGGCGCCCTAATATCAGTATAGCCCAAATTTGTTCTAGCAGTATCTATCTCAATTCCAGTTTGTTTAATTTGAGCTTCTATCTCTTTTAAACTAGCTAATTTTAAACTATAAGTATCTTTAGCATTTTCTAAGCTCTCTTGGCTTGTGGCGTTTTGTTTAGCTAGGTTTTGCTCCCTTTTATACTGCTTTAATGCGATATCAACTGAAATTTTAGCCGAGTTTAACTTCGCTTCTAAAATCTCCAAAGCCGCAAGCTGCTGGTCTAGTGTATTTTGTTGTTTTATGCTATCTATTTGAGCTATTTTATCTCCAGCTTTTACCTTATCGCCTACTTTTACATATAGCTCTTTTATCTGACCGCTTACTTGAGCACCAACATCTACTAGATTACTAGCAAATACCTCACCTACTGCATCTACACTTTGTATGATATCTCCGCGTTTAACAACTGTTGTGATATATTTATCTTTTGGCTCATCATCTTTTAATCCCCACCATAAAATAGCCCCACTAACAGCTATAAGACCGGTAATAATTAATAATTTTTTTGAAATTTTCATTATTTTCCTTAGAATTTTTTATTGCCATTGTATGAAATTTATGTAAATTTATTGTTAAGATTGTAATTTAGATTTAATCAATTTTAACCATATTTAGCTACAATATTGTCAAATTTCATCCAAAAGAAAAGATCATGAAAAATATATCAATAATTATACTAGCAGCTGGTAATGGTACTCGTATGAAATCACCTAAATCTAAAGTTCTACACACTCTAAGCGGTAGATCAATGATTGCTCATGTAGTAGAAAAATCGCTACAAATATCTGATGATATAACAGTAGTTTTAGGCTATCAATTTGATGAAGTAAGCTCAGAGATAAATAGAGAATTTAATAATATAAATATTGTCGCTCAAGATACTATCAACTTTCCTGGAACTGCTGGAGCCGTAATGGCAGCAAAACCTAAATTTGATAAAACTCTAATAATATGCGCTGATATGCCACTAGTTGCAACTAGCGAACTAATATCACTAACTCAATCAAATTCTGATATAACTATAGCTGCTTTTGAATCTAAAGATCCTTTTGGATATGGTAGAGTAGTAAAAAATGGCGATCAAGTTATCAAAATAGTAGAACAAAAAGATGCCAACGAAGATGAAAAAGCAATAAATCTATGCAACGCTGGGGCTTACTGCTTTGATACGGCTTTATTAAATTCAGTCCTACCACAGATAAATAACCAAAATGCAAGCAATGAATACTATCTAACAGACGCCATAGAACTAGCGTTGAAAGCTGGCAAAAGCGTAAGCTCTGTCTTAGTAAATGAGCAAAACTTTATGGGTATTAATGACAAGCTAGCTCTAAGCAAAGCTGAAAATATAATGCAAGAGCAGATAAAAGCAAATTTGATGAAAAATGGCGTTATCATTAGACTTCCTCAAACTGTATTTATAGATAGTAGAGCCAAATTTGAAGGAGAGTGCGAGATAGAGAGTGGCTGTGTGATTAAAGGCGATTGTCTTATTAAAAACTCTATAATTAAAAGCAGTTCAGTTATAGAGTATAGCACCGTAATTGATAGTGATATTGGTCCGATGGCACACCTAAGACCAAAAAGCCACATAGTCTCTACTCACATTGGCAATTTTGTAGAGCTTAAAAATGCAAATTTAAATAGTGTAAAGGCTGGCCATTTAAGCTATTTGGGAGATTGCCAAATTGATAGTGGAACAAATGTAGGATGTGGTACAATCACTTGCAACTACGATGGTAAAAACAAACATAAAACCATAATAGGCAAAAATGTATTTATCGGTAGCGATACACAGCTTATTGCGCCACTAAATATCGCTGATGATACTCTAATAGCAGCAGGTTCAAGCGTAACACACGATAGTCAAAAAGGCGACCTAATCATAGCTAGAGCCAAACAAAATAATAAAAGTGGATTCTTTTATAAATTCTTTGGTAAAAAAGATGAAAAATAAAAATATTCTCTTAGCAGTTTGTGGGAGTATTAGCTTTTATAAAGCTTATGAAATTTTAAGTCTGCTTAAAAAAAATGGAGCCAATGTTAAAGTATTACTAAGCGATGGAGTTCTTAAATTTGCTACTCCGGTTGGCTTTGAAGCCCTTAGCGATGGTGTTTTAACATCGCTTAATGAGAGCTGGACAAATGGCTTAGATCACATAAGCTTTAGTAAAAATGATCTGCTTATCATCGCACCAGCATCAGCTAATAGTATCAATAAAATTGCAAATGGAATAGCTGATAATATATTTTTACAAACAATTCTAGCAGCCTCTTGTCCTAAGATTATAGCTCCAGCTGCTAATAATAATATGCTAGATAATCCAGCCACAATTCGAAATTTAAAAATTTTAAATGATGATGGTTTTACAATTATTGAGCCAATTACTAAAACTTTAGCTTGTGGAGATTATGGAAAAGGTGCATTAAATGAGCCATGGCTAATTGTAGAAACCGCCAAAAGAGTATTAAACCAAGATGAGTTTTACAAAGGCAAAAAGGTTATAATCACCGGTGGTCCAACAACTGAAAAAATAGATGATGCAAGAGCTATTACCAATCACTCAAGCGGTAAAATGGCTAAAGCTTTAGCTGATAGCTTTTACTATGCTGGGGCTGATGTTGTATTTATTAGCTCTATTGATTTTAACACCCCATATAAGATAATCAAATTTAAAAGCTCAGACCAATTAAATAGCATATTAAATCAGCAAATAGTCGCTCCAGATGATATATTAGTAATGTGTGCAGCAGTTAGTGATTTTATCTGTGCTAATCCCAAAGATGGCAAGATCAAAAAAGATCAAATGGAAGATAAAATTGAGCTAAAATTAAATATCGATATATTAAAAAATCTAAATTTAAAGTGTAAAAAAATTGGCTTTAAGATGGAAATGGACGCTAAAAATGCTCTACATAATGCTAAAAATATGCTAATGGATAAAAATCTTGATGCAGTGTGTTTAAATATCTTAGGAGATGATATTAAATTTGGCTCCAATGAGACCAAAATAAGCTTTATAACCAAAGAGACAGTTATACAAACAGAACTAACATCAAAAGAACTAGTCGCATCACAAATTACTAAATTGGCAAAAAATATATGATAAATAAATTATCTAAAATTCAATCTGCTCAAATATCAAATAATATTCCAACAATAATAAACTCAAGTTTGCCAGTTATCATAAAAGTATTAGAACAAACTAGATTTAATCGTTATAATATTAAATTTGGCACCAAAACAATCAGCACTACAAGCTATAAAGATCTAGAAGTAGGAAGCGAATACTATGCTAATATCGGATCTCAAAGCGGCGGTATGATAAGTATAAACTCTCTTACTAAAAGAGAGATTATAAAGCCAGTTTTAGATGATGGAGTAGCTCTTATTGAGATGGTAGCAAGCTCGCAAAATCTCTCATGGCTAATACCATATATTAAATCCAAAATGGCAAATCCACTCTCAAAAGATGAATTTAGCATATACGCAGATATGATTATGGCATTAAATGAGAACATACTTCATATACCATTTTATTATGATAACCGTTCTGCATTAATACAAATTTTACTTGGGAAAAATCCTAAAATTTACCTGATATTTTCTTTATTTGCACCAATAATTATCTCTATAAAAGATGAAAAAATTCGCCTAGTTAGCTCACCTTATGTTAGTCTTAGCAAGGCCTTAGCTGATGAGTTAGGATGCGAATTTGAAATTAAACAAGTATCACCTCTATGGCAAAAAACAGTCATAAAGGCTACAATATGAATATATTAAATCATCTAGCTATAATTATGGATGGCAATGGAAGATGGGCTAAAAATCGCTCTTTAGTACGGACTAATGGCCACAAAAAAGGCGCAGATGTGGTCAATGATATTGCCATATATTGTGCTAAAAATAATATAAAAAATTTAACACTTTATGCCTTTAGCACAGAAAACTGGAAACGACCAAAAAGCGAAGTTGATTTTTTACTAAATTTGCTTTTGAAATTTATCAAACTCAAAGAGGAGCTTTTTTTACAAAACAATATTAGATTTCATACTATAGGTGATTTAAGTCCATTTAGCAATAAACTAAAAGACGCCATAGCAAATCTAAAAAATAAAACCCAAAACAATAATGGATTAAATTTAATCCTAGCAATAAATTATGGAAGTCAAAATGAGATTACAAGAGCTGTAAATTTAGCTCTTAAAAATGGATATAAAATTACAGAACAAAGCATAGCCAAACATCTAGATAGTGCTAGCTTTGGAGATGTAGATCTGCTTATTCGTACTGGTGGAGAACAAAGGCTTAGCAACTTTTTATTATGGCAGTCTAGCTATGCAGAACTAGCATTTACGCCAACTCTTTGGCCAGATTTTAACAGCAAAGAACTTGAAGAAATTATAGCTAAATTTAAATCCATTCACCGTAAATTTGGGGCAATTTAATGTTGCTAATATTTTTTATTTTTGGGATATGTCTTGGTTCATTTACTACAGTTTTAATCACTCGCATACCTATTGGAGAGGATTTTGTCTTTAGTCGTAGCCGCTGCCCAAGCTGCGCTAAAAAGCTTGGCGCTACTGAGCTTATACCTATACTTTCGTGGGTAATGCTTAAAGCAAAGTGTAAAAACTGCAAAACAAAAATTTCGTCATTTTATCCGTTATCTGAACTAATAGTAGGATTTTTGGCAATTTTTGCCTTTTTTTTAGAATCAAATTTAATCTTAGCTATGCTTTTAGCGTTAATTTTTGCTATATTTTATGCCCTTGGGGCGATCGATTTTAGACTAAAAGCTGTTCCAAATTATCTTCTAATGAGTGGATATTTTTTGGCTGTATTATATGCTTCTATAACTCAAATTAACAATATTTTAGACTCATTTATCATAATTGGTATTATGGTAATACTAAAAAGCACTCTAATGCTACGCCCACGCCATCAAATTTTAGAACCAATGGGTGAGGCTGATAGTATTTTTATCGCTTCGATGGTGGCGATTTTAGGGCTTGAGTGGGGATTTATAGCTCTATTTTTAGGCGCATTAGTTCAGCTTTTTATCCACATATCTATAAAAGATAAAACCATTGCATTTATTCCGGCACTTTTTGGCGGATTTATCGTTGCTGCAAGCCTTAAGAATTTTACAAATATAAATTTAGGATTAATATGAATAGAGTTAATCAATATCTTTTTAGTAGCTTTTTATCGACTTTTGCCTCTTTATTTGCTACGCTATTTTTAATAGTTTCAATTGTATTTTTTATCCAAATTGCTAGAATTACTAGCTATATAGATATTAGTTTTTTTGAGCTTCTTAAATTATATCTATTTATGCTTCCACAAATTCTACTTTTTACCATACCTATTGGATTTTTTGTTGCTTTAGCGATGAGTTTTTTTCGTCTTTCAAGAGAAAATGAGAGCATAGTTATATTTACCTTAGGATACAATCCAAAAGATATAGCCAAATTTTTTCTAAAAATATCAACTATACTATCAATTACGCTATTATTTATAGCTCTTGTTGCAATGCCTACTGCAATGAATTTAAATAATAACTTTGTAGCATATAAAAAAACAAAACTAAGCCTAAATATAAAACCAAGCGAATTTGGGCAGAAATTTGGCGAGTGGATGGTATTTATAGATAAGCAAAATATAGATGAAAATCTCTCAAAATATGAAAATATTGTATTATATAATCACAACAAAGATAACGAAAGATTTATTACTGCTAGTAGTGGCGATATCACAAATGAGAATGCAAGACTAAATTTAATCTTAAAAGATGGCTATATTTATGATATTAAAGATAATAAATGGAATGTTTCAAAATATGACTTACTAACGATTCGTTCAAATATACAAGATAGTTCTAATGATAATTTTAGTATAGCTGCATACTGGAAACAAACCAGTAGCGATCCAAAAGTTGCTAAAAATCTTACAATATACTGCCTTATCGCCCTATTCCCTCTAGCCAGTACTCTATTTGCACTAAGCTTTGGAATTGTAACATATAGATATGAAAAAGGTATGGTATATATTGGAATATTTGCTGTTTTATCGGCATATTTTACAGCAATTTTACTACTATCTAAACATCCATTTTATGGAATTCCGCTTGTTTTTGTTGTTACATTTTTATTAAGTCAAGTAGCATTTATAAATAAAGTGGTAAAAAAATACTGATGAAAATAGCTCTCAAATATAGCTACAACGGCTCTAAATTTAGTGGCTCTCAAACACAACCAAATGTCCAAGCCGTAGAAGATGCTATAAATGAAGCATTAAATCATGTAGGAATTTATGAACCAATACTATCAGGCTCTAGAACCGATAAAGGCGTTCATGCATTAAATCAAATATCAACCGTGCATTGTGGCGATTTTTGGAATTTAAATAGATTAAAAGATCAAATTAGCCGCCATCTTAGCCCATATATTAATCTTAAAGATATATGGATTGTAGATAAAGATTTTCATCCTAGATTTAGTGCAGTAGCTAGAGAGTATAGATATATAATCTATCATGGTGACAAATCACCATTTTTGAGTGATTTTGTATATTTTTATCCAAATTTAGACTTAAAAAGATTAAATTTAGCACTTGCTTGCTTTATTGGTAAGCAAGATTTTAAACCATATTACAAAGTTGGAAGTGGTGAAAAATCAACTATTAGAGAGATTTACAAAGCTTATGCGTATCAAATTCAAAAATCTGCATTTAGCATAAATAGATATAGCGATAAACCAAATTTAACTATTATTAAATTTAGAGCCAATGGCTTTTTAAGAGCTCAAGTTAGGCTAATGGTCGCAAACGCTATAAAAGCTGCAACTAGCGATGAAAAGCTAGAGGAATTTATAGAGCTTCACAAAGCTCAAAAGCCACTAACAAAAATGCCCGCTCCACCAAATGGACTCTATCTAAAAAAGGTATTTTTTAAAACTTAAGCAATACTAGATTATATTTTACATTTATTTGTAAAAAATTTACAAGCATAACAAATGAAAATAATCTGAATTTAAATTTGATTATTTATTTTAAATTTGCTAAAATTACGCAAAATTAGCAAGGAATAAAAATGGCTGAGTTTAAAGAAGAGCTTTTAAAACTTTCTAAAAGGATAGAAAATACAAAAGATAGAGTGCTAACTGAAGAAGCTACAAAGATGAGCTTTATAGTTCCATTTCTTAGAATTTTAGGATATGATGCAACTGATCCATCTGTGGTAGTACCAGAATTTACAGCAGATATCGGAACAAGAAATGGAGAAAAGGTTGATTATGCTATATTAAAAGATGATTCTCCTTTAATATTGATCGAAGCTAAGCATCATAGTGAAAATTTAGACACTCATTGTAATCAACTTATGCGTTATTTTAATGTTACTAAGGCTAAATTTGCAATATTGACAAACGGTATAGAGTATAGATTTTATACTGATAGCCAAGAACCTAATATAATGGATTTAACTCCTTTCTTGCTTATCAATATGAATCAATTAATAGATAGCAAATTAAAAGAGTTGGAAAAATTTAAGTGTGATAAGCTAAATATAGATGACCTATCATCTATGGCTACAGAGCAAATATATCATAATAAAATCAGAGATATATTTAAACAAGAAATAGAAAATCCTAGTGATGATTTTACTAGATTTTTTGCTCAAAAAATTACTAGCAATAGAATAACTGGAAATGTCTTAGATAAATTTAGATCTCATATCAAAAGAGTATTTACCAATATGATAAATGACATTGCAAATGAAAAAATCGATAGTATCCAAGCTCAAATTAAGCAAAATCAATCACACAATAACTCGCAACAATCCCAAATAGAAGAAAGCAACATAAACACAGCAGAAGATAATCAAATAATAACAACAGAAGAAGAGTTGCAGTCATTTTATATTGTGCGCTCCATACTTGTTTGTAGTCCAACCATTCAAGCAAGCGATGTGAATTATAAAGATACAAGAAGTTATTTTTATGTTTATCTATATAATAAAACAACAAAATGGGTATGTAGAATTTATTATCGTCCAAATGGATCTTATATTATCATACCAGATCAAAATGGTGAAGATAAAAGATATGATATTCAAACGCCAGATGATATCTACTCTTTGCGTGAAGAATTAATAAAATATGCAAATTCTATCACAAAATGATATAACTCAATCTAATTTAAGCTCCAATACAGGAGCTTAAAAAACCTAGTTTTATATACAATTAATCCAAATCAAATATTTGGATTGCCATTATATTTTATATCTTTAACATCCATTTCATCTATTTTGCGCACTATACTACCTATATCATTTGAGTTGGCTTTAGATATATCGCCTTCTAAATTTTGATAGCTATATATCATAGCTACGGTACTTACGCCTTCTATTTGTTCTAACATTCTAAAAGTAGCCAACTCTTCATCTAAATCTGCAGACTCTATGACAGCTACTATTTTATCATTTTCTTTAGCAGCTACTTCACAGTTTGAAATCTTATCTATTTTTGTAGCTACTTCTTCGCAAATATTAGGATTCATTAGAGTTATAACCACACTTGATATATTATTCATTACATACTCCAAAAATATATTTTATTATCATAGCTTGAACCAATTAGATACTCATCATTAAAAATTAAATAATTTAATGAAGCTCCATCATACTCTATATTTTTAATTATTTCACCATTTTTATCAATAATTTTTATACTATTTTCTGTACTAAATGCTCCCTTATCACTACTTATCCCAACACAATATACTAAAAATTTAGCCTCATAATAAAACTCTTTTGAGCCGTTATTAAAATATGATTTTTTATCAGCAGAACCACTAATTAATAATTTGCCATCAATACCAACGCTATAAATTGTATCTTTTTGGGCATTTACCTGCTTTACAACGCTTTTAAGCTTAGTATCAAAATAAAATATCACACCACCTTCAATCCCAATAGCTATAACACCATTTTTTCTATCAAAAGCAGCATCTCCAGTGCTTGAAGTAGTTAATTTATTTTCAAAAACAACCTTACCTTCTCTAAAATTATAATACTCAACCTCGCTACTTAAAGTAACAAAAATTACATGATTACTATCGAGTAAAAATATCTTTTTAACTCCATCAGTATGCATTTTAAAGCTCTTTAAATTTCCATTTTCTAAAATACCAAGCGACTTGGTTCCATTATCGCTCTCATACAAAATAGCTACCACTTCGCCAAGTTTGTCAATACTAAAAATCTTTGGTGCTATATCATTATCAAAATAATTTGAGAACTTTGGTAGATCTATCATCTTATTTAGCTCTTGAGTCTTTATGCTATAATTATAAAGCTCACCATTATCAAGCCCTATTAATAGCTCATCCTTATCAAGCTTGACACTTACAGCATTTGCAGGTAATTTTAACTCAAAACTACCCCATAAAAATGTAATAGCCATAAATAAAACTACAAAAAATCTCATCAATTTCCCCTTACAATTACTGAGTTATTTACACATACGCTTACGCACTCACTACACCCTACGCAACTATCATTAACAGTAGGCCTAAACATTCCTAAATACTCTATGGCTCTAAATTTACAAATATCTAAGCAGTTGTAGCATATAACCTCATTCCAAGCCAAGCAAGTAGCCGTATTTATCTCTACGCTTGCATTTATTTTAGCCGGATAAGCCAAATTTAACACGCTCTTACCTATAGATTCACACGCTATAGCGCACTCTTTACAAAAATTACAACCAAGCTTATACTGGTTAAATTTAATTCTACCATCATCAAACTCCAAAAGTTCTCTTTGGCAACTAGACACACAAGGCGCATGGCAGTTAATGCAATCAAACTCTCCGCTGAAATATGGCGGTGCAATAAGTCTAGGCTCTCTTTGCTTAAATTTAGCAAAGAGATTTCGCCTATCTATCATTTAATACCTTGATTTAAAACATCAATAAGATTAGATGATCTATTACCCTCACCATCTCTAAAATCAGCTTTAAAATTATTTTTAACTAGCGGTTCAGCATCTGCTTGTGGTACGTGGCATTGAACGCAGTTAAATCTTTCTGTATTTAGCTCTTTTGTTTTTTTACCAGTTGATAGATACATATAGTGACTTTGTGGAGCTGGAATTGTGCCCATTTCTTTAGCTGTTTCTGGAGTGTGGCATGTCAAACACATATTAGACTCTATTGTAATAGGCAACAAACCCTCCAAGCTATGTGGAATTAATGGCGGAGCATTTTCATAGCTTCTTTCATATACTTCATTGTTACCTGGCAGATCGCCTTTCCAAGTAATTACTGGATTTTTTACATTAACTTCATCTTTAAGTTCCACACTTCTAAGGCCAATTTGTGTATCTTCTACTGCTGAGCCTTGTCCTGTGCTCAAATTACAAGCTGCTAAAACTAGTGCTGCAGTCGCACTAAGTAAAACATTTTGCAAACCCTTTTTCATTGTTCTCTCCTAAATTTTAATATACTAAAATTAAGTGCATCATCATCGCAAGCCTCTACGCAACGTCCGCAACTTATACACTCGCTTCTTATATTGCCACTTTGTTTACCCACTATATCCAAGACTTGCATCTCTGGACAAACAACTTTGCACTTATTGCAATGAGTGCAATTTTTACTGTTGTGATAAATGCGTATTAAGCTAAATCTACTAACTAATGCCCAAAATGCTCCCAAAGGACATAAATGACCACATATTAATCGCTTACCTAAAAAAGCCTCTATACAAATAATTATGATAGCTATACTAATAGCCGATCCACTAAGATATACAACACCTCTAGTAAAAGCCCCTATATAGCTTATACTTTCAAAGGCTGCTATGCTAAAAGCAAAGCTAAATATCAAGCTCAGCGCAAATAGATAGTATCTTGAATTTGAGCTTATATTAACTAGATTTTTGCCAATTTTTAGCTTTGTTCTTATGTATGCACCAAGATCTGTTAGAATATTTACTGGACAGACCCAAGAACAAAATGCTCTAGGTGCTATCAAAGCATAAAAGACAACCATAATCAAAGCCCCAATTACACTTGCACTACCTACACTAAATCCAGCCAAAAATAGCTGAAGTAAAGCATATGGATCACTAAGTCCGATTACACCAAAGATCTCTGAGCTACTTAAATTTCCTTTTAAGATATTTACGCCATATATATTTCCAGCTATAAACAATCCCAAAATAGCTAATTGAACTACCCTTCTAGCAATTGTAAATTTCATAGCTCATCTCCATTTAGATACTTAATACCCTTTTTGCTATCTAAATGCATTTTAGTATCAGCATCTTTTAGTTTAGCATCATCACCTTCTACCCAGCCTTTTACATAGTTATTACCCAACTTACCCATAACCATATCTCTTGGAAGCACGGTTATTGCGGCTTTATCTGTGATACATGCTATTTCACATTTACCACATCCAGTACAATAATCACTATCTACAATCGGCAATAAAAATGCGTGTTTGCCAGTTCTTTCATTGCGTTTATAATCTATCAATAAAGCCTTATCTATCAACGGACAAGCACGATAACACGCATCACATTGAATTCCAAAATAGGCTACACAGTTTTTCTCATCAACAACTGCTACACCCATTTTAGCCATATTGATATCCAAAGCTCCATCTTTTGTAACTAGCTTAGGATCTAGCGCCTCTGTTGGACACTCAACTACACAAGGAATATCTTCGCACATAAAGCAAGGGATATCCCTTGGGGTAAAAAATGGAGTTCCGATACCTACGCCACTATCTTTAAATTCAGCGAGTTTTAGCGTATCAAAAGGACACGCCTCAACGCATAGCCCGCATCTAATACAACGAGTCAAAAACTCATCTTCATCCAAAGCTGCAGGCGGACGCAGTTTAAGCACAGGCTTAGCATTTGCATACTCTTTATAAACAAATGAGCTAGCAGCTAAAAGTCCAACTAAACTAAAACCCGTCTTGATAGCATCTCGCCTTTGCATTTTAGGCCTTATAGACTTTTACAGCACATTTTTTAAAGTCTGTCTGTTTAGATAATGGACAAGTAGCATCTAGACAAACTTTATTAATATATACATTTTCATCAAACCAAGGCACATATACCAAGCCTACAGGTGGTTTATTTCTACCACGGAAATCCACTCTAGCTTTTACTTTGCCACGGCGGCTCTCTACCCATACGACATCATTTTGAGCTACGCCGATTTTTTTGCCATCTTCTTCATTCATATAGCAAAGTGCTTCTGGAACAGCACGGTATAGCTCAGGAACACGCATTGTCATAGTACCACTATGCCAGTGCTCTAGCACCCTACCTGTACATAGCCATAGTGGATACTCTTTGCTTGGAGTTTCTGGTGCATCCATAAATGGTCTAAAGAATATTTTTGCTCTATTTTTTATAGAAGTTTTTTCAGGGTTAGTAACTTTGGTTAAATCCCCACTTGGTAGAGCGCCACCTGCGTTACCATAGAAAGCAAAATCGCTATCTGGAGCTGCTTTTTTCGCATATACATCATATTTGGTATTAAATCTCCATTGAGTCTCTTTGCCATCTACAACTGGCCATCTAAGACCTCTAACTTTATGATATGTATCAAAATCTGCTAGGTCGTGACCGTGGCCTACGCCAAATTTTCTATACTCTTCCCAAAGATATTTTTGGACAAAAAATCCATAGCCTTTAAATACATTACCATCGCTACCAACTACATTTCTGCTATCACCGAATACTTCAGTATTATCAAATCCATTTATAATAGCATCATCAGCACTAAATGATTTAGCCTCAGCATTAGCAAATAACACATCATATAGAGTTGATTCTGGAGTATAGCCTAATTTAGCCGCTTCATCTAAGACACTTGGAAGCGTTAGTTTGTTATCGATTTTTTTCTCACCCCAAACCTCTTTTAGTTTAAAGCGTTTGCTAAATTCCATATATTGCCATGTATCGCTCATAGCCTCGCCTACTGGAAGGACTTGTTGTCTCCAATGTTGAGTTCTTCTCTCAGCATTACCATAAGCTCCCCATTTTTCATATATCATAGCTGTTGGCAAGATAAGGTCAGCTACCTTAGCACTAATACCTGGATATGGATCGCTCACTACTATGAAGTTATCCATCTCTCTTGCCGCTTTAATCCAGTGGTTGGCATTTGCAGTATTGTGCCATGGGTTATTTACATGTACCCAAATAAATTTGATCTTACCATCTTCAAGATCACGCATAATTTTCATATATGGCGCACCTGGTTTTGGGTTTAGAGTTTTAGCTGGAAGTTTCCAAATTTTCTCTGTAATCTCCCTATGTTTTGGATTGGCTACGACCATATCTGCTGGTAAGCGGTGTGAGAATGTACCAACCTCTCTAGCGGTACCACAGGCACTTGGCTGACCTGTTAGTGAGAATGCTCCACTGCCCGGTTTAGCTTGTTTGCCTAGTAAGAAATGCACCATATAGCTTTGTTCATTTACCCAAGTACCACGAGTGTGTTGATTCATACCCATTGTCCAAAAGCTTACAACTTTGCGTTTTTGGTCTATATAATAATTTGCTAGAGTTTGAAGTTTTTTCTTAAACTCTTCTAAATCTTCATTAGCATCACCTTTAGCTAATTTCGCTACAAAATCAAGTGTGTATGGCGCTAAAGCCTTTTTAAATTCATCAAATGAAATTTGCCAATGAGCATCTGGAGCAGCTGTGTGTTTATTTTCCATTGTATCACCAGCTTTCATTCCTAAATATGCTAGTGTTACGCCTTCGGCTTCAGTTAATACTTTAGATCTCTCTTTGGCTGCAGTGTCAAGCTCGCTTGGTAGATATTTAGGGTGGTTGATATTATCTCTCATACCATAGCCAATATCAGCTGGGCCTGTAGTAAATACACAGTGCTCTTTTACGAATTTTTCATCTATAGCTTCTGGATGATTATATACAATCTCTCTAGCGATATAGTTCCATATAGCTAAGTCAGTTTGCGGTCTAAAGATAATCTCCATATCAGCGATATTTGATGTTCTATTTGAAAATGTAGATAAATTTATAATTTTTACATTATTTGGATTTTGAAGTTTTCTATCGCTCACCCTAGCCCATAAAACTGGATGCATCTCTGCCATATTAGCACCCCAGCACACTACTGTATCAGTTAGCTCTATATCATCATAGCAACCAGCGGGTTCATCTATACCAAAAGTTTGCATAAAGCCCACAACCGCACTAGCCATACAGTGTCTAGCATTTGGGTCAATATTGTTTGAGCGAAAACCCCCTTTGATTAGCTTAACAGCCGAATATCCCTCTTGGACAGTATATTGTCCAGAGCCAAATACACCAATACCAGTTGGTCCAAGCTCATTATAAGCTCTTTTAAATTGTTTTTCCATCTCGTCAAATGCTCTTTTCCAGCTAACTTCAACGAATTTACCATTTTTATCAAATTCACCCTTAGAATTTACCCTTAAAAGTGGTTTAGTAATTCTATCTTCGCCATACATAATCTTAGCATTAAAATAGCCTTTAATACAATTCAAACCACGATTTACAGGAGCCAATGGATCGCCTTTTACCGCAACTATCTTACCATCTTTAGTAGCAACGACAATACCACAACCAGTACCACAAAATCTACATACTGCTTTATCCCAACGCCAATCTTGCTCTTTGTTAGCAGCACTTAGTGCGCTAGGCGCAGTAAGACCAGCTGCTGAACACGCAGCTGCAACAGCTGAGCTTTTAATAAAATCTCGTCTATCCATGTTCGACCTTTCTAAAATAATGTAGAATTGGTGTTATTATATACATTTATTTGTATTTTACTACTTAAAATTTTTTTGATATATAATTATTTATATAATATATTTTAATTAAATTTAGACTTTAATACTCTTTTTATATTTTTATTAAAATCAAAAAATATATGGTAAAATCAGTATTTAAGATATATATAATAAATTTTAGTAATTTAAAATTTACAAAATATTTGATATTTATTATCATAAATACTAAGTAAAATTATAAAAATATATAAATAAAATATCTTGTGCTTTAGCTCAATTTATATAATAGTTTATAAATTTTTAATAATTGAAAAATAAGTTTTTAAATTAAAATTAATATATAGAATATATCCGAATTTAGATCTCTCTAAATTCGGATTGAATTATCACACATTAAATCTAAAATGCATCACATCGCCATCATTAACGACATAATCCTTACCTTCTAATCTCATCTTGCCAGCTTCTTTGGCCTTGGCTTCACCGCCACAAGCGATATAATCATCATAGCTGATAACTTCAGCTCTGATAAATCCTCTTTCAAAATCATTATGTATCACGCTCGCAGCCTTTGGGGCTTTCCACCCTTTGTGTATAGTCCAAGCCCTAACTTCCACAACCCCAGCTGTAAAATAACTAATAAGCCCAAGCTTCGCAAATGCCGTGCGTATAATGCTCTCTAATCCACTCTCACTCGCTCCTAAGCTCTCTAACATCTCTTTAGCCTCAGTATCATCTAACCCTATTAGCTCCTCTTCTATCTTAGCACAAAGCTTGATAACCTCTGCCCCACGCTCTTTGGCATATTCTTTTACCTTTTTTACATACTCATTATCGATAGAAATTTCATCTTCATTAACATTAGCGCCATATATAACCTCTTTTGCTGAAAGAAGTCTAAGCTCTTTATTTAAAGCGTTAAAAACATCACTATCAAATTCACTAAACGACGCCGCACTCTTGCCACTATCTAAATGATCTGCTAAGGCTTTAGCACACTCTAAGCTCTCTTTAGCACCTTTTACATTTGCTTTAGCCTCTTTTGTTAATTTCTCAATCTTTTTAGCAAGTTGCTCTATATCAGCTAGTATAAGCTCAGTTTCGATAATCTCGATATCTCTAATTGGATCTACGCTATTTTCTACATGCGTAACATTAGAATCTTCAAAGCACCTTACCATGTGTAAGATCACCTCGGTTTCCCTAATATTAGAAAGAAATTTATTCCCAAGCCCTTCGCCCTTACTAGCACCCTTTACAAGCCCTGCGATATCTACAAATTCAATTACAGAGTGTTGAATTTTGTTTGGTTTTACGATTTTAGCGAGTTCATCAAGCCTAGGATCTGGCACTGGCACTATAGCTTTATTTGGTTCAATCGTACAAAATGGATAATTAGCCGCTTCGGCGTTACTAGCTTTTGTTAGTGCGTTAAATGTAGTTGATTTACCCACATTTGGCAAACCTACAATACCTACTGATAATCCCATTAATTCTGACCTTTTTGATGATTTCTAGCTAGTTTTTGTAGATAGTATAAACACGCTCTAACTCCAGCTCCACTAGCCCCAGCTGGATTATATCCCCATGCTTTATTTACATAAGCAGGCCCAGCGATATCAAGATGTAACCACCTATCTTTATACTCATCTTTTATAAATTTATCCAAAAATATTCCAGCTGTAATAGCCCCACCATATCTACTTGAAGAGATATTTGAGATATCGGCTATATCGCTTTTTATAAGCTCTTTTAGATGATCATTAAATTCCAAAACAGTTAGATACTCTCCACTTCTACTAGCGTAATTTTTAAATTCACTCTGTAATTCATAGCTATTTCCCATAACTCCACTAGTATATTCACCAAGCCCTACAACACAAGCACCTGTAAGTGTCGCCATATCTATAAGAAGCTCTGGGTCAAGCTCACTTTGCGCCCAATCCAAACAATCAGCCAAAACAAGCCTACCTTCAGCATCTGTATTTTTAACCTCTACACTAACTCCACTACGAGTAATTAGCACATCATCAGGCTTATACGCATTTCCGCCTATCATATTTTCAGTCGCACCCAAAACGGCGTGAATTTCAAATGGCAACTCCATCTTAGCCGCTCCCATTATGATTCCCATAGCAGCCGCTGCGCCACTCTTATCGCTTTTCATAGTTAGCATATAATCAGCTGGCTTTAAGCTTAGTCCGCCACTATCATATGTAAGACCCTTACCTACAAATACAACTCTTTTAATACTCTGTTTTGGGGTGTATTTTAAATGTATTAGGCGCGGCGGATGGATTGAGGCTTTATTAACCGCTAAAAAGGCATTCATATTTTGGCTTTTTAGGTAGTTTTCATCATGTATAGCGCACTCTATATTAGCATAGCTTAGACTTAAATTTTTTGCATCTTCAGCCATCTTTTGTGGGGTGTAGATCTCTGGAATTTCATTTACTATATCTCTTGTAAAATTAGTCGCTTCAGCTATGATATGAGCGTGATCTATACCGATTTGTGCTTCATCTAGGGCGATCTTTTTGCTATTATAATCCTCAGTTGAAATTAGAATTTTTTCTATTTTATTCTCTTTTTTCTCGCTTTTGTATCTATCAAATTTATAACTAGCTAACAAAAATCCCTCAACCATAGCCTCAAAACTCATCTTAACGCAATCCCCGCTATAACTAGCGATTTTGACACTTTTGATATTAAGCTCTTTAATAGCATTAAAAGCCGTAGCACTCGCCAATCTAAGAGAATTTAAATCAAGATTTTTAATCCCTACATAAATCCGCCTCTTACTAGGCAAATTTAAAACCACATCACCCTTATAAGAGTAAAAATCAAACTCACTCAGATCATCTACAAATCTATGACTCAAATTCTTATCAACAATAAAAATTATCTCATAATCAGCCAAAACATCAGCTAATTTTTTATCTATTAATTCAACATTCATTTCTTCTCTTTTTCCTTTCATTTAAAATTCGCTTTTCCATATATTTTAAACCAAAAAATAGTGATGCTAAAAATCCACCAATAATTGGCACCGCAAAATACCAATGCGACTCGGCCCACTCTATCCCAGCCCAAATGAGCTGACCAAAATGCCAAGCCAAAAGTATCGTAATAGCCGCCCATACCCAAGCGCTAATTAAATTTATAAAAGCAAATTTTTTAGCGCTATATCTAGTGATTCCTATACTCATAGGTATAACAGTGCGAAATCCATACATATAACGCTGCATAAAGATAATCGGCCAGCCAAATTTTTGAAGTAGTAGGTGAGCGACGGCGAATTTGCGTCTTTGTTTGGCTAATTTTTTTTGGATATATTTTTTGTTATAGCGACCAATATAAAAATAAATTTGATCCCCCACAAATCCACCAAGTCCAGCCACAAATATTATAAGCCCTAAATTCACATGCCCCTCATGAGCAAATATCCCACCTAAAATAAGAGCTAACTCTCCTTCAGCAATACACCATAAAAATATAATCAGATACGCCCAATTTTTATACTCATATAATAGACCTTTTAAAAACTCTTCCATATCCTACTCCTGTAATACCACATAAATTGGCGCATAATTTTTAATCTCTTTTAATCCACCAATTCCAATATCTATTATAGAGATGATTTCAACCAAATTTCCATTAAGTCTTAAAATAAGCTCACAAGCCGCCTTAGCCGTGCCACCTGTAGCTATAAGATCATCTATTAATAATAGATTTGCTCTAGGCTTAAAGGCATCTATATGCGCTTCAATCTCATCTACTCCATACTCTAATGAGTATTTTTCAGAGATAGTAGCACTTGGTAATTTACCCTTTTTTCTAAAAGGCACAAATCCCACCCCAAGCCTATCAGCCAAAGCCGCACCAAAGATAAAGCCACGGCTCTCGATCCCAACTACATAATCAATATCTTTATCTTTATATCTATCATAGAGATGAGAGATTAAAAGATTAAATGCCTTACCATCGCCTAAAAGTGTGGTAATATCTCGAAATATCACTCCAGGCTTTGGAAAATCAGCAATCTTTCTAATAGTTGAATCTAAATAATCTTTTTGTTCTTGTGATAAACTATACACACTAGTCCTTCTATAAATAAATTTATTTTACAATAGCGCTTCGATTTTGCCCTCTAACTCTTTTATTCTAGCTCTTAATTTGTCATTTTCTACTCTGTATTGAGAATTTCTAGCTCTTAAGCTGCTTACATCACTTTTAATTTTATTTAATTCATCGGTTAAAATATCTATATTCCCAAGACTTCTTTGAAGTTGAACTTGCAATTTGCGAATTATTATTTCAGTATCATCTAGATTGTTCTTAACAAAATCACGCATAGCACGCTCTTTTTTAAGTAAAGTTTTATAATAAAATACCATAACAACCAAATAAAGGCTACAGCAGATAAAAAATGTATAAAAAATCCAATCTAAGAACATTGACATACTCCCAATTTTTCAACTCGTTTTTGATGCCTACCACCACTAAATTCAGTAGTAAAAAATACTTCAACCATATCTTTAATAATCTCAGCGCCAACTACTCTAGCACCAAAACACAGCACATTTGCATCATTATGCTCTCTAGATAGTCTTGCAATAGTAGCATTATGACTCAAAGCACAGCGTATATGAGAAAAGCGATTAGCTGCTATAGATATACCAATCCCGCTACCGCATATCAACACACCAAATTCATCATTACTTTTAATACTATTAGCCACTAAAGCAGCAAAATCAGGATAATCCACGCTATTTTTAGCATTATCAGTTCCTAAATCTATCACCAATACGCCCATATTTTCTAAAATACTCTTAACTTGCATCTTAGCCTCATATCCAGCGTGATCACTTGCTATATAAATCTTAGAAATATTCATCTAAACCTACTTTAAATTAAAATTATCTGATTATATCATATAAAATGATATAAATTTAACTATTTTGCCATATCTTCTAAGCTACTTGCTAAGCGTCCGATACGCTCCCAGCGAATTTTGTAATTTTCATCATAGCTTAGATAGACAAACCACGGCTTGCCAACTATATATTTATAAGGCACAGAACCCCAAAATCTACTATCGCTGCTATTTTCTCTATTATCACCTACCATGAAATACTCATTTTGTGGCACTTTAAAGTAATATGCGTTGAAATTTAATCCATTAATTTTAGGTAATTCTGGCACCATTACCTCACTCATAGCAAAATCCACCATACCAGCAATAGTAAATGTATCAGCTTCTAATCCACCATAATTATCCTTATTAGTGTTATTATCATAGTGAATTCCAGCCATCTTATATGGCTCTTTTATAAATCTTTTACCACCTAATATTACAATATCAGCATCTTTAAATTTACTATTTATCTCATCATCACCACCGCTTGGTCTTAGATACATTGCACTTGGAGCAAATATAACTTCGTCATTTCCAGTAGCAAAATTACGCTTTACATAGTGAATTTTAGGATCTTTTGGATAGCGAAAAACTACTATATCACCACGCTTTGGCCCATCACTAGCTATCAAATGCCCATCACCGTCGCTATCAGGTAAAACTGGAATTTCTACAAAAGGGATATGTGGCGTTGGAATTCCATAAGAAAATTTCTTTACAAATAGATAATCTCCAACTAAAAGAGTATTTTTCATAGAGCCACTAGGGATTACAAATGCTTGAGCGATAAAAAATATTATAAACAAAACTATAATTACTGTCCCCGTCCAACCACTACAAAAATTATAGAATTTCGATAAAATTTTTCTCAAAGTTTAGCCTTTTAATTTTCTATTTTTAGCTGATTTTAGCGTATTGCTAAGCAGCATAGCAATTGTCATTGGCCCTACTCCTCCTGGAACAGGAGTTATCATAGAACACTTCGGAGCTACATTATCATAATCACAATCACCTACTAACTTACCATTATCTAAACGATTTATACCTACATCTATTACCACTGCTCCATCATTTACCATATCAGCAGTTAAAAAATTTGGTTTACCTACAGCAACTACTATAATTTGGGCATTTTGACAAACTTTTGCTAAATCTTTAGTTTTAGAGTGAGCTATAGTCACAGTAGCCCCAGCATTTAGTAGCAGTGCTGCCATCGGCTTACCTACTATATTACTTCTTCCTATTACCACGGCATTTTTACCACTAACTTCAATGTTATACTCTTTTAAAAGCTCCATTATCCCAAGTGGCGTACAAGGCACAAATCCATCTAATCCGCTATTTAATTTACCTACATTTATAGCATGAAATCCATCCACATCTTTACTTGGATCAATAGCTTCTAAAATTTTATTACTATCTATATGTTTTGGAAGCGGCAGTTGAACTAAAATTCCATCTATACTATCATCTGCATTTAAAAGCTCAATCAAAGCTAAAAGCTCGTCTTGAGTAGTAGATTCAGGTAATTTATGAACTACTGAACCCATTTCGCAAGCTATTGTAGATTTTTCTTTACTTGCAACATAAGTTTGACTAGCTTTATCTTCACCTACTAAAATAACTGCTAAAGTTGGAGTAATTCCCATATCTTTTAAAGCTATAGCTTCAGCTTTTACTCTCTCTTTTACTCTGTTACTTATCTCTTTACCATCAATTATTTGCATTTTTAATCCTTTTATGCATTTTTTAATTACAAAAATTGTATCATACCTAAATTCAAATTAAACTCAGGTGAGATTTATGAAATTTATTGGCTTTTTTTTGCTTTTTATTACTTTTGCTTTTAGTGAAGAGTTTATTACTGAGAGCGAATATGCTAAAATGCTATATAAAAATCCTCGTGGAATCGGCTGTGACAAGTGTCATGGAAGCAAAGGGGATGGCGCTTTGATAGTAAAATACAAAGCATTTAATAAAAAAACTAATAAATATGAGGAGAGGTCTTTGATGGCACCACGCATAAATAATCTTGAATTTGATAAATTCGAATCTGCAGTCACAGACTCAAAAGGCATTATGCCATCATATTTTCTTACTCAAAATGAGATTTTAAATTTATTTGAATACATAACTTCATTTAATAAGGATAAAAAAGATGAGAAATAAAGATGAATTCCTCAAAGCACAAAAGTATATCCCAGGTGGTGTAAATTCGCCTGTTCGTGCCTTTGGTTCAGTTGGTTCTACTCCTGTGATGATAGATAGGGGTGAGCGTGAGTTTATCTATGATATTGAAAATAATGAGTATATTGATTATGTTTTAAGCTGGGGGCCACTCATCTTTGGGCATTGTGATAAGGATATAGAAGATGCTGTGATATCAACGGCCAAAAAGGGCCTAAGCTTTGGTGCGCCATGTTTATTAGAGACTGAGCTTGCTCAATTAGTATTATCTAAATTCCCTCATTTAGATAAAATTCGCTTTGTTAGTAGCGGGACTGAAGCTACTATGAGCGCTATTAGATTAGCTCGTGGATATAGCAAAAAAGATGGAATAATCAAATTTGAAGGTTGCTATCACGGCCATAGCGATGGATTATTAGTTAAAGCCGGTAGTGGGGCTACCACTTTTGGATATTCAAGTAGCTTAGGCGTCCCAAATGATATAGTCAAAAACACTCATCTAGCCAAATATAATGACCTAGATAGCGTCAAAGAGTGCTTTAAAAATGGTGATATCGGTGTTATTATCGTTGAGCCAATCGCTGGAAATATGGGATTGGTGCCTGGTAGCGATGAGTTTTTACATGGGCTTAGAAAGATTTGTGATGAAAATGGTGCGGTTTTAATCTTTGATGAAGTTATGAGTGGATTTAGAGCTAGTGCCACTGGTAGCTATGGATTAAATAAGATTGAAGCTGATATAGTTACCTTTGGTAAGGTCATTGGTGGTGGTATGCCGTGCGCTGCGTATGCTGGTAAAAAGGATATAATGGAGCTTATAAGCCCACTTGGTGGAGTATATCAAGCTGGGACGCTTAGCGGAAATCCTGTTGCTATGGCTGCGGGACTAGCTGCGTTAAATAAAATTTATAATATGCCAAATTTATATGATGAACTAGAGCAAAAAAGCAAATTTATCACAGATAGTATGCTAGAAGCTGCTAATGAGAGCGGGATTGGATTACAAGTTGAAGTGCGTGGGTCTATGTGGGGATTTTTCTTCAATGAAAATCCTGTTACTAACTACACTCAAGCCCTACAAAGCGATACAAATTTATTTGCCAAATTCCACGCTCAAATGCTAAAGCGTGGCATCTATCTAGCACCAAGTCAGTTTGAAACTTGCTTTGTTTGCAAGCCTCTAAGCCAAACTAGCTTAGACAAAACCGCACAAGCCATAAAAGAGAGTTTTAAATCGCTATGAGTCAAAAAAGCAAAAAGATAAACACCGCAATAAAAGCCGCTGATAGCCTAAGCCTTGGGATCTCAATCGTAGTTGCGGTGCTTATAGGCTTTGGCATCGGCTGGGGATTAAAGGAACTAACAGGCTCAAACTGGGGACTTGGAGTTGGTATTTTCATAGGTGTTGGTGCTGCGATAAATAATATCTATAAGGCCTATAAATCTCAAGTTAAAAGCTATGAAGAGTTTAAAGAAAAGAGATGAAATTTAAAAATTTAGCTTTTTTTTACCTGATTTTAGACGCTATTTTAATTGCTATTAGCTCGGCTTTTGGGGCGGTTGAGCTTTTAAATTCACAAGTAGCCTTTATTTGTTCTACTCTTATTTTATTTGCTAGTTATTTTGGATATAAGAGTAGAGTTGAGAATAAAAGTGTTAATTATCAATTAAGCGAGCAAGAACTTGAGCTTTTTGAAGATAGCGAAGATGAGCAGATTAAAAACAATGATAATTCAGACAATTTAAATAAGAAAAATTTTACTACCAAAAGTGATAAAAAGTTAGCTAAATTTCGTAAAATAGATATTCTAGGTGCTTTTAAACCGCTTAGGCTGCTTAGCTATTTTATTTTAATTATTTCCTTTTTTGTTTTGCTTAGGCACGGAATTTTAGAACCAATCGCATTTTTAGCCGGACTTGCTTTAATGCCACTTGGGGTATTTTGCGCTGGAGTATTTTATGGCAGGAAGTAAAAGAGCTATAACCTCGCTTAGTGCTTTATTTATAGGAGTTAGCTTTATATTTATAGCTAGTGGGTTAGTTGTTAGTTCTGCTGGAGTTCTACTAAATGAATTAGGAGCTTCAAATACGCAAATTGGCCTTATTACTTCTTGCTTTTTTATGGGAGCGCTTACTTGTACAATTATATCGCATAGGTTAATTTCACATGTAGGACATATGAGGGCTTATGCTATATTTACTGCGCTTTTTGCCATTTCAGCCCTACTTCATGATATAAGTGAAAATCTCATATTTTGGGCTATTTTAAGATTTATGCTAGGGTTTTGCTATTATAGTATTGTATTAATTGTAGAGAGTTGGTTAAATGAGAAGATTTCAAATTCTGTTCGCTCAAGGGTGCTTGGATTTTATGAAATTATCTTTTATAGCGCCTTTGCCATTGGCGCTGTGATTATGAGTATGGATTTAAGCACTACGAAGGTATTTTTAATTGGCACAATTGCAATCATTTTAGGTTCAATTCCATTAAATTTTCTTAAAATCAAATCACCTAAAATCCCAAAAGCAATGAGTATTAGCTTGCCTAAAATTTACAATATCGCCCCATTAGCGCTTGCTACAAGTATAATTGCTGGTCTTACAATGAATGGATTTTTTTCAATGGCTTCACTATTTATAATAACCCAAGGCTATACCCCAGCACAAGCTGGAATTTTTATAATTATTGGAATGAGTGGCGGATTTATGGCACATACTATATTTGGAACTATTTCTGATAAATTTGGTAGAAAGTTTGCTATTATTTTAGCCTCTAGCATAGCACTGCTAGCATGCCTTATATTTATATTTATTAACCCAGGTATTGCTTTACAGTATCTTATTGTTTTCTTTTTAGGTTTTGGAATATTTGTACTTTACGCACTAGCATTAGCTAGGGCAAACGATGTTGTAACGGATAAAACTACTTATGTCGAAGTTGTAAGAGCTTTACTATTTAACTACTTAATAGGTTCATTTTTATCTACAATAATTATAGGATTTTTAATAAACCAATTTGGCGCTACAGCTTTTATATATTACTACATTACACTGTTGGCATTTTTGATAATCTTTGCTACATTTCAAAAAAATGTACCCAAAGACCAAGAGGTGGCATTTACTCGCCACGGTGGTCATAGTGTGATTTTTGATGAGTTAAATGATGATAATAGTAAATAATACCCCAACCCAACAACCAACCCAAACCAAAGATGATAAAAAATCATCTAAAGAGACTAGTAATACAACTAGCTTAAATGATGGCAAAACCATACTAAAAAAACCAACCCAAGGTATTGTAATTGAGCAGACTAAACTCGATTTAGAATTAAATAAATTCACATCAAAACTATTAAATGCACTCAAGGCTAATATCGATGATGGAACATATAAACAAAATGCCTTAGCCCAGATAAAATCATCGCAAGTAGCACCAAATTTAGCCAAAGATCTAGCCTCTCTTTTAAATTCTATAAAATCAGACCCGAAGCTAAGTCAACTTGGTGCAAAGCTTGAAAGTTTTATCAAACCAGTTGAGCATATTAAAACAACAAACATTGCCCAAACTATCAAAGATACAGGCATAATGCTAGAGGCTAAACTCGCCCAAACTCTAAAGGCTGAAATTTTACCATCAAGCATTAAAGAACTTTTATCACTGATGAAAAATACTACTAATAAAGATCTTACGCTAGCCTTTATGGGTCTTGCAAATACCAAAGAAAGTAGTCCACAAGAGAGCTTTAATGCGCTTTTAGAAATTTTACAAAAAAATAAATTAAAAAATAACCAAATTGTACAAAACTCAAATTTTAAGCCGCTTTTAGAGGCAAATACTAAGCTAGAACATATGGCGAAATTCCTTGATAAAATCGCATATCAAATTCAAACTAATCCCAAAAATCCACTCTCAATAGAGCAAAATATATCACGAGCTATAAACCAAGGTCAAAATATAATCAAAAATATAGAAACTTCGCTATCACAGATTAATTTTAACCACCCAAATTTAAAAAATGTCAAACCTCTAAGTACGCAGCTAGGCCAAATGCTTCTAGATATCAAAGCTGAGTTAAATTCACTAAAATCCAATATAAATAATCCCGCTCTTGATATAAAAGAATTTAAGCTATCAAACAATATAGCAGCCAGTGCTAATCGCCTCTCAGCTATGCTAGAATCTACACAGCTAAGCCAGATTAATAGCGCTACAATAGCACAAACCGCTCAATCTACGCCAAATTTAGAAAGTCTAATAAGCGGTCTAAATCAATCTCAAAATAGCACAAATTTAAGTAATTTCATACAACATATTAACACTGATGCTAATAATCTAAATCTACAAGATAAACTCTCTATGGCTGCTAGAAAGCTATCAAATATTATTAACTTTTTTGATAAAAATAGCCAAGATGCTAAAAGCCATCTAGCTGAACTAAAAGGATTGATAAAAGCTACAAATTTAGCTAAAGCTGATATAGCAAATATCACTCCAAATGATAAAAATCTAGCTGCTCAAACACTACAAAACGATGTTAAAGCCACACTTTTAGCCCTAAAAGAAGCCACAGCCAATCAACCAAATCAGGCTGCGTTAAATCAAAATATAAATAGACTTTTAACTCAAATCGAAATGCACCAGCTAATTAGCTATGCACAAAATTCGCTTCAAACATACTTACCATACTCATGGGATGCGCTTGAGAGTAGTAGCGTAGCTTTTAAACAAGGTAAAAAGAAACGTTTCTACGCTAAAATTGATCTAAATTTTACTCATTTTGGTAATGTTGATATCGTAATTGCCTTAAACGATAACAAATATATCGATATTAGTATTGCTACTGGTACGGCTGAATTTAAAAACCTAATCCTAAGTGCTAGTAAAGAACTAAAAAGTGCAATCACTGGATTGGGATTAATAGTTAGTAGCTTTACTTTGGTTCATAAACCTAAAAAAGCCCCGTATCATCAAGCTGACAGGGCATTTGATTTTGGATTTAACAAAAAGGCATAAGATGGCAAAAAAAATTAAAAAGGCAGTTGCTCTAGGTTATAATAAAGATAAAAACAATGCTCCAATGGTTTTAGCTAGCGGCAAAGGTGAAGTAGCTAATAAAATCATTGAAGCAGCCAAAATTTATAAAGTTCCCATTAGAGAAGATAGTGACTTAGTCGAGATTCTAAGCAAAGTTGATATTAATCAAGAAATTCCACCAAATTTATACAAAGCCGTCGCTGAAGTATTTAGTTTCTTATACCGTACTACTAAGATAAAAAAATAAATTAGCTAAATTATGGATCTAAATTTAATACAAAATTTAGATCCCAAGTAAAATCAAGCTCACTGCCATTACCACCATACCAGCAACTAAACCATATAAACTATCATGTGCCTTATCATAACTCCTAGCTGCTGGTAAAAGCTCATCAAAGCTAATAAAAACCATAATTCCAGCAACAACACCAAAAACACTAGCCATCACTGTCTCATTCATAAAAGGCATCAAAATCAATGCTCCAGCAATTGCGCCAATAGGCTCAGCAAGTCCTGATAAACACGAATAGGCAAAGGCTCGCTTTTTATCTCCAGTAGCATGATATATTGGCAATGAAACTGCTAGTCCCTCAGGAATATTATGTAATGCTACAGCCCCAGCAATTGCTAGCCCAAAACTTAACGACTCAACACTACTAATAAATGTCGCAAATCCCTCAGGAAAATTATGTATCGCAATAGCAAAAGCAGTAATAATCCCGGTTCGTTTTAAGCTCTTTAAGCTCTTTTGACTAATTCCTGGATGATAGGTTGGACGTGGCTCATTACTTTTTGGCAGTGGGCAAAATTTAAGCTCATCAAGGCTATCTTTTGGTTCATGGGGATTTAAATCGCTTGGAATAAATTTATCAATTAAAGCAGTTAAAACTATTCCGCTAAAAAATGCTAAAAGTCCTATAAACTCAGCATTTTTACTTTCAAAAATTCTAGCAAAATCATCCATAGAACTAGGCAAAATCTCCATAAATGAGATATAAATCATCACTCCAGCACTAAATCCAAGCCCAATACTAAGAAGCCTATAATCATCTTTTTTACTAAAAAATGCAATTACTGCACCAATTGAAGTAGAAAACCCAGCAAAAAGCGTAAGCAAAAATGCATAAAAAAGTTGCATAAAACCAAATTCCATCTATATATCCAAATAATAATTTTTATTATTAATATAGCTAAATTTAGCTTTAAAAATACTCAAATTCCCATCTTTTACCAATTTTATATTTTATTTACATATTTTTTGTTATGCTAATAAAATATAAAAACTTATAAAATGAGAATATTAACTATTTTAAATTTAAGAAAAAATAAAACTAAATCAAATAATTATTTATAAAGATAAATTTATATTATCTTTTCTTTAATATTATTATCTTTATCTTTATTTAATATAATCTATTATTAATTTAGAATTTCAAATTTAAATACTCTTAAATTTAGTATAGCTTAATTCAGCATTTTGAGAGCTTATAAACTTAAATTATCGTATATTTTTATTTATCTCAGATGTATCATGATAATTTTTATATTTGTTTATAAATTCCATATTTAAATTAAACTGCTTACTATTATAAAGCTTCTCATCATATATAACAGCAAATTTTATACCATAATTTTTAGATTTTTTATAACGTGTCTTGAACCACTAACTATTTAACTTTTTATTCTTTTTAGCATCACTTTTGCTATAGCTAGTAGTTAAAACCATCATATCGCTAAATAACACTTGCAATCTATCTCTTCACACACATCCACTCATTTGTTCTTTAAAATTTAAAATATCTTTATAATATCTACTAATAATCAATCCACCATTAATAGATATTGGTTTGCCAAATCAGTATTTTATTTAGGGATAATCTCTTTTATCCTACTTAGTAAAATCGTAATTGTTAGCATATTAAATTTAAAAGCAGCCCTATGAGCAATACCATCACATATAAATGCTAATCCACTTGCAATCACGACTCCATTTATTTACAAATTTAGAAGCAATATATACAAACACTCATCATCTTTAACTCTAAGAAAAAATCAATACCATCTTTTAAATTATTCACGCAAACCTAGCTATCTCTAAAGCGCATTTTTTCATTATTAGTATATATATCAGAAACCAAACAAACATAATATTAATGCTTAAAAGACCATTTAAGCAAATCAATATTTGATAAAAAAGTATAGATATATTTAAAACATATATTTGAAATATTATTAAGTTTACCTTGATCTTTTGGTTTGTAAAAATCCTCTTTAATAGTATAAATAAATCTAGCAGGATTTTTTTTTAAATTTTCACAATCAACACGTAAATTACCAATATAATCTAAGCTATAAAAGGCTTTTATATTTTTAGATAAAAATCATTTCTACTAATTGTAAAATCAAATATATTATATTTTTGCATATTTTATCCTATATAAAAATTTGATAATATAGTTTTACTTCACGCATTCTTGCATTTTAAATTTCCATTGTTTCATCATCATAAGCAATAAGATTATTAGGAACTAAATTTAAATTATTAATCAAATTATAATGCTTATTTCTGCTAGAGTTATAATAGATATAAGAAAAATAATTTTGTAAATCATAAAAATTTTATAAGCTCATCAGCTCTATTTTTATTAGTATTAGTCAATAAAATAATTCTATTTGTTTTATGAAATTCTAATATTAGATAATATAGTAAATAATTTACTTTTGTTAAATTAAATATTTAGAATAAATTTGATCTTTATACTCTTTTATTTTAAGTAATTCTACTGCAGATAATGGATTTTCCAAACAGTTGTTTAAAGTTTTTATAGTAACTCTATTAAGTGAGACATTCCAAACTTATTGCTTAAAACATCTTTATATAATATAAGATTAGTATAATTAGTATCTAATAAAGTTCCATCCAAATCAATAACAAAAATATCTAAAGGATTAATAATATAAGCCATAAAAACACTACAACATCTAAGCTTAACAACTTATGATAATAAAATATCCAAGAATTAATAAACTAGTTAAAATATATAAAAATATATAAAAATATATAAAAATATATAAAATAAAAAGCGATTTATACCATTTCATCCATTAAGGTAAAAACAAATAAATACTAAAACTATAGATTAATAAATATAAGATATAAAGAAT